>JBJEIU010000001.1:0-5375 GCA_051877355.1 Hominilimicola sp.
GACAATGGCTACAACCGCAAATTTCTATTTACACCCTGATATAGAGGAAAAAAGAAAGGCTATTGGTACAATGTCAAATATATTAAAGCCTTTTACTGCGTAAATAAAAAGTAGTGGTAAAGTAGTGGTAAAATCAGATTTGTATAAAATATATTTTCTTCTTCAAAAATAAAAAATGACCTGAAACCCAAGGTTTCAAGCCATTTTACTATGGTGCCGATGGTGGGGGTCGAACCCACACGATGTTGCCATCACGGGATTTTGAGTCCCGCGCGTCTGCCAATTCCACCACATCGGCAAAAATACTACTTAACTATAATACCACAATAACACAAAAATGTCAATATAAAAAGGTCGTTTTTTTAAAACGACCTTTTTTACTGCTGATTAATATACTCTTACAGCACCTGCATACTGAGAGATACGATATTCAGTATTAATTGAAGAAATCTTTACAACATCGCCTGTCTGAGGAGCATGAATCATATTGCCGTTACCGATATAGATACCAACATGGTGGATACCGCCGCTGTTAGCAAAGAATACAAGGTCGCCCGGCTGTAGATTTTCACGGCTTACATATGTTCCGTTATTTCTCTGGTCAGCAGCTACGCGGTTTACGCTGATGCCGTTTGCGCGGCAGACATACTGTACAAGACCTGAGCAGTCAAACCCGCTTGGAGAAGTACCACCCCATACGTATGGAACACCAAGATACTTCATTGCAGTATTGACAATAGCCTGTCCCTTTGAAGAAGATCCTTCTGTAACTGCCGTTGAAGCTGCCGGAGCTGCTTCCTGAGTTGAATTGCCTGCTGCAGCTGCGTTCTGACGAGCAATCTCCTCTGCTCTTGCTGCGGCTGCTTTTGCGTCTGCGATTTCCTTTTGTTTCTGAGCAATTGTATCCTTTTCAATCCATTCGCCTGTGAACTGAAGTGAAGTGTTTATAACATATCCTTCCGCATAATCATCGCCATAGCAAACTTTTATGAAGTCACCGTCGCCTGCAAGTACATATACATAAGTACCGTCTGAAAGCTCGGTAATAATATCAGAATCTGTATTTGCTTCTTTTCTTACTCTTACGGAATCGCCAGAAAGTGTTACTTGAGCAATTCTATAGTTTGTGAAGCTCTTCTTTACATCTTCGGCTTCTGACTTGTCCTGTGTGATTGAGTCGCTTGGAACATAGCCTGTGCTGCCGCCTGCATAAGAAATCTTGTACCAACCCTCTGAGCTTTCCATTACTTCAACCTCTGTGCATACCTCAATCTGGTCAATAACAGCAGCCTCGTCTGACGGAGTTTCTCTTACTCCAAGTGTTCCGTTTGATATAAGTACATATCCGAGCGGATAGAAGCTCTTTGCAGCGATTTCGCTCTCAGGTACAGTTTCCTCCGGAGCAGTTTCAGGCTCTGTTGATATTTCCGCAGTACCCTTTACTGCGTCTGTAAGCTCCTTTTCAGCGATTGTGATATTCTGCTGAGAAGACGCAGCGTTTATTCTCTGTTCTCTTTCAATTTTCGAATTGTTTAAGTCCGCAGCCTGAGCTGCCGCAAGTGAACTTATCATTGCAACCGCTATAACAGCGATAATTGAATGCTTAAAGTTCCTCATAAATTAAAACCTCCTAATATTTCAAGCAAGGTATATTTCAAGAACCTTACTTAAATTTCGTTTTGATTACTAAAATGTTTCCAAATCATTACAAAGGGGATTATACACCATATTAAATCATTTGTCAACACTTTTTTTAATTTATTTGTATTCGTTTTGTAACAAAATAGTAATATAAATGTGCGTTTTGTAACAAAAACATAGCTGTGTTTTGTGCAAAAAGTCCTATAAAAACAGTTTAATATATGTTTACAATGTAATTTTTAACAAAAATGAATTTTCTGAAAAATTACTTAAAAACGCTTATGTTACAGCTGAATTACAAAGGAAACTGCTGAACCGACTATTTTTATGTTACAATAACATTACAAACATTACAAAAGTTACATTTAATTGCAAAGGAAACGCCTATTTGATATAATAAACCATATAGAGGAGTTACATATATGGTTGAATACATCAGAATTGCGGTGTTCTTTGCCGTGGGGATATACCTTAGTGAAAGAATTGCGCCCGGATTTGCCGTAATCTTCATCTTATCCCTTATATTGGTATTGACAATTAAAGCGATTTTTAAACATAAATTTAATATAAAAATACTGATTATGATGCTTGCGCTGGTCATGGGCGTTATTCTGTGCCGTTACAGCGAAAGCACTGACAGAATGGATTTGTCCGGATACATCGGACGCTACGTCACGCTTACGGGGCGCATTTCGGAAATACCCGCGCAAAGCCGCGGGAATGTGCAGTATGTGGTGAGTGTGAGAAACATCAGTCACGCGGATACAGAGAAAAAGGTAAAGGAAAATATTCTCCTTACAGCCGAATCAGGATTTCGGTATGGCGATACTGTTACTTTCGGCGGATTTGTAGAGGACATGCCGTCAAAGATGAATGAAAACGGCTTTGATTTCAGCAGATATTACAAGAGCAAGGGTATATTTTTCAGAATTTATTCCTCCGATGTGCAGCTTTCTTCCGAAAAGATAAAGGATTATTCGCCGTACGCGCTCGGAATGAGTGTGAAAAATTTTGCTTCTGATGTAATAAATGATAACTATAAGGACGATTACTGCGCCATAATGAAAGCGGTGCTTACGGGCAACAAAAAGGAATTTTCCGATGACTTTGACAGAGTGCTCCAAAGAACAGGACTTAAACGCTTTTATTATCCCGCGTTTCTACATGTCATGATGTTCATGTCGCTTGTGACGCTTGTTCTGGGCGTGTTTGACAAGAAAAAGCGTGATATAATAACTGTGTTTCTTCTTATTATATATGCGTCTGTAAATTTCCGGAGCAGCGTGTTTTTAAAGCTTAGTATAATGCTTGCGCTGATTACGTTTTTGAAGCTGCGCTACGGATACGTGTATTACCTTGACGCAATCGGCATTACGGCGATTGTCATGGGGCTTGTAAATCCGCTTGTGTATTTCGATGTGGGATTTATAATGTCAATGCTTTCAAGTATTCTTATATATTACTTCTATGACTGCGTGTACGGCAAACTGAAATTTATCAGAGTGAAATATATACGGCGGATGGTGGCGATTGGGTTAATCTGTACTGTAGGACTGATACCGATTACGGCATACTTTTTCAATGATGTGTCGTTTTATTCGATATTGGTGTCCTTTATTATGCTGCCGTGCGTTGCGGTGCTGCTTGTGCTGTCGCCGCTGCTCATAGCAATGCTGGCAATTTTCCATGCCGCGCCCGTTATCCGCCAAGCCGCAAGCTATATGCTGTTTGTGCTTAAATATGTGCCGATATTGATTGATAAAATAAGATTTCTCAATATCGCGCTGCCGAAGCCGGGCATTTTATTTCTTATTATATATCTGTTCATAATGGTTGCGGCGGTCAAGTATACTAAAAATAAGAAACAACACGCTCAAATTGCGCTGTTTGTGGCTGCGGCGCTAACGGTGTCAGCGGTGATTTGCGAGTTCACGCAGCTTAATGATGTGGAAATAACCTTTGTCAACGTGGGACAGGGTGACGGCGCTCTTATCAGCGCGCCGCACAGGTTCAATGTGCTTATAGACGGTGGCGGCGGAAATGTATATTCCGACTATAACCCCGGTGAAGCGGTGTATCTTGAATACCTTGAAACAGAGGGGATAACCATGGTGGACAGCGCATTTGTAAGTCATTATCATCAAGACCATGTGCAGGGAATTATCGCCGCAATGGAGAATATAAAGGTGAGGAATTTGTTTTTGCCCGACAATATGGAGGGCAGCGAATGGAGAGTTGCGCTTGAAAATGCCGCGGCGGAAAACGGCACGACCGTGCATTATATATCAGAGGAAACACTTCTTACATATAATAACGGCATGACAGTCCGCATTATTCCGCCGGCTAAAAAGACGGAGATAAGCGATGACGAGAACGACACCTCATACATATACTACGTGGAGTACGGCGGATTTTCGGCAATGTTCACAGGCGATATGTCCGCGTTTGCGGAAAAGTGCCTGCTTGACACGGGTAATGTGATGCACGCGGATTTATTAAAGGTGGCGCACCACGGCTCAAAAACTGCTACAAGCCGTGAATGGGTGGAGGCGGTCACGCCGGAGTATGCCGTAATAAGCGTGGGCGAGGATAATGAATACGCGCTGCCAAATGACGAGGTGCTGGAAAATCTGGAGGGTGCGGAGCTTTACCGTACCGACTATGACGGCGATGTGCGGTTCACGATTGAGAAAGACGGCAGTGTGGATATAGAAACTTTTAACAGGAGATAGCTATGGCGGTAAAAAAGAATGACGATTTATTGAAACTTAAAAAACAGCTTAAAGACGGCGTTTTGTCACCCTTGTATGTGTTTTACGGCGAGGAGGATTTTCTGCGCGAAATGTATGTAAAGCGTGTGACGGACTGCGTGCCCGACGGCGGCTTTCCCGAGTTTAACCATATAAAGCTTGACGGCGCGGACGTGCCTTTTTCGGAATATGACGACGCGTGGGAAAGCTTTCCGATGATGACGGATAAAAAGCTGATACACATCAAGGACAGCGGAATTTTTTCCTCCAAGCGTACAACGGGAGGCCCGAGTACCGAGGAAAAAAATGAGTTTTGGACGGAAAAATTCAAGCGTATATCGGACGATACCGTAGTTGTGTTTGACGAGTCAAGCGTGGACAAGCGCAGCGCGCTGTATAAGGCGGCGGCAAAGGCGGGTACAGCGGTTGAATTTGCGTATCTAAGCGACGCGGATTTGGTCACATGGGTTGTAAAGCAGTGCCTTAACGCGAAAAAGCGTATGAGCAAGGAAAACGCCTATTACCTCATAACCCTGTGCGATCCGGGACTTAATAATATAAATAATGAGCTGCAAAAGCTGCTGGATTTCTGCGGCGAGGAGATTTATAAGAGCGATATTGACCGCGTGGTGTCCAAGTCCATGCAGGTTATAGTGTTCGAGCTGACGGACGCGATTATGGCGGGGAACACCCAAAAGGCTATGGCAACGCTGACGGATTTGAAAACCGTCCGCGAGAGTGCGTTTACGCTGATGTATCTGATGTTTTCCACCTTTGAGAAAATGCTTCATGTTAAGGTGATGCAGGGTGCGTCACAGGGCGAAATCGCGGCGGAATTAGGTGTTGCGCCGTTTATCGCGAGGAAGTATATTGACGGCGCGAGGGGTTTTAGCGAAAGGGCGCTTGTGTGGATGGTGCGGCGCGTTGCCGAGATTGACCTTGCCATTAAGGAGGGCAGAATTGAGGACTGGTCGGCGCTGGAGC
>JBJEIU010000002.1:0-5338 GCA_051877355.1 Hominilimicola sp.
AATGACAAAATCAACGATATCTATGCTGAAATCGGTAAAGCGGTATATGAAAAGTACACCGACACAAATGACGTGTGCTGTGATTTTGTTGCTGAAAAATGCGGTAAGATTGACGCTCTTTCAGAAGAGATTGCGGAACTTAAGGAGCAGCTTGCTCAGCTTAAGGAAACTGTAAGATGTTCAAGATGCGGTGCATATAATCACGCTGACGACGCATATTGTGCAAAGTGCGGTGTAAAGCTGTATAATACAGAGGATATTTCAGATGAAGATATTGATGACAGCGTGAATGTTGTTACAATAAAGGCAAAGAAACCGTCTGACGACAGCAATGCTGAATAAATTACTGTGTGGATAAAATTCGTTTTGAAAAGGGTGACTGTATGTATAAGAAAAAGGATATGAATATAGAATCATACGAGGGTCAAGACGCGTTCTACAGCGGCAGTGATGAGGAATATGAGGAATTTCTTAAAAATGCCGATATAAAGATGAATGACGATGCTGAGCCTGTGGAGAATACGCAGAGAATTAATCTGAATGAAACAATAAATATTCAGAATGTTATTGACAAATTCAGAAAAACAGCGGGCGATATTGGGAGCAGCGCAAAGAACCTGAAGGATACCGTTGTGAGTAAAATGGATATGTTCAAAGCCAAAATGGAAGATGAACATAACGTGGAAGAAGCCGGTGAAGAAACGGAAGAAGACAGCACAGCCGACAAAATTAAAAATTCAGTGAAAAATTCCGTGCAGACTTCTACCCATAAGATTGACGAGATAAAGGAAGGCGCGCGTTCATTATCGGAAATGTCTGAAAGGTTTGACGATGTGGAAATAAGAATTCAGAATGTGTCAGATGATGTATCTACGCTTTCTGAAAAGCTAAAAGCAATTTCGGAGAAGCTAAACGTTGCAGAAATGCAGGCTAAGGAAAGAATGAACGAGCACGGACTGAATTATTCCGAGATTAAGGAAGCGGTTGAAACGGTAGGAAACGGTGTTTCGGAGATAAAGCAGGCTGTTAATTCTGTTTCCAAGCTTAATGACAGCGTGTTTGACCTGAAAAATACACAGCTTAACACCAAGAATGCTGTGTCAGACCTTGAAACAGCATTTGCAAGACTTAAGAAAAAGTGTGTGCTTGGCGTTACTGTACTGAGTATCTTAAGCGCAATTGTAATAGTGCTTGAAATTGTTCTGATGCTTTCATAAAATACGGCTCTTTTCGTGAGCGGACACAGCTAAATAAACAACGAAACCTCTTGCGGCTTTGCCGCAGGAGGTTTTTTGCGTATATGAAAAAGTTTAAAAATTTTTCATATATCCATTCATTGACAAAATGGGAAAATGATACTATAATTTGAACATATCAAATAGAAGTATTCATATAGAAAAAATATGAATTATTGTTTCTGTTTAGATTGGAGGAATGTAAAATGAAAAGAAGGAAAAACTGTAACATATTTTATGTATCCGCCGGTGGTAAGATGTGCTGTTGCTTGTGATACAGATTAAAAAAGCAGTAAGTAATAGATTTTATATATTAGGAAAAGAGGTACATAATTATGAAAAAGAAAATATTTAGCATAGCATTAACATCAATTTTAGCAGTGACAGCCCTTGCAGGCTGCGGAGCACAGGGAAGTAAGGAGTCTGCTGATAATACAGCGGCAACGGCGGAAAAGGTTACTTTGACGAACGTGTCATATGACCCTACACGCGAGCTTTACGCAGCATATAACGAAGTGTTTGCAAAGCACTGGAAAGAAAAAACAGGACAGGACGTTGAAATCACGCAGTCTCATGGAGGCAGCGGAAAGCAGGCGCTTGAGGTTGCAAACGGACTTGAAGCAGACGTTGTAACGCTTGCTCTTGAGTATGACGTAAAGGCAGTTCAGGACGCAGGACTTATAGAGGAGGGTTGGGTGAATGAATTTGACAAGGACAGCTCACCGTATACGTCAACGATTGTATTCCTTGTAAGAAAGGGTAATCCGAAGAATATACAGGATTGGGGAGATTTGGTTAAGGACGGTGTCGGTGTAATCACTCCAAACCCGAAAACCTCAGGCGGAGCAAGATGGAATTACCTTGCCGCATGGGCATATGCCGATAAGCTGTATAACGGCGATGAAGCGCAGATTAAGGAGTTTATAAAGAAGCTGTATGAGAATGTGCTTGTGCTTGACTCAGGCGCAAGAGGTGCGACAACGTCCTTTGTTGAGAACGGACAGGGTGATGTGCTTATTGCATGGGAAAACGAAGCTTATCTGTCAATTCAGGATTATCCTGATGATTATGAAATTGTTACTCCGAGCATAAGTATTCTTGCGCAGCCGTCTGTTGCCGTTGTTGATGAGGTGGTTGACAAGAGAGGCACAAGAGAAGCCGCAACGGAATATTTGCAGTATCTGTGTTCAGATGAGGCGCAGAGAATTGCAGGCGACAACTTTTACCGTCCGTCAAATGAAGAGATTTTGCAGGAATATGCCGACACGTTCGATTTAGATATAAACCTTGTTACAATAAACGATTTTGGCGGCTGGGATAAGGCTCAGGAAACGCATTTTGCAGACGGCGGAGTATTTGACCAAATTTATGAAAAGAAGGAATAATTCATGAGAAAAAAGAGGAGCAAAAGGGTAATTCCGGGGTTTGGACTGAGTATGGGGGTAACAATCTCCATACTAAGCATCATAGTTCTTATTCCGCTTGCATCGCTTGTAATTTATACCGCGCATATGAATTTAGGGCAGATAATTGAGGTAATAACGCGTCCGCGCGTGTTGGCAAGTTTTAAAGTCAGCTTTCTGACGGCGTTTGTCGCTTCGGTTATAAATGCGGTTATGGGAGTAGTTCTTGCATGGGTGCTTGTCAGATATAATTTTCCGCTGAAAAGACTTCTTGACGGAATGATAGAGCTTCCGTTCGCATTGCCGACAGCGGTGGCAGGCATTTCCCTTACGGCGCTTACGGCGGATACGGGACTTATAGGCGAATTTTTTACAAAATTCGGAATTAAGATAGCATATACAAGAATTGGCATAACAGTAGCGCTTATATTTATCGGAATACCTTTTGTTGTGCGTGCTGTTCAGCCGGTACTTGAAAAGCTGGATTCGTCATATGAAGAAGCTGCGGGAGTGCTCGGCGCAGGCAGAGCAAAGATATTCAGAAAAATAATTCTTCCTGAAATTCTGCCGGCCGCGCTTACGGGCTTCGGACTTGCATTCGGAAGATGTATAGGAGAATACGGCAGCGTAGTGTTTATAGCGGGAAACAAGCCGTACGAAACGGAAATAACGCCGCTAATAATAATGTCTGAATTACAGGAATATGATTACGCCAGCGCAACGGCTATTGCGCTTGTAATGCTGATAGCTTCGTTTGCTCTCTTGTTTCTGGTGAATTTAATTCAGGCAAGGAATACAAAGATTATTAAAGGAGGCTGATGAAATGCAGAACAATAAAGCAGGTTCAAAAATTGTAAAATGGATTTTAATCGGCATAAGCGTATTGTTTGCAGTTTTATTTCTGATACTTCCTTTATACACGGTAATCGCCGAAGCGCTCAAGCAGGGCTGGGAAACCTATAAGCAAGCCGTAACAGATGAATACACCATAAGCGCGATATGGCTAACGGTGGAGGCTATGGTTGTAGCGGTAGCAATAAATACTATATTCGGTCTTTTTGCAGCATGGGCGGTGACAAAATTTCATTTTAAAGGTAAAAAATTGCTGACAACCTTTATAGATGTTCCCGTAACGGTGTCGCCGATAATAGCAGGTCTTATATTTGTTCTGACCTTTGGCAGACAGAGTATACTGTATCCGTATTTGCAGCAGTGGGATATAAAAATTGTGTTTGCAATACCGGGAATAGTGCTTGCAACGGTGTTTGTGACATTCCCGTTTATTTCAAGAGAGCTGATACCTGTTCTTGAAGCCCAGGGAACAGACGAGGAGGAAGCCGCGGCGCTGATGGGCGCAAAGGGTTTTACGATTTTCAGAAAAATAACATTCCCTCATATAAAATGGGCGTTTCTGTACGGCGTGGTGCTGTGCGCGGCGAGAGCTATGGGCGAGTTTGGCGCGGTATCAGTTCTTTCGGGACATCTTCGAGGAAAGACAAATACACTTCCGCTGCATGTTGAGATTTTGTTCAATGAATTTAAGTATGTTCCTGCATTTGCAGTGGCATCAATTCTTGTCATCATGGCGATTATAATACTGATTATCCGCAGCATTGTGGAATACAGAGGAAAGAGGACAGAGTAATGTATGTTGAATTAAAGAATATTAATAAAAGCTTCGGTGATTATAAAGCCTCGGACAATGTCAGCTTCGGTGTTGAAAAGGGAAAGCTTATCGGACTTTTAGGACCGTCGGGAAGCGGCAAAACAACAATTCTGCGTATGATTGCCGGACTTGAAACGCCTGACAGCGGCGAGATTATAATTGACGGTAAGGTCATAAACGATATTCCGGCGAGCAAGCGCGGCATTGGCTTTGTATTTCAGAATTACGCACTGTTCCGCTATATGACTGTGTATGATAATATTGCGTTCGGACTGCGCGTTCAGAAAACCGATAAAAAGAAAACGGATGAAAGGGTAAAGGAGCTTATAAGCCTTATCGGACTTGAGGGACTTGAAAAAAGATACCCCAGTCAGCTTTCGGGCGGACAACGGCAGAGGGTAGCGTTTGCAAGGGCGCTTGCGCCCAATCCGCAGCTTTTGCTGCTTGACGAGCCGTTTGCGGCTATTGATGCAAAGGTAAGGCAGGAGTTGAGAAGCTGGCTTAAAGATATGATTGAAAAACTTGGTGTGACGAGTATATTTGTAACCCATGACCAGGACGAGGCAATAGAGGTCGCAGACGAAATCATTATTACGAATAAGGGCAGAGTTGAACAGGTCGGCACGCCCTTTGAGATTTACCAGAACCCGCAGACGGCATTTACGGCGTCATTTTTCGGTCAGACTTCATTTGTGGAGGATTACACGAAATTCAAGACCTTTGAACAAATCGAAAACGCAGACAAGGCAATTGTCCGTCCCGAATTTGTGAAAGTAACGAAAAAGGGCGAGGTACAGAAGTATAAAAGCTCGGCAGCCGAGGGAGTTGTGGAAAGAACCGCATTTCGCGGAAACAGCATAGAGTTAACTGTACGTACAGGCAATACGGTTCTGACAGCCAAAAGGGGACTTGATGAACAGCCGATTTCAGATGGAGAAAAGGTGGACGTATTCCTGTATCGGCTTTTTGTAACATCAGGCGATAAGGCGTATCTTCTGGAAAATAAGTCATTGCAGGAGAATTCAATCATAATT
>JBJEIU010000003.1:0-5317 GCA_051877355.1 Hominilimicola sp.
CTTGCTTTTATCGTCCGTCTTGATTTTTTTTAGTTCATACACAAATTCAAGGTAGTCCCATACCACCATATCAACATAAAGCGGCGGAATTTCGGGAAGATACCCTATACGCTTCTTCACCTCAATTGGATGTTCGATAATATCATATCCGTCAACTTTAACAGAGCCGTCCGTGTATGCGGTATACCCCGTTATAATATTCATTGTAGTAGACTTTCCTGCGCCGTTTGGTCCCAGAAAACCCAATACCTCGCCTTTTTTTACGTCAAAGCTGATATTGTCAAGGGCATATTTATCGCCGTATTTCTTTGTCAGGTTGGAAATAGTAATCACTTGCAATACTCTCCGTTTCAAAATTAAATTATATGAACCGCCGAAGCGGTTCATATATTATGCAAATATTATACAAAAATTTTATTAATTCTTTATGAACAGAATATTAATTTTCTTTCTTGTCAGGAATTATGCTTATGGCAAGCTCCTTAAGCTGTTCCTCATCAACAACATTCGGAGCGCCCGACATAAGTTCAGAAGCGTTCTGAACTTTCGGGAACGCAGTTACATCGCGCAGACTGTCGTTGCCCGTCATAATCATGGCAAGTCTGTCAAGACCTATACCCATACCGCCGTGAGGCGCTGCGCCATATTTATAGGCTTCTACAAGGAAACCGAATTTTGCCTCAATTTCTTCGTCTGAAAGTCCAAGAGCCTGGAACATCTTCTGCTGAAGCTCATAATCAGTAATTCTGATTGAACCGCTTGAAAGCTCCGTGCCGTTTAATACAAGGTCATAAGCCTTTGCAATTACCTTACCGGGGTCAGTGTCAAGATACTGAATACACTCGTCCATAGGCATTGTGAACGGATGGTGCATAGCAACCCATGTATCGCTGTCCTCATCATACTCGAAGAACGGGAATTCCGTAATCCACAGGAAGTTATAGCCCTCGGGAATAATGTCAAGCTGTTTTGCAACCTTTAAACGAAGTGCCCCAAGCACGGGAAGCGTAACCTTATTCTTATCCGCAACGATAAGCACCACGTCACCCTTCTGCGCACCTACTCTGTCAAGTATTGCATCCAGTTCTCCGTCGCCAAGGAATTTTGCAAAGCCGCATGACGGATCATCCTCAACCCAGCGCACAAAAGCAAGTCCCTTTGCACCGATACCACGCACATATTCCGTAAGCTTGTCTATTTCCTTTCTCGTAAGCGTCTTTGCGGCATCCTTTGCCACAATCGCTCTTACACTTCCGCCCGCTTCAATCGCTGATGTAAACACACCAAAGCCGCAGTCCTTAACAAGGTCAGATATATCTTGAATTTCCATACCAAAACGTGTGTCGGGCTTATCGGAGCCGTATCTGTCCATTGCTTCCTTATAGGTAAGTCTCGGAAGCGGAGTAGAAATATCAACATTAAGCACGTCCTTGAATAATCTCTTTATGAAGCCCTCGCCTATTTCTAGAATATCCTCAACATCGACAAAGGACATTTCAAGGTCAATCTGTGTAAATTCGGGCTGTCTGTCAGCTCTTAAATCCTCATCGCGGAAGCAGCGCGCAAGCTGGATATATCTGTCAAATCCTGCAATCATAAGAAGCTGCTTATACATCTGCGGTGACTGCGGAAGTGCGTAGAATTTGCCGTGGTGTACTCTTGACGGAACAAGATAATCTCTCGCCCCCTCAGGCGTCGACTTGATCATCATCGGAGTTTCTATTTCTATAAATCCGTTTTCATAGAAATAATCTCTTGCAGATTTTGCAATCTTACTTCTCATCATAAGATTATCCTGCAAAACCTTTCTTCTAAGGTCAAGATAACGGTACTTTAATCTCAATTCCTCATTTACGTTTGTATCGTCAACAATTTCAAAGGGCGGAGTCTGCGCCTTGGCAAGAACTCTCAAATCCTTTACGTCAATCTCTATATTACCTGTCTTGATTGTGAGATTTTTGCTTTCTCTTTCGCGCACAACACCCTTTGCCATAAGCACATATTCGCTGTGACATGAAGACGCCTTTTCGAATATCTCTCTGTCTGTCGCGTCATCAAAGGCAAGCTGTACAATACCTGTCCTGTCCCTCAAATCTATAAATATAAGGTTTCCCAAATTCCTTATCTTCTGTACATAACCGCCTACTACCACCTCACTGCCGATGCCTTCCACATCGCCGCAGTAGTGCGTACGCTTTAATCCTTGCATTGTATCCATTATCTATTCCTCCATTAAAATATACATATCTTATTATATTTTAACCTTATATTTTAACCATGTCAAGTGAAAATGACGAAAATTGACTTATTTATATACTTTTAGTTTAATTTTTTGTGACAGGACTTGATTAAGTTTAAATTTAGATATATAATGTAAAACATACGTTTAATAAGGAGAAACATATTATGGAAAATACAAAAAAAGAAACAAGCCAATCCTTTATGAATAATGTTACGGTCATTCTGATTTCACAGATAATCGTAAAGCTGTTCGGAATGATTTACAGAATTGTAATTACCAACATCGACGGATTCGGCGATGAAGGACTTGGATTTTACAATGTGGGATTTCAGATTTACACAGTGCTGCTTGCAATATCCTCTGTCGGTATACCCAACGCAATTTCAAAAATGGTATCCGAAAGAGTTGCGCTTAAGGACTACGCAGGCGCTCACAAGATTTTCAAAACAGCCATGCTGCTGTTCTCTGTAATAGGACTTGCGACCACCTTTGTGCTATTCTTTGGTGCAGATATTTTTGCGCAGCACGTGATAAAAATAGACGGTTCACAATACGTAATGCGCGCGCTATCGCCATCTCTGTTCTTTGTCTGTGTATCCTCCGTGATACGCGGATACTTCACAGGTATGAAGAATATGCGCGCAACAAGTAATTCGCAGGTTATTGAGCAGATTTTAAAATGCTCGCTCACCATCATATTCGTTTACCTGTCAGTCGGACTTGCTCCCGAAATAATGGCATCATGGGCAAACTTCGCCACATCTGTTGCGACAGTTCTCAGCTTTCTGTATCTTGTATATTTCTATTATAGAAGAAAGAGCAGCATAAAAGAGGATATCGCCAATTCCACAGCTGAAACAATAACCGTTTCCAGAAAACGTCTTATGATAAGCATTCTAATGCTGAGTATTCCTATTTCGTTAGGCTCAATTATAACCGCCATAAATCGTGTTATAGACACAGCTACAGTAAGCCGCGGTATTGAAATTGCGTTTTCAACCATAATTCCAGCGCATGGCAGCACAGCGGCAATTTTTAATCCCACAGCCGAGCAGATGACTAAGGAAATCGCAAGACTTTCGGGATTACTTTCAAAGAGCGATATTCTCTATAACATGCCCCTTGCAGTAAACTTCGCCTTTGCAACTGTGCTTGTTCCGTCAATTGCCGGTGCGCTGGCTGTAAAGAATTATAAAGAGGCGGCGGCAAAGGTAAATTATTCGCTGCTTGTTTCAATCCTTATTATACTACCATGCGCAATAGGTCTTATAACGCTTGCCGAGCCTATTTATAAAATCATATATTTCAGCGCATCTGAAGGTTATGAGCTTTTGCAGCTTGTTTCTGTATCGCTTATCTTCGCAGCACTTGCGCAGACTATGACAGGCTCTCTGCAAGGTATCGGAAAGGTATACGTACCCGCAATAAGCCTTGTGTTCGGCTGTATAGCCAAGATAATACTTAACCTGCTTCTTATCAGAATACCGTCAGTAAATATTTATGGTGCGGCAATAAGCTCCATTGCGTGTCAGTTCATCTCCTGCGCAATATGCTTTATGGTTCTGAAAAAGCACTGCAAGCTGAAAATCGCGCCTGTTAAATATGTCGTAAAGCCTCTTATTGCAGGTATTGTGATGGGTGCGGCGGCAGTCGGCATATATAAACTGGTTATTCTTGTTTTAAGTGCAGGCTTCGTTGCTAATCTGATTGCAACAATTATTGCGATATTAGTTGCGGCTATAGTATATTTTCTGCTTGTATTCGCTCTGAGAATTCTTTCAGCCGACGAAGTCAAGCAGCTTCCTATGGGTAACAAAATATACAACAGATTAGTAAAACTCAGACTTTATCCTGTTGAATAATATTTCGATTATATAAAAAATCACTCTGCCGAAGCAGAGTGATTTTTTTATTTAAATTATCCATATAACATGGTTAATCAATAATAAGCTACTTATCAGCTGCCGCTGACAACGGAGATATACATGTCAATGAATCCCACGCAAGACATTTTAACGTATAGCTACCGGTTTGTACGCCGTCAAAGGCTATATCGCTGAACAAAACTTCATTCTCGCCTGATGATAGCTGCTTTGATACGGATGTTAGACCCGTCAAGACGTTGTTGCTGTCATATACCGCAAGAATTATTGTTGAAGATTTTTCCGAAGCAGCATTATTGTTTATCTTCACTGTCACATTGCCTGATAATACGTTATCAGTGAATGTAAGACCGCTGTCGTCCAAATTCTGAATAGCGCAGTTCAATCCGCTGCCGACAACGACAGTTACAGTATCCTTGATTTCGCCTTTATCAGATATAATGCTTATCTGCGCCGTTCCATCTGACTTTGCTGTAATTACGCCGTTTTCATTTACGTCAGCCACATTTGTATTATCGCTTATCCAGCCGAGAGAGGTTGATGCCGACTTCATCGGAGTTACCGAATATGCCACCATGAACACATCTCCGACCGATTTTTTGACTCTTGTTTCCTCAAGGGAAATAGTTTCAGCTACGTTATCTTCCTCAACAACAACACTGCACTGAGCGCAGATACCGCCTGAAACCGTCACAGCCGAAATATTGGCTGAGCCGCCTCCTACTGCGCGGATTGTTCCGTTTGTATCTACAGTTGCAACACTTTCATCGCTGCTTATCCATACAACCGCCTTATTCGATGTGCCTACAGGAGTGATTTTTTTAGCAAGCGTCATTGATGAACCTGGAGTCATTGTCAGCGCGCCACGACTCAAAGTCATGTCTGTCGGTACACCGCCGCTCTCCGCAGCTGAGTCTGTGGTTTTCATACATCTTAAAATATTGCTTTCCAACGATGCATACATCGTATGTGCCCAGCAGGTACCCCATGCGCCCTGATTTTTGACTGAGCTTACAAGACCCATTGTTCTCAGGTCATAGCTTGACGGGAACATTGCTCCGTCCGTAAAGGTCACGCTGTTTGCGCCCGCTTTTGTGATACTTGGCACACTTCCGAAAAATTTTTCATCATCTGACATAAGGCTTATCTGACCTGATTTCTTTTCTATGCGGTCAATATAATCAATATAATC
>JBJEIU010000004.1:0-5301 GCA_051877355.1 Hominilimicola sp.
ATGGTATAATTTATTTATCAATTAACAAAATATAGGGAGGGTGCTTTATGAGAAGCCCAGAATACAGAGAAGAAAAAAAGAAAGAAATAATGGAAAAATGCTATGAATGTTACTGTGAAAACGGTCTTCGTGACACAGGCATAAAGGAACTTGGAAAATACTGCGGTATGACAAGTGCAAACCTTTATGCATATTTTAATAATGTGGATGATCTTATCGTGCAGTCTACCGCATATTGTATGGCAAAGGTTGAAGACGAGTTTATGGCGCTTGCGCCTGAAAACCCACAGGATATTTTGCGTTTTATCAATGAAATTCCGTACTGGACAGCAAAAAATCACGGAAAAAAATATCGTCTGATGCACCAAATTTATACTCACCCGAAGTATATTGAACACGGTAAGAAGTTTTTTGCGGGGGTAAGCGAGCGTTATACCGAATATGCGCGCCAGCTTTCGCCTAAGCTTGGTTTGCCTGTCGATATTCTTTCCGGTTTTATTTTTATATTTGTCCGTGCGGCGGTTCACTATGCAATGTTTGAAGATGAGTATTATTTAAAAATGCAAATGAAAGCTCTTAAAATATCAGTGTTTTCAATTTTGAACCAGAATAAGAAGGAGGATTAAAAAATGAAGGTGAAAAGGATTTTAAGCATGCTGATTACGGCTTGTATGCTCTTGTCACTTATTCCCACAGTTTCCTTTTCGGCAGATACTCCGATGTTTACGTACAGCGTATATGTCGATGTCTGCGATATAAAGGATGCGGGATGCAGCAAGAAAAATGCTATACAGTTAACCTTTGCGTTTGACGACAATAATGAAGAGTATGCATACCTAACAAACACAAAAAGAAATGATACAGCAACAGCAACATTGAAAACAACAAGACCACCATGGACTCTTGATAAAGTAAAGCTCGAGAACTCGACAAAGGATAGTCTGTGGATGCACTATATATACATTAATGTTGAATATAACGGCAAATCTATGCGGCTTATGGAGAGCAAGCCCGGAACTGATGACAAAAGAAAGACCGGAACGCCGATTGATGTAGATGACGGCGGCCCGAAATCCTATACTATCAACCAGAATGTTGAAAGAAGAGTTGACTATTATGGATTATAGAATTATAACAGTGAACTAAACTACGACATCCATCTTGACCCTGCGGGCGAAAGCGGAAGTATAACGCATGAATGGAACGGTGAAGTAAAAGATAATTATTCAATTATAATGTCAGCAACAGGAGAAGGATCATATAATTGTTTGAACTTTGGCGGCGCTCCGACGCTCAGCGTTTCTGTTTCAGGTACAATGGGTGACCGATCTCAAGTACAGCAAAGTGTGCTTGCAAAGAAAGGTATAACGTTTAACGATAACGGCTATACAATAAATAAGGCGACACTTTTGGCGTATATGAACGCCAATAATCTGAATAGAATTGTGCTTACATACCAATTAAGATTTCCATCCCAAAGCACAGCAGGAGACCAAGACACAGTTTTTTCTGCTGAAACACGTATTATAAGAGATGTATTTTCTTTAGAGAATGTACATTTCAGCGATAATTATATGACTGCTGCAAAGGATAATTATTATTATAATCAAAGCTCGAACGAAATCACAGTGACGGCAAATATTAAGTCTACAGACAATTACAATATGTTCGACAGTAATCAATTTAATGGCAAAACGCTTGAATTTGATAAAGCATACATTAAGGCTGGCGATTATGAGTTGGCAGAGAAAAATGCAAGCAGTACGACAATAGGTTCGGGATATTCGGAAAATGAGGAAGATTCGGGAAATACTATTACACTGTCATTTGCATGTGATAAAGATATAGATTCAGAAAATAAGGGAATAACACTGTTTCTTGAAAAAGCAAGAATTGAGTATGACGGCACTACATACTATCTGTGGGACGAACAAAACCATAAGCTCGGCTTTTCAAATCAGAACGACAACAGAGATGGATACTATAAGTCCACACACAAGATTGACTCAAAAAGTCCGACAGTAGCAATTAATCCGGCAAATGGTGTTGATCTTGACAAATGGAACAAGACAGTAACACTTTCAGCTGTTCCGAGTGAGGATATATATATACAGCCTGAAAAGCCTGACGCTACACGCCCGCCGAGCGTCAGCAATATGAGCCTTACCGACGGCTCAAATAAACTGTATATATATAATAAGGAGGGCAATGGTACGCCGGCAGTAACACAAAAAGTGCCGGCAACTAAGGATCATGAAACAACAATTACTCTTGCACTTCGTGATAAGGTAGAGGGCGAGTATGATTTTGTACTTAGCGGTGAGGATATTGCCGGAAACACGCTTTCGAGCGTATACAAGGGAATAAAGCTTGACAACAAAGCTCCCCAAATATCGGTTACGGAAAAACAAGGGGCTCGAAACACAGACGGAACAAAGGGCAATACATATAATGTCAATATATCGGATAAATCGGGTACGGGCAGGCTCTATTATATGTTCACCAAAAAGAGCATTGCAGAAATACCGGATTGTGATGAAAACAATGTACAGAAGTCCAGCGGCGATATGGACACAACCCTTGACAGATGGGCATATATTGACCAAAAAGATGCCGAAAATGGAGTATCTGCATATATAAAAGTTAATAAGGGCGAGAATTTTTCGGGAAGAATGGTGTATTTTGCCGTAGATGAAGCCGGAAACGAAACGAATATATCTTCAAAGGATATTAATATTCAAAACGAGGATACAGCCTGTGATATAACACCGAAGAATGTTGATAAGCCTCTTCCGGCTTATACCATAACGGTTGATACAAACAGCAATAATACTATATGGTATCGCTGGAAAAACACTGCCAACAACACATATATTACAGACCTTAAACAATACAGCGGTGTTATTGACACCTCAACGGACAATGCAACAAAGAGCCTTAATGGAACATACATTCTTGAATGTAAAATAGTTCCGCCGTCGGGCACAAACATTAACTATGTTTCAACAAACTTTGTTTTTGACAATGAAGGCCCATCTATTAATCTGACAGCTCCGTCTGCCGATACCAGCAGTCTGACGCAAAGAGTTTCTGTATATGCAACTGATCCGTCAGATGTAGCATCGGCAACGGGCAAGATTGTAAATCCGGACGGAACGGATATTGAGGGAAATGAAGAATTTGCATTGAATGTCAGCAACGGAATACTTTCTCAGAATGTAACCATATCCGATATTCCAAGCGGCGTATATGCATTAAAGGTTACGGCTGTTGACACACATGGAGCATCGGCGTCTAAAATTTCTGATGCATTTATCATAAGAAATGCATCAGCGACAGGAACGGTTGATGTACAAAGCGAGCTTAGCTTTGCCGGCAGACCGCTTATTTCAGGTGATAGCTTTAAACTTTGTTTTGATATAAATGAACCGTTTGCAAATCCGTCTTATGCAAAGGATCAGGAGCTTTATTACAGAATAAGCACAGTTTCGGGAGAATACGGCGAGTGGCTTGATGCCGGCAGTGTCAGCCCGTCAGATTCTATACCTGATACACTTGCAGCAAAGCTTACTGTCGATGCACCGCAAATGTCATTTGTAGACGGAGCAAATACATTGTTTGTTCAGACAGTAATATGCAGCAAGAATACTGATAAGTCAAAAATCAGCTTAAAAACAGTTAAAAATAATGAAATTATGTTCTATTATGACAATACTGCACCGACTGCAAATTTGGTTATAAACGATTACCATACAAAAGGGAGCATAAGCGGAAAACTGTATGTAAGCGATAGCCTTGACAGCAGCTTTACGGCAGTATGTGAAAATCCGGCGGTTGATATCAGCGAGCCGAATGGCGGAGTGTTTGATATAACCGTAAAGGAAAATGCAGACACAAACATTACAGTTTCCGACACTGCCGGAAATAAAACAGATGTTAAGCTTGTAATAAAAGGAATTGACACGATTGCACCTACGGCAGATATACAGACTTCGGAAAAGACAGTCGGCGCAAGAAAGGACGCAGCGGCAACTGTTAAGGTAAATGATGTATTGGACGGCACCGTAAAATTTGCGTTTATCCCCGTCGATAAATATAATGGAAATGAAATTCCTGACGAATATTTACAAGATAACCTTGAAAACATAAATTTCAGTGTTTCAGAGGTGAATAACCAAAGAGCTACATGGGACGGCGAAAGCTGTATTACCTATAATGCGGCAATTTCGGGAGTAACAGGAGAATGGTATTTGGGTGTGCGTGCTGCTGACAGTCTTGGCAACAGTACAGACATAGTATTTAACGAGAATGTTCTTAAAGCAGAGGATGCAGAGCTTTCTTTGACAATATCGGCTAACCCTGTAAAAACCGAAACAAAGACAATAGCAACAGTAAGCTATAATGTACCTGTATATACACTTCCGCAGGACAAAATTGTTGATGCAAGCAGTGATGTTGTTATAAACAATACATTGGGCATAGATGAGTTTGAAGATTTGACAGAGGCGGAAAAGGTTGAAACGGCAAACATCGAGCTTGCAAAGCAGTATGCTATGACATACTCCAATAAATATTCATTTGCGGCAAATGCAAATGGTGACTATGATTTATATACCGTTGATGATTTAGGCAGAACAAATCACCTTACAGCAACGGTCAGCGGTGTTACATTTGGCGCGGCAAGTGATATAAAGGCCGTTAGAGCTAAAAAGGAATGGACGGATTCTAGTTTGGTACTAACTCCGTATGATGATGATGACATGATTTGTGCAGCTGCATATAGTGGAGATTATGTGATTGTTGAACCGAGTGACGCTAACAGTCACACCTTACTTCTGCCGATAAATCCTGATGATTTCAATACAATTTATAATACCAACGCTCTTATCTTTGAGGAGGGTATGTCATATTCCGCATCAGGCGACAGCGGCAGTGAAGAAATGGGATATAAAAAGCTTGTTTACAGAATAGAACAGATTTACAATGCCGACGGGGAATACGGAGATGACATATTTGCCGATACTACGGAAAGAACTGTTACAGTACTTGCATTCAGTGAAGGTGCAGACATCGACGATCCTACTCAGGTAAGCCCAAAAACAGCTGTAATTACCGGAATAGACAACACTGCTCCGATTGTAAGATGGTCGGTAAGTCCTGAGGTTTTAACCTATGAAGATGTTTTAAGTGATGATGGTCAGATATACAAGGAGCTTGTAAAGCATACGACACCGGGAAATGTAACATTTACGATAACTGCTCAGGATAAGGACTCGGGAATAGAAAAAATAAGGGCTTTTG
>JBJEIU010000005.1:0-5278 GCA_051877355.1 Hominilimicola sp.
AGACGGAGCATGGAAATATTACTGTAATATGCGAGCGGTTTGCAAGTATAGCGCGTCAGCATAATATAGCGATGAAATATACATTTTCAGCCGATTTTGACTGTGAAGCGGAAATCATAACAGGCATAGACGGTGATGTATGGGACATCAACGGTCCGCATTTTGTAAAAATGCAGATGGGAAGTAAAGACGGTATTGATTATGTCACAGGCATAACAGGCGAAAAAAATATATCCGTAACCGCAAAGGAATACATACGGACTGATTTTCAATCTAAACAAACTACCCGAAATACAGATAAATCAATATTCCGCCATATAAAATTTACAGCGAAAGCTGATAAGGAATACACCTTTGAAAAGATTGCAGAAATAACAACCTCTGCCGACGACTTTGGCACAAGCAAAAGCATTGACGAATTAAGCTATCGTGAATTAAAGGCGGAGCATAACGCCGAATGGGATAAGATATGGGATGTATCTGAAATCCATATTGACGGAGATATTGAAGCGGAATACGCGCTTAACTATTCGATTTATCATCTTAACTGTATTGCTCCACGCAATATGAAAGGAAAATCTATTCCTGCAAGAGGTCTGTCGGGACAGGTGTATAAAGGCGCGGTATTCTGGGACACCGAGATGTTCATGATAGATTACTATATACATACAGCTCCGGAAGTCGCAAAAACGCTCTTGCAGTACAGAATTGACACCTTAGACGGAGCAAGGACAAAAGCAAAGGAATATGGTCTTGAAGGCGCATATTACGCATGGGAAAGTCAGGAGGGCGGCTATGAGGGCTGTTCTGATTATAATGTAACGGATGTATTTACGAACCGTCCTATGCGGACTCATTTTCGTGATAAGCAGTACCATGTTTCGGCTGCAATAGTTTATGGTCTTATGAAATACATAAACGCGACAGATGATTATGATATTCTGAATGAGGGCGCAATGGAAATGGTAATAGAGTGTGCTAAATTCTACCGCTCATTGTTAATCAAGAAGGCAGATAGAGAGTATTATGAAATCCATGATGTGGTTGGTCCTGACGAATATCACGAAAGAGTGAATAATAACGCATATACAAACCGCATGGCGAAATTCGTATTTGATGTGGCTCTTGAATTGTCAGATAAATGTCCGACAGACAGCGAGCTAAAAAAAATGTTAAGGGACTCATCTGAAAATATTCTGATAAAAGAGCCAAACAGTAATGGCATAATAGAGCAGTTTGACGGTTATTTTAAGCTGGAGGACGCAAGTCTTGATACAGTGCGGTCAAGAATAATAACCCCAAAGGAATATTGGGGCGGAGCATACGGAGTTGCGGCGGATACGCAGGTGATAAAGCAGGCGGATGTTGTGGCAATGCTGAGTATGTTCAAAAATGACTATACAAGCGACATAATGGCGAAGAATTTAAAATACTATGAACCGCGCACCGAACACGGTTCGTCATTGTCGGCATGTATGTATTCGCTGCTTGCGTGTTATACCAATAATCCCGAAATCGCATATCCGATGTTTATGAAGTCTGCAAAAGCTGACTTAACAAAAGGCGGAAAGGAATGGGCAGGCTCAATATATATAGGAGGCACACACCCTGCAAGTGCAGGCGGCGCATGGATAGCGGCGGTTAAAGGCTTCGCAGGAATAAGCGAGGAAAACGGACACCTTGTATGCAGACCGAACCTTCCTGAAAAATGGAATGGTATGACTTTTAAGCTGATATATAAAGGCAAAAAATATTTAGTTGAGATACAAGACGGAAACGGAATAATCTCAATAATTTAATAAAAGTTATGATATATCGCTGATTTCAGAATATACGGCAACTCTTGTGAATACCCAATAATAAGACTTCTCTCTCTTTTTCTTATTACTACTTAAATTATCCGTGTATTCTGTAATGAGCGATATATTAGTGATGTATATTATTGATTTCAGAATATACGGATTCTTCTTGTTACCCCTCTATAAAAAACAGGCACACCCTCCCTAAAGATGTGTTATATACCGTGTATTCTGTAATGAGTAATATATCAATTACGCTTAGGAGGAAATACAATGTATATAGGAATAGACTTAGGCGGCACAAATATTGCTGCAGGCGTGGTAGATGAAACGGGAAAGATTATATATAAATCATCTGTTCCTACATTGGCACAAAGACCTGTTGAGGAAATAGTCGAAGATATGGCGAATTTGTGTATTGATGTAGTAAATGGTGCTGACCGTCAAATATCAGAAATTAAGTCTGTCGGAATCGGTTGTCCGGGAACGGTTGATAATAAAAACGGAATTGTTGCGTATGCGTGTAATCTCCGTATGCAGAATACGGAGTTGGGCGCAATGCTTGAAAAGAAGCTCGGTAAGCCTGTAAACTTAGAGAATGACGCAAATGCGGCGGCTTTGGGTGAATATACAGTGAATGGAGATAACGCAGACAGTTTTGTTTTGATTACTCTTGGAACAGGAGTAGGCGGTGGAGTTATTATAGACGGCAAGCCATACCGAGGCTTTAACTGTGCAGGCGGTGAGCTTGGACACATCATAATCAATGCCGAGGGAGAAGAACAATGTTCTTGCGGAAATAAAGGCTGCTGGGAAGCATACGCGTCTGTTACGGCTTTGATACGGCAGACTAAGAGTGCAATGCAGTCCGACAACAGTTCTATGATGCACAAATGGGTACAAGAGAATGGCGAGGTTTCAGGCAGAACCGCGTTTGATTGTGCAAAAATGGGCGATAAGACAGCCACGGCAGTAGTAGAGCAGTATATAAGATATATAAGCTACGGATTAATCTCCATATTAAACATATTTCAGCCGAGTAAAATCCTGATTGGCGGAGGAATATCCAAAGAGGGTGATTATCTGCTTAATCCGCTTCGTGAATATGTTTACGCAGGGGACTATAATAAGTACCGAGAGAAAACAAAAATAGAAGCTGCGACGTTGTTTAATGATGCAGGAATTATCGGCGCGGCATTGAGTGCAAAAGAATAAATGATATATAAATTAGCTTTCGTAAATGCAGGAGGATGGGAATTTAGAATGTATGAAATGATTTTGTAGAACAATAAAATTATAGAAGTTAAGCGCATTGCGAAATGGCAAAAACCGTTTTGCGATGCGCCTTATTTTTTTGCGCCCTAAAACAGAAAAACAGGAAAAACTTTTTAAATTTGGCTCCCATTTTGACCCTTTGGTCAGTCGTAGTCTTTCGAAGGAGGTGAAAGACACAATCACAAGACTGTACACGGAAAGGAGGGTGACGAGATGTCGGCTTCCTTATCCGAAAGTAACAGTGTTGCGATGGCGATGTTTGACAGTTACAGCAAAACAGTTATGCGCAATTTGAGCAGAGATGAAATCGCCAAAATAAATAAGCGGACATATCATGAAATTGGCGGCACGGAGGTGATGAAATATGTGACGGAAACATACGGCAAAGAAGATACATATCCATCTGAGTTTGTTATAACAGGTGAGCATGGTCATAGCTGTGTAATCACAACGGAACGGTTGTATGAGGCTATGATTAGGCTTAAAGAATGTCAGAAAGAGGTGCTGATTCTTGAATTTTGGTATGGGTTATCAAGACGAGAAGTGGCAGACCTATTTAATGTTTCCGAACGGACAATCAGCGAATGGAAACGGAAAGCATTTAATTTTATACGAGATTATTATGAAAGGAAATAACAATAATGAACGAGAAAAAACTTGATTATGAAACGGCATATCGCGCAGTTCATGGAGATCATGACGCGCAAATGAAGGTTTTAGCGTATTATGACAGCTATATAAATGCATTAGCTACAAGAGAAGAAGTTACTGCCGATGGAAGTATGGTACGGTATGTGGATGAGGATTTGAAGGCTAAAATACAGGCGGGTTATCTTGAAGCTCTTCCAAAATGCAAGGCGATGAGGTGAGACCATGATAATGTTACAAACAGATTTATTTGATTTTGCGTATGTACCGGAATGGTACAGGCATCTTTATGATTTAAAATGTATGGCTTTGCCGGAGGCATGGCAGTTTAAGAAACCTGCGGTTGAAACTAAGAATTTAGAAACACCGATATTAGAGCGATATATACATACTATCTTTCGCAAACAGGCTATTGAATTTAATTCGGAATTTGAAGAGGAGAAAGCGTCAAAATATTTTCATGTAGAAAATGAATGCGCCTGCTTTCATACAGGACTTTATACGCCAAGATATAAAGGAATATACGGATTTTTCGGCAGAAACAAAAAGATGGACTCTATGCTTGAGTGGTATTTCAGAGGTTTCTGCGATGAATTGTCGCCGTGGCTTAAATACATTGAGCCTTTACCGGAACGACCGATATATCCTATGGCGCAGCAAGGTCTGAACTTCAATCCCGAATGGCCAATCAGAGTAAATGTTGAGCATATCTTGGGCGATGAAGAGAACTTGGACAGACTTCCCGCCAAGATACGCAAGGCTAAAAACTTACCTCTGCTGCTGGAAACAGCGGTAGAGCTTGCAAGACGGAAGGTTGTGGTGGAGCCGGGACTTGTTTCGGCACAGGGGTATATGGGACGGGTGCAATACCTTCTTCCGATATATCTTACAAAAATGGACAAGCCCGACCTTGCGATGACGCTGACGGTGATGGACGGGTATTATTTAGGCAATACCTGTCTGACGCTTGAAATGGCGTACTTAAACGCCCGCGCAATTGCAAAGCCGATTACACCGTGGCTTTTGGAGCTTGTAAAATAGCTTTAACATAAAAGCAAAATAAATTTAATGGGGAAATGCTCGGTAAACAGTGATTTTTAACGCTGTTTGCCGGGCGTTTTTTGCCCTTTGGATGGAAAGGAGGATTTTGTCAAAAAACATAGAACAGCCGAATGGCTCGCATTAAAAAAAATGCGAGTTTTTTCGGCTTGTTAGAGTGCCGTTTTTCTTGCAGAAAGGCGGCACTTTTTATGAAAATAAAATATGAGTTTGTAGACGGAGATGTGGAACTTGAAGTTTCCGATGAGTGGGCGAGCGTTCTTGCAGAGCTTGACAGGCTTGAGAGGAATAATAACAAAAAGGAAAAACGCAGACATTATTCGCTTGAGGCGTGTACATATGAGGGGGAGGACTTTATGTCTGATTGTGATTTGTTACGTGACCTTCTGGAAACTGAAATGAGTAATGAACTTCAAAATGCAATTGATAAATTGCAACCACAGCAAAAAGACCTGCTTTTCAAGGTATATGTTAAACATGAAAAGCTGTCTGACATT
>JBJEIU010000006.1:0-5256 GCA_051877355.1 Hominilimicola sp.
GCGTCAAAAGATATTTTAAAAGTTCAAATTCCTTAAAGGTGATTGTAATATCCTCGCCGTCAACCTTTACGCTGCGGCTCTGATTATCCATTGTGATACCCTTGTAATCTATAATATCTGTGTTTACGGCAG
The DNA here is from genome assembly GCA_051877355.1 of Hominilimicola sp. Lineage (GTDB taxonomy): Bacteria > Bacillota > Clostridia > UBA1381 > UBA1381 > Hominilimicola. The sequence goes on from JBJEIU010000006.1 coordinate 133, forward strand.
TACTTCGGCGCAGCACCGCCTTTATTCTTGAAATAAGCTCCATAACTCCAAAGGGCTTCGTCACATAGTCATCAGCGCCGTATTCAAAGCCCTTGACCTTGTCGCTTTCCGTGCCCTTCGCCGTTATCATTATAACGGGCAGATTTTTTGTGACCTCATTCTGCCTTATGCCCTTGAGAATTTCAATACCGTCCTTGTCAGGCAGCATTATATCCAGAAGCACCATTGACGGCACAGAAATTTTCAGTCTTTCTTCAAAGCTACGCGCGCTTTCAAACCCCTCCGCCTCAAAGCCTGCCGACTTTACGGCATAGGTTATCAGGTCTCTTATTCCCTCATCGTCTTCAACACAGTATATCCTATCCATATATTACACTCTCCCCAAAATTATTGCTCAATACCCGAAACAGAGAACGGCAGCGCATACTTCTTGCTGTATGCGGCACACAGCTTCTTGTATTCGTCATCATTTCTTCTGTGGCTCATAACATTATGCACGTCATAATTTTCATTGTTAAGCTCAATTATGGCAGCGCCTACATTTGCGCAGTGATCTGATATTTTTTCAAGAGCTGTTATATAATCAGTGAATACAAAGCCCTGATTTACACTGCATCTGCCCTCCTGCATACGCTTGATATGCCGTGTCTTTAGGTCGTTTCTGAGCCGGTCGATAACGTCCTCCAGCGGTTCGACCTTATTTGCAAGCTCCACATCATTATTTGAAAAGGCATTGATTGTCGTGTCTATAATCTCGCCGACAGCGTTTACCATAATGGTAATCTCCTGTCTCGCCTTTTCCGAAAAATGCACGTCCTTGTCGCGCTTTTCTCTTGCGGTAAATACAAGGTCGGCTGTGTAGTCGGTCATTTTCTCAAAATCCGATATTGCATGAAGCAGTATTGACACCTTCTGTGAGTCAACCATGTTAAGGTTCTGCGCCGACAGCTTTACAAGGTACGAACCAAGCGCGTCCTCATATTCGTCAGCCATATTTTCATTTTCTATAATTTTCTTATCATTCTTTTCCGAGTATTTCGCAACACACTCCTGAGCAAGCGTAAAGCTGTCCTTTACTATATATGCCATGTTTGTGGCAAGCGTCATACACTGTTCAACCGCAAAGGACGGCGTACGCAAAAATCTTTCGTCCAGAATTGCGAATGCGCTCTTTTCCGCACCCTCTTTTATCGTAATGCGAACAAGCTTTTCAATCAGATTTGTGAACGGGAGAAGAACTATCGTCGAAACCACATTAAACAGCGTATGAATAATAGCTATATAAAGCGGATTTATAGATGTTTCCATGAATGAGAATTTAATCAGCGCATTCAGTGAATAGAATACCGCCATAAACAGTACCGCGCTTATAATTTTTATATATAAATTTGCCATTGCGGCGCGCTTAGCATTTTTGCTTGCGCCGATTGATGAAATTATAGCGGTGATACACGTTCCGATATTTTCACCCATTATGATAGGGATTGCGGTTGCATATGATATACCTCCGCCGATACTCAGCGCCTGCAAAATACCGACTGATGCCGATGATGACTGAATGATTGCCGTAAGCACCGCGCCCACAAGAAGTCCGAGCACAGGATTTGAAAACATTACAAGCATATGTGCAAACTGTTCAGAGGATTTTATGTCCGCCACAGATGACGACATAGTTTCCATACCAAACATAAGCACAGCAAAGCCTATCAGGATATTACCTATATTCTTCTTTCTGTCGCTTTCTGTCGCCATTATAAGCACTATACCTATAACAGCCAGAACCGGTGTAAAGGTTTCAGGCTTAAAAAGATTTGCAATAAAGCTTCCGCCCTGTACATCTGACAAGCTCAGTATCCATGCCGTTACTGTCGTACCGATGTTAGCGCCCATCATAACCCCGATTGACTGAGCAAGCTTCATTATTCCCGAGTTTACAAAGCCGACAACCATAACCGTCGTTGCCGATGACGACTGTATAACAGCCGTTACAACAGCTCCGAGCAATATACCCATAAATTTGTTCTTAGTAAGCTTTTCAAGTATTATTTCGAGTTTACCGCCGCCAAGCTGCTTAAGTCCGTTGCCCATTACCTCCATTCCGTAAAGGAACAGGGCAAGTCCGCCGAACATGCTTAATAATTGAAAAATGTTCATAACCGCACCTCATTTGTATTAATTTTTATAAAACCCTCATTTATCATTATATTAAATTAATGTAAAATTGTATTCAAAGTTATCTTAAATTTATGTAAAATCTTTTAAAATTCTCCAATTTTCAATCAGCCTTTCAAGGCTGAAAGAGGCATTGGCAGGACTTGTAGACGGCAGTTTTACTGCATTTTTGCCTATATTATATTTTTGAAACAGCCTGTATGCCGTATTTCCGTTTGTAAAAATTTTTTTAATTTTGGATTTTACATAAATTTTACTTAAATCATTGGGTGCAACATTTTTGATAGAACTGTCAGATGAGCCTTCTATATCACAGCTTGCGATAACGTCCCACACAGCGATATGATTTCTCAATAAAAATTCTTTCTTTTCCGCAATCGTTTCGGGACATTCCTCCCCCATAACCGCTGAAACCACTTTCCAGAAACGGTTCTGCGGATGTCCGTAAAAGAAATTCGTCTCGCGTGATTTCACGGACGGAAAGCTTCCGAGTATAAGTACCTGTGAATTTTCATCATATACAGGTTCTATTGTATGAAATTCCATTTCTTTTCCCCTCCGAAATTTTCAGTACACACTTATTATAACAGAAAACCGTTATTTTTAAAATACATATCTGATAATTTGTTTGACACTGTTATGTTTGTGATATATAATATCACTGTAATTTATTTTTAAGTGAGGAAAATATTATGAAAACAGCAAACGCACCATTATTCAAAGACCCTATACACAACGGCGCTTCCGACCCCGTTGTTATCCGCAATGAAGAAAAGGGCTCATACTACATGCTATACACCGCGCGCCGAGCAGACGTCAGCGAGGAGGGCGTCATGTGGGTACACGGCAGTGACATAGGCATTGCCGAAAGTACGGACGGCGGAAACTCATGGGAATACGTCGGAATATGCAAAGGACTTGAATACGAAAGCGGCAGAAATACATATTGGGCACCCGAGGTTATACGCTATGAAAATCTATATCATATGTACGTAAGCTACGTACCCGGCGTGCCAGCCGACTGGAATCACCCAAGATATATTCTCCATTACACCTCATCTGACCTTATAAACTGGCACTTTGAAAGCAAGCTTAACCTTTCCTCCGAAAAGGTTATTGACGCATGTGTGTTCCGGATGCCCAACGGTGTTTTCAGAATGTGGTACAAGGACGAAAAGAACGGTTCACACACTTACTATGCTGACAGCTCCGATTTATACAGCTGGGAGGTAAAGGGCTGCGCTGCGGACGACGTTCCCCACGAGGGTGCTAACGTATTTGAATTTGGCGGTAAATACTGGCTTATAACAGATTGCTGGCGCGGACTGGACGTATACTATTCAGACGATTTGACGAACTGGACAAAGCAGAAAGACCGCATACTTGAAAAGGGCGGCGCAAGAGAGGACGACGGCGTTATCGCTAACCATGCAGACGTGGCTGTATGCGGCGGTAAGGCGTATATATTCTACTTCACTCACCCCGAAAGACAAGGCAATATGCTTGACGATACAATTGCAGGTCAGCGCCGAACATCTATTCAGGTGGCTGAACTTGAGGTTGAGGGCGGCGCTCTTATCTGTGACAGGAACAAGGAAATAACCGTTGAATTAAAATAAAACTCAAAAATTAACGATTACATAAAAATCACCTGTGTGTATGCACAGGTGATTTTTATGTGTGTAGTTTTTATGTATATAATTACTTGCCCTCAACCAATCTCTTTGTGTCAATAGCAATCATAAGCTCCTCGTTTGTAGGAATAACAAGAGTCTTAACCGAAGCGTCTGCCGCTGAAACATCGACAGTACCGCGTGTATTGTTCTTGTCCGCGTCAATTTTAATTCCCATGAATTCAAGTCCGTCAACAATAGAAGCACGTGTTGCAGCATCGTTTTCGCCAACGCCTGCCGTGAATACAACCGCGTCAATGCCCCCCATAGCTGCCGCATAAGCACCGATGTCCTTCTTAACCTGATATGAGAACATATCAAGAGCAAGCTGAGCTCTTTCGTTGCCCTCCTTAGCGGCTGCTGACAAATCTCTGAAGTCAGATGAAACGCCCGAAATACCTGAAACGCCGCTTTCCTTGTTCATCATAGCGTCAACGTCCTTTGCGCTCATGCCCTTCTGATTGATAAGATATGTAACAACTGCGGGGTCCATAGAACCTGTTCTTGTACCCATAGGCACACCGTCAAGCGGAGTGAAGCCCATTGATGTATCTATACACTTGCCGCCGTCAACAGCCGTGATTGATGAGCCGTTGCCAAGGTGGCAGGTAACAATCTTAAGCTCCTCAGGCTTTTTGCCAAGAAATTCGGCAGCTTTCTGAGAAACGTATTTGTGGCTTGTGCCGTGGAAGCCGTACTTTCTAATTCTGTCCTTTTCGTAAAGGTCATAAGGAAGCGCGTACATGAATGCCTTTGCAGGCATTGTCTGGTGGAACGCTGTATCGAATACGCCAACCATCGGTGTGTTCGGCATAATCTTCTGGCAAGCCTTGATACCGATAATGTTCGGAGGGTTATGCAGCGGAGCAAGCGGTGTACACTTTTCAAGCGCTTTCATAACCGCCTCAGTAATCATGCATGAATCAGCAAATTCCTCTGCGCCGTGTACAACTCTGTGACCAACTGCGCCGATTTCGTCCATTGACTTGATAACGCCGATTTCACCGTCAACAAGCGCATCTATAACCATCTGGATTGCATCGCCGTGGTCTTTCATCGGCTTTTCAATCTTTGTCTTTTCGTCCTTTACAACATTTGTATGCTGTAGGTTTGAACCCTCAATACCTATTCTTTCACAAAGTCCCTTTGCAAGCACCTGCTCGCTGTCCATGTCGATAAGCTGATACTTCAATGATGAGCTGCCTGCGTTTATTACCAATATTTTCATAGTTATAACCATTCCTTTCGCTGCGCTCAAGGCACAAAACAGCATGAAACC
>JBJEIU010000007.1:0-23592 GCA_051877355.1 Hominilimicola sp.
CGGCAATGTCAACATGGGCGGCAGTCATTGGTACAGAGGCACGGCGCTGTCAGGAACTGTTACGACAACAGGCTATTACAGCTATGCCGCATGCCCCGAAGTAAAGGTTGACGATATTTACCTCAATACTTCAAACGGTAATGTTTACGCCTGCACAACCGCCGGCAGCGGTACGGCAGCAAAATGGACATATCAGGGCTGTATCAAGGGCGCGACTGGGGCAACCGGCGCAACCGGTCCGGCAGGTAGCAACGGAACTAACGGCAAAGGTATAAGTTCAACTGCGATTACCTATGCTTCATCTACATCGGGTACATCCGCGCCAAGTTCATGGCAGACAACTATCCCGTCTGTATCCGCAGGAAGTTATCTGTGGACGCGTACTGTTATCACATATACGGACGGCACCACAAGCACGAGTTATTCAGTAGCACGTCAGGGCGCGAATGGAGCCGCAGGTACGGACGGTGCAGATGGTACTAATGCCGCTACATATGTAGTAACAAAGCAATCGGAGCTTAACAGCGCAATAAGTGCGATGCCCAGTACCGGCGGTAAAATTATATTGCGTGAGGGCACGTACAGCCTTAGCGGACTGACAAAATCCAATATAGTATTTGAGGGCATGGGCGTAAATAGAACAATATTTAGTCACGAATTTGGTTTTCGTGGCACCGGCACGATAACTTTTCGCAATATGACTGTGATACTTAAAAATGACGTCCAGCCCGTCGGTGGATCTATAAATACTGCTCTTTATGATGTGTCGTCTTTGATATTTGAAAACTGTAATGTACTAGATGAAAATACCTATAATAATATAACATCGGGTTCGAAGGTTAACGAACTGTATTACGGCACGGGCGATTTAACATTTATTAATTCGAATTTGAGTATAACCGGTATAGATATGGATCAGTGTTATAGTGGAATACGTAAAGCCGGCAAAGTATGTTTTGTTGGTGGTACTATTACAATGAATTCAGGAACACAATTATGGAGTGGATGGGATTGCAATTTAATATATGAATGTACGGAGTTCCAATTTATGGGCACACATATAAATTGCACAGGTGTTAATAATATAAAACTTGTAAATAAGGGTAGGGGTTGCTTTAATGGAGGTACTATTATTTTAGCTAACGATAAGCATAGTATTAGTCACTATGATAGTGACACAAATCCGGAGAGTGTATTTACAGGCGTTTATGTAGAGTATTATGCCACATATATGAAATTTGCAGCAATTTCAGGCTGTACCTTTAATCATAAAGCCGCCGGTTCATCAAGCGCTAATCAAATGGTTTTGCAGTGCCCCACCAATATGACAGGTAATCATTTTAAAGGAAGTGCTGCATATATAAATGGCCAGTCGCTGAAACATATAATTGACAGAAACCTATCTGATGAAACAATTACCGTCGGAAGCGTTGCTACAGGCAGTATCACAACGAACAATCTTACATATTAAGGAGGGCATGGATATGAACATTCTTGATAATTTTTATGTTGATGAAACCAACACAATACAACTTAATAAATACAAATTGATAGTGCGTGACTATAAAACTGTTGAAAAAACAGACTGTACGGACACTACATATTTTGTGAACGAAGCAGATATGAAAGAATGGACTGAGCAGTTGATTCCAAAGCATCAGCTTCTGGAGCTTATCTCGAAAGAGGAGCTTGATACATCGGCGTATGCGTGGATGGCAGGAATTGCACTTAAAACCGACAATCACACAAAGGAAATTGAAGAAATCGCCTCATACGGCAGCTATGAGGCATACGAGGCTTCGCTGCCCGAATCACAGGACGCGTTCAATATGGACACAGATTACAGACTATCAAAAATTGAACTTGGTATATAGGAGGAATTTATTATGACATACGGTTATTGTAAAAAAATTATCGCAAGAGGTAACTACGACAAGGAAGAAATGCTCGATAAGCTGGATGTATTTCTTCTTGCAGGAAGAATCACAGATGAGCAGTATAAAGAATTGTCAACAATGATGGAGAATTGATTATGAATATGTGGGAAATAATGATTTCATTTTTGATTACTCTTTCGAATAATCGCTTTATTAATCTGGTTATAATCGCAGTGATGCTAGATACATTTCTCGGGCTGTTTCGGGCGATAAAGGAACGTAAGTTTAATTCCTGCTTCGGCATAGACGGAGCAATACGCAAAATCGCAATGGTGATATCTGTTGTAATTCTTGCTATTGTGGACAAGCTACTTGGCTTTAATATGCTTCCGTTCGTATCGGAAGATATACTCAAATACATAGGTATTACCCAAATGGGTATATGCGAATTTTTCTGCTTGCTGTATATTTTATATGAGGCAGTGTCAATTTTGAAAAATATGTGCCTTTGTGGTTTACCGATACCAAAGCTGCAGCAATGCCTAGAAAAATTCTTAAGAACCATGACGGGTGAATTAGACGATAAAGAGATTGGCGGTGATGACAAATGAGAATAGGAATTAATCCCGGACATACCGTGTCCGGTCAACCCGGCTGCGGTGCTGTCGGCTTTATTGACGAAAGCGTTGAAACAAGAAATGTAGGTTACAAGCTGATGGCGCTGCTTAAACAGGCGGGGCATACCGTTGTAGACTGTACCAACGATTATGCGCCGACTACCAGCAGTAACCTCAGTCAGATTGTGGAACTGGCGAATAAGCAGCCGCTTGACCTGTTTGTGTCGATACACTTCAACGCAGGCGGAGGCAAGGGAACAGAGGTTTATACATATGGAGCGGCGAAGCATACAGAGGCGGTTAACGTATGTAACGCCCTTAATAAGCTCGGCTTTGTGAACCGCGGCATAAAGGACGGGTCAAATCTGTATGTTGTAAGACGTAGTGACGCTAAAGCTATGCTGATAGAAGTGTGCTTTGTGGACACTCAATCGGACGTGGACTTGTATAAACAGTTAGGTGCTGACTGTATCGCACAGGCGATATGCACAGCGATTACGGGACAGGAAATAAACAATAAGGAGGAATTGACATTGGGGCAGTATGAGGAATTGAAGCAGATGATAGCGGACAGGGACAAGAGAATTGAAGCTCTTGAAAACAAGGTTGGCAGAGAAGAGGAAGTCTATAACTATGTGGATGAAAATATGCCCGAATGGGTCAAGAGTGATGTCCAGTGGATGATGGACAGAGATATCCTTGTTGGTGATGATGACGGCAAACTTGGATTGAGTCCTATCAAACTTTGGACGATAGCTATTGTCGCAAGAATGGCGAGATATCTTGGTAAGCTCATGAGTATAAAAATGTAAGAGAAGAATTGAAATAAAGTCAGGAGTGCGCATCGATTATCGATAAAATGGCATCAAGAAGTCAAAATGGGTGTAGGGGTATTATTCATTCCTACACCTTATTCGCTTTCTTCTAACAATCCCTTTTATTTTTGAAAATACCGTACGTGGGTGACGATGATATATGGTATTTTATTTACAAAGGACTAAGAGGAGGTTGTTCAGTAGTGATAAACGAATCAATGATTGTAGAGGAAATTGAACCCAAACTACTATCGGTCAAAGAATTTTGCAAGTACATGGGTATAGGTCAGACAACAGCTCGAAAATTGTTATCTGATCCCGGTTGTCCATATAGTTTCCGTCTCGGCGGTAAAATATTTGCCAATAAAACTATATTAGATAAGTGGATAGACAGCCGTACGGGTCGATAAAACGATTAAATATAAAGCGTCTGTGATTTTTGATGGTACATTGAAAAGCAAGCCGTAATATGTTATAATCTTATTATAATGTTAAAGTGGTTTGCTTCTTAATACAGGGAGGCAATAAACAATGGGAAAAGATTTAAAAGGCAGAGAATTAGGCACGGGCATCTCTCAGCTCAAGGATGGCAGGTATAAAGCAAGATACACAAACCGTTATGGCAGACGGATGCCACCCATTTATTCTCGGAATCTAAAGGAGGTTAAAGAACAATTATTAAAAGCTAAATACGAGGATAGCCTAGGTCGTACAGATATAGCGCATAAGAATTTGACTTTGGGTGAGGTATATAAGCTGTGGATAAGAGAAAAAGAGGACAGCTTGCGACCTAATACGGTATCATCATACATAGGCACGTATAACAAGCATATAAAACAATATGAATTTTACAATATAAATGCCATTGATGAGAATATTGTGCGAGAATTTGTTCTGGATTTATACAAAGGAAATTCCACTGTGAGTTCGTTAAAACAATGTAAAATGATATTTTCAAGTATTATGAAATACGCAGTCGAGAAAAAATACTGTTTCAGAAATCCTTTCAGCTATTACAAAATACCTAAAAAAATATTGGACGAGGGACGCCGGCAGGAAAAGAAACGCAGAGAAACTAAGTATATGACCGAACAGCAAAGAGATTATTTTATTATGTTTTTGAATACCCATAAACGAATGTACAGCGATTTATACAAATTTCTCATGTTTACAGGAATGCGTATAAGCGAGGGCATTGCTCTTAAATGGAATAGCATAGATATGGACAACAGGCTTATATCAATTGAGAGCGGATATACTAAATATTATGATTACAAAGATGGAAAGACACATCAGGAATATGATTCTCCGACAAAAACTATAGCATCAGAAAGAAAAATACCTATAAACAATATTGTTTATGATATTTTACTTGTGCAAAAGGACTTTCGGAAGAACCAACCGTCAGAATTTGTATTTACAGACAGACAAAACAGACCGTTAAAATATATCAACGTACATAATTCGCTTGAAAATCTGATTAAACGTATAAATATTACATTGCAAAACGAGAATGCAGACAGTCAGATGATGTTTCCGAAGGTGACGACGCATTATTTTCGTCATACGTTCGCTACAATGTGCCTTGAAAAGAATATACATCCTCGGATAGTGCAGCAATATCTTGGTCATAGTAGTTATGCCACGACTATGAATACCTATTCACACGTATCAAACGATAAAGGTCAAATCGAAATGTCAAAGTTTGATTATACATTGTGATTGGTACAAAATTGGTACCAACCGCACAATAAGGCTTCGTGAACCCGCATAAAATCTAAAGATTTTATAATTTATTTATTTTTGTTTATAAATTATTTATAAACGTATTATATAATGTTTATAAAGGACAGATAAAATATAACTATAGGGTACCTTATATAACAAGTATAGGAAGAAAGGAATGATTAATATGAAAGTAAAGAATAAAAAAATTACAATGGCAGTCGGTATGGCGGTAGGAGTAACAATACTTGCGGGTGCGGTATTCGCAGGATACAACACATCAAACGGATACGAGGTAGGCAAGACTGCCTTAAAGGGACTAATGAAAAATGAAAACTACACCACGAATATGGAGTTTAAAATGTCGGTTGACGGCGTGGAAATTGCAAAAAATAATATGACAGAGCTGTACGACAGAAACGGTGATGTAAAACTGAACAGAACGGAAAGCAGCACATCGGATACAACATATATAGACAACAATACGGAATACAAGGCATATACACAGGACGGCATGTATATAAGCAGCATATATTATTCAGACGGTGAAAGCCACACAACGGTGTATAAAGGCGAAACCGGTAGGGGTAAGGGTGCATTTGATGAATTTTACAGCACCGACGAGGAGGAAAAGAACACCACAAACAAGGTAGTACGCTTTGTAGAGCTTGCGGCAGATACGTTTGTGGGTGATTTGAAGAATAATATCGTATATGTATCGGGCGATGATGATTCTTCAACATATGAAATCAATCTTGACGTGGTGCAGATTCCAGAGCTTGTGAACGCCGGACTTTCCGCGATGTTCTCGTCAATGAATCAGTACGACAATGAAGACCCGTATATGGTGCTTGGAATTGACCCGATTGTAAAGAATTTTTCCATGAAATTCACTGTTGATAAAGAGGGCAGACTGACAGACGGAGAGGCAAACATAACAATGAGCGGAAACGACCATGAGGCTGCGGTGGATATTGCGCTGAAAATGTCTGACTATGGCACAACACAGCCGCAGAGAGTAGACATTTCAACTCTTGAAAATGTAGAAACATACGAAATGACCGATGAGGGTTACATTACCCAGTATAAGGTTGACACAGACGGCAGCGCATTCGATATCGAAATCGAAGAATAATCAAGAACGAAGGTGACGGACGTGAATGTAATCGAGATAAACAATCTGACAAAGCTTTATAAAAATAACCGCGGCGTTAAAAACATATCGCTGACGGTTCAGCGGGGCGACATACTGGGATTGCTTGGACCTAACGGTTCGGGCAAGACCACGGTTATGAAAGCGATACTTAATCTTGTACATTACGAGGGTGATATTAAGGTGTTCGGAATGGATTTGCATGAGCATTTTGAGGAAATTATGCGAAGAACAGGAGCGCTTATAGAATCACCTGCGATTTATAAGGATATGACGGCATACCAGAACGTGAAAATGCATGCCTCTATGTATCCCCACATAGATAAGGAACGTATCGAGCATATTCTCGATGCGGTGCATCTTCTTCCCTATAAAAATGATAAGGCGGGTAAATTTTCACTTGGAATGAAGCAGAGATTAGGTCTTGCGGTTGCATTCGTGTCCAACCCTGAGCTTATTATTCTTGACGAGCCTGTCAATGGTCTTGATATTGAGGGCGTTGTTGAGGTCAGGGAAATAATAAAACGGCTTAATGAGGAAAGGGGAGTGACCTTCCTCATTTCAAGCCATATGGCAAGCGAGATTGAAAAGACCTGCAATAAGGTGGCTGTGATGTATGAGGGTGAGCTTATCGCACAGGCAGCAACGGAGGACGCGCTGCGTCTGCACCCGTCAATGGAGGATTATTTCCTTGGCGTTGTAAAGGAAAAGAGGGGGGACTTTATCATATGAAAGCGCTGATTTTAAGTACAAAAGGTGAGCTGCAAAAGCTTTTCATAAGGAAAAAATATCTTGTAATTACGATACTGGGCGCGTTTATATGCCTGCTGCGTCTGGGCGGAAATCTTCTGGTAGCAAAGGTTTCGGGCGGCGAATTGATTATCAAAAGCAACCTTATAATGTCAATGCTCGGCTTTGTCACTGATATACTTGTTCCGCTTGTGGTGTTCATGGCTGTAACTGACCTGTTTGCAAGCGAGGCGCAGGAGGATACTCTTAAGGCGTCGCTCATGCGTCCCCTTACGAGATTTAAGGTTATGACGTCAAAATCCCTTGCTGTGTTTGTGCTGAGCTGTGCGGTAATGCTTGTTATGTTTGCTGTTTGCTTTGTTATGCAGGTGGTTTCGGGAAACGGTCTTGGCGGTGCCGTTCAGACGTTTGCGGCATATCTGATTGACATGGTGCCTGTGATTGCGCTGGTGGCAATGGCTGTGCTTGTGAATATGATTTCAAAGGGCCCCACTCTTTCAATGCTTATGTGTATAGTGGTGTATGTGTTCTTTAAATATCTGAATTTGTATGTATCTCCGCTGGGGCAGATGGTGTTCACCGCCTATACGCAGTGGCATAAAATTTGGCTTGGCTCGCTGCTCCCCTTTGGCACACTTATGGCAAAGACGGGTATTTTGTTCGGTTCTGTCTTGATTTTGTATACATTATCGTATATAATATTTGATGGAAAAGATTATTGATATAAGAGGATAAATTATAATTTATATCGTTACCATGAAGATAAAAAGCAAATTCACACTATACAACATAATAATGCTGATAACACCTATTTTACTGATAGGTGTTATTTCCGTATGCTTTCTTATAATTTTTATATTAAAATTTCCTGTGGAGGAGCTTGATATAACGCGTGCGTCAATGCTCGACCCGTTTGTGTTTTCACAGGCTCTTGGAGAATTCTTCAAGGGCAATCCGGGCGCAATATGCTATGCGGTGCTGTGGCTTTTTATATGCGTGGCTCTGATTGTGGCGTCTACCACGGTTGCGACGCATCTTATGACGAAAAGTGTGGAAAGACCTATAAACGACCTTGCCGAGGCAGCGGATTGTATACGCGGTGGCAACCTGAATTTTGAGGTTATGGGCAGTGATTATGACGAGATAGACAGGCTGTGTACAAATTTCGATACAATGCGCAGAGAATTGAAAATGGCTCAGGAACGTGAGAAGTATATGAAAAAGGAGCGCAGTATGCTCCTTGCCAATATTTCCCATGATTTGAAAACCCCTGTTACGTCCATAAAGGGGTATGTGGAGGGAATACGTGACGGCATTGCCGATACGCCCGAAAAAATGAACAGATACCTTGACACAATTTATTCCAAGGCAGAGGCTATTGACGATATGGTGAATAATCTGTCCATGTTTTCAAAACTGGAGCTTTCGAGACTGACATTTGACTTTGAAACGGGAGATATTAACGTATTCCTGCGTGGACTTGTTGAGGATTACAGACTTGACATGGAAAAAAACGGCGTGGAGCTTGTGAATAAAATTCCGCAGGAAACCGCCATAGTAAAAATTGATTATGAAAAAATGAGCAGAGTTTTTTCTAATATAATAGATAACGCAGTGAAATACAGAAGCGAAAATAAGCCGGTTCTTGAGATTACCACCTTTACGCGCGACAGGGGCGTGTATGTGAGCATAAGCGACAATGGAATTGGTATTGAGGAAAAGGAACTCCAAAACGTGTTTGAGGGGTTTTACCGCGTGGATTCTTCGAGGAGTATCAAGGGCAGCGGTCTGGGACTTGGTATCGTGAAACAGATTGTGGAAAAGCACAGCGGTAAGATATGGCTCAAAAGCGAAGGACTGGGTAAAGGTACAACGGCGATAGTGTATTTGCCTGTGGCTGAATAAAATCGCCCATCTCACTACCAAAGCTATCAGGGCAGTATAAACATACGGCTCCTAATACCTTTGTCAGCAATCTGAACGATTTTCTTTCAGCCATGATTTCATGAAAGGATTTAATGGTTATAAATATGAAAAAAATACTTATCATAGAGGACGACAAGGAAATAGCCGAACTTGAGCGCGACTATCTTGAAATAAACGATTTTGAATGTGAAATCGCATCGCGCGGCACGACGGGGCTTGACAAGGCACTGTCGGGAAATTTTGACCTTATAATAATCGACATAATGCTGCCGGGAATGGACGGCTTTGAGGTTATTTCAGAGCTTCGCAAAAAGAAGCAAACCCCCGTCATATTCCTGTCGGCAAAAAACAGCGACATAGACAAAATCCGCGGACTGGGACTGGGCGCGGACGATTATATGACAAAGCCCTTTTCACCCAGCGAGCTTGTGGCGCGAGTAAAGGCGCACATTACGCGCCATGAAACGCTGACGCGCAGCAACAGCGACATAATCAGCGCGGGAAACCTTGTCATAGACAAGGACGCGCACAAGGTAACTGTCGGAGACAAGGAAATATCCCTTACGGCAAAGGAGTATGACTTGCTTTTGTTTCTTGCGGAGAACCCGAACCGAACCTTTTCAAAAGAGGTACTGTTTGACAGAATATGGGGCATGGACGCAATCGGCGATGTTTCGACTGTTACAGTGCATATTCAGCGTGTGAGGGATAAAATAAATACAGAAAATGAAAAACATATAGAGACTATATGGGGAGTAGGATACAGATTCAGATTGAATTAAATCGCCCATCTCACTACCAAAGCTATCAGGGCAGTATAAACATATGGCTCCTGATACCTTTGGCAGCAATCTGAACGATTTTCTTGCAGTCTTTGAGAAGGAGAAATTTGGAATGAAGCAAAAAAGTGTATTGATAGGTATGTCGGGTGGAGTAGACAGCTCCGTTGCGGCGGCGCTTTTAAAGGAACAGGGTTATCACGTAATCGGCGCGACAATGCGCCTTTGGACATATTCGGACAGCTGCGACATGAAGCACGAGGGTTGCTGCGCGGAAAGCGCCGTTGAGGACGCGAGACGTGTGTGCGATAAGCTGGGTATTGACTTTTACGTGATGAATTTCAAGGATATGTTCCGCGACAAGGTTGTGGATTATTTTGTGGACGAGTATACACACGGCAGAACGCCTAACCCATGTATAGCCTGTAACAAGTATCTGAAGTTTGACGCAATGCTAAAAAAGGCGCTTGCAATGGATATTGATTATGTTGCCACGGGTCATTATGCGAAGATTGAGCAGGATGAAGACGGCAAATATATTCTGCGCGCCAGCGAGGCGGCAAAGAAGGATCAGAGCTATGTGCTGTATAATTTCACGCAGGAGCAGCTTGCCCATACGCTTATGCCGCTTGGGGATTATAATAAGGATTGGGTAAGAAAAAAGGCGGAAGAGCTTGGACTGGGTGTAGCACATAAGCCTGACAGTCAGGAGATATGCTTTGTTGAAGATGATGATTATGCAAAATTTATAATAGATTATTCAGGATATAAGCCTAAGGAGGGTGATATTCTGGACGTGAACGGAAACGTTATCGGAAAGCACCGCGGACTTATCTATTACACAATCGGTCAGCGCAAGGGAATAGGCGCGTACGGCAGACCGATGTTTGTGATGAAGATTGACGCGGAAAACAATACCATAACCCTCGGCGAAAAGGGAATGGAATTTTCAAATGAGCTTACGTCATATGACGTGAACTTTGTTTCGGGTGAATTTCCGAAAAAAAACATGGAGATAACTGCAAAGGTACGATATCAGGCGCCGCCTGCGCGGGCGACGCTTTGTCCCCTTACAGACGGACGTGTAAAGCTTGTTTTTGAAACACCCCAGAGAGCCGTAACACCGGGACAGGCTGTTGTATTCTATGACGACGATATAGTCCTCGGCGGGGGTACCGTATTATAAAATAAAGGGCGGAAAAATATCCGCCCTTTATTTTTTTCTGAAAATCTCAGTGCTTCTGTCAAGTATGCCGTTTACGCATGCAAGCACAACGCCGTAATTTGTAATGGGAACATTGTTTTCTTCGCAGAATTCAATTCTGTTATTCATGGAACGTGAATTTATCATGCAGCCGCCGCAGTGGATAACCAAATCATATTCTGATAAATCCTGCGGAAAATCCTGATGCACATAATATTCAAATTCAAGTCTTTTGCCTGTGTATTTTTGAAGTAGACGCGGTATTTTTACTCTGCCGATGTCCTCGTGGGAGCTGTTATGAGTACAAGCCTCCGCCATAAGAATTTTACTTCCGTCTTTAAGATTTTTTATTGCATCCGCGCCTGCAATAAGCTTTTTCAAATCGCCTTTCATGCTTGCCATCATCATTGAAAATGAAGTAAGCTGAATGTCTCCGGGAACAATCTGTGAAACGAATTTAAATGCCTGTGAATCGGTAACAACAAGATCAATCTTTTTCTGTTCACGAAGCGTTTCCACAAGCTCCGTGTCGCGCACCACTATTGTTTTCATGCCGTGGTCAAGACAGTCGCGCAGAAATTGCACCTGCGGCAGAATAATTCTGCCCTTTGGCGCCTCCGAATCTATAGGTACAACCATTATAATAGTGCTGCCCTGCGGCAGAAGATTGCCTATCATTGTTGTATCCTCGGGCTTTATCTGTGACAGCTTTTCAAGCAGTACAGAGCGGAGGTTATCAATTGACGCATCATCATGTATGGATATAAACACTGCCTCGGGATATTTTTCAGTCAAATCACCTGTGCCTAAATCGGATTTGGTAATGACAAGCATATGTTCGATATGTTTTTTATCAAACTGTTTTTTCATATCCTCATATGAAGCAGTGTCAAAATCATCAGCTGCGGCGGTATAGATTGCAAAATCAGTTTTTTCAAGTGTTTTTTCTGTTTTTGCCATGCGCTTTTCACCCATATCGGTGAAGTCACAAAGTCCGGCAGTGTCCGTCAGCGCAATCGGACCATAGGGAAGAAGCTCCATTGCCTTTGTTACAGGGTCGGTTGTAGTGCCTTTCTTCGCGGAAACTATTACCATATCCTGACCGATAAGCTTGTTAAAAAGTGATGATTTACCTGCGTTTGTATTGCCGAATATTGATACATGTGTGCGGAATGCAAGAGGTGTTTTTTCCATTATAGTCTCTCCTTATATATAAAAACAGGTCGTTCCCGTAAGAACGACCTTGTTCTGTGAAAATTCTGATTATTTGGCAGGCTCAGCTGATGGCTCAACTGTAGCAGTCGGTTCAACTGTGGCAGTCGGCTCTTCTGTGGCAGCCGGTTCAATTGTGGCAGCCGGCTCTTCTGTGACTGTCGGCTCAATTGTAGCAGTTGGGGCATCAGATGCAGCATTTACGACTACTGTCTCTGTGTTGATCTTGAAATTAGTGCCTTCAAATGTTGTTGACTTTGATTCCTGATCTTCTACAAATGGTGTATCTACGAAAAGTGATGTATTGTAGCCGATCTTGGTATGATAGCTGTTTGAAAGCTCAAATGAACCCTCCTGACCGTTCAAAGACTTGAAAGTAAGCTTCATTACTGCGCCGTCTGTCTTTACAGCTGTTTCCTCATCAATGGTGATAAAAACTGCCTTAACAAGGTCGGTATCAAAATCGGGGTTTGTAGCGCCAAGAGCGCCTTCAATTACCGTATCGCCGTTAACAAGAGCAGCGTCAACAAATTCAAAGTTTTCCTTGTTATATTTTACAGTAGCAGTAACGCCTGAAACAAATGTATCCTCGGGAAGGTTTTCAACGTTTATGTAAACATCAACATTTTCGCCTGCATTTACAGAAAGTGCGCTTGCTGAAAGCGAATATCCCGGCAGACCTGCCTGTGAGGAAGGTACGTCAGCTGTTGTGATATCAATTGTGTAGTCTTCGCCGTTCCACTGTACATCTGCGTCAATAGCTTCGCTGATTGCTCTTAAAGGAATCATTGTTCTGTCGTTTATAATCTGCGGAGCAACATCAAGCGTCACGTCGGTTTCAGGAGCCTTGAAGTCCTGACCTGAAAGAAGCGTGCCAAACATACCGCTAAGGTCATAGACCCTCATTGTGCTGTCGTCGATTGTAAGTCTTACAAGCGTTTTATGGTCAGCGCTTTCAACCTCAACCATTCTTGTTTCTTCTTTCCATTCAACATTAGCTCCCATTGCCTCGAACACGCCTCTTGCTGGAACAAGAGTAGTACCTTCGCCAAGGATTACAGGTGTCTGATCCTCAAACATGATTTCGCTTGAGTTAACGTATACTGTCGGAGTTTTCTCCTCTGCCATAACTGCGCCGCATGAGATAATCATAGCTGATGCAACAGTCATGCTTATTAGTTTTTTCTTCATATTTATCTTCCTTTCGTTGTTAATGAATATTATTGTAACATAAAAAATAAAAAT
This sequence comes from Hominilimicola sp., assembly GCA_051877355.1. Classification (GTDB taxonomy): domain Bacteria; phylum Bacillota; class Clostridia; order UBA1381; family UBA1381; genus Hominilimicola. The sequence goes on from JBJEIU010000007.1 coordinate 13,304, forward strand.
ATACAACAAAAAATTTGATTTTTATATAGCATTAGCAATTAAAATGTAGTATAATAATATAAGTATGTACAAATTTTCAAAAAAACATGGAAGGAAAGTTAACATGGACGCTTTTTTTGACTACGTTATAAAATATATCCAGCTGCTGCGAATAAGCGATTTTATAGATATTCTTATAGTGGCTATAATTTTGTATTACCTTATAAACCTTATACGTGAAACAAGAGCCATGCAGCTGGTAAAGGGTATTATATTCCTGTTTATGGTGTTTTTTTTAAGTCAGTGGCTGAAGCTTAACGCACTTAATTACATACTGGGAGGCGCAATGCAGATAGGCGCATTTGCGATAGTTGTAATATTTCAGCCGGAACTGCGCAACCTGCTGGAAAGAATGGGACGCTTCAATGTGGGAAACATCATTGATTTTGCTGCGGATACATCTGATGACGAATTGCAGAGGGTTATTGAGTCAATCTCAGTTGCGGCGGCGAATATGTCCGAAAGCAAAACAGGTGCGCTTATCGTAATAGAAAGAACCACAAGACTGGGGGAATTTATAAGTACGGGCACGATGCTTGATGCGAATGTGTCAAGCGGACTGCTGGAAAATATATTTGTTCCTAACACGCCCCTCCATGACGGCGCTGTTATTATCAGGAATAACAAAATCGTAACAGCGGGCTGTCTGCTACCGCTTACGGCGAACAATAATCTCTCAAGGGATTTGGGAACGCGCCACAGAGCGGCAATCGGGCTGAGCGAGGTTACGGACGCTGTAATAGTAGTGGTAAGTGAGGAAACGGGTAAGATTTCAATAGCGCTGAATGGCTCGCTGACGCGTAATCTTTCGAAGGAGTCGCTTTCAAAGGCACTGATGAAAATAATAAGCCAGAAGCCCGATAAGCAGGAGAAGATAGATAAAATTATGTTCTGGAGGTCAAAATGATAAATAATAAAGCGAGTAAACCGCACAAGAAAAAGGTACAGACAATCGCTCTTTCCGTTTTGCTTGCGGTAATTGTATGGTTTATGGTAACATCCATTGCTGACCCTGACATTACGACCACGGTATCAAATCTGGACGTAAGATTTGTCGGAGAAATGGCGCTGAGGGAAAAGGGACTTGCGGTCACGGGCAGAAACAATGTGCCTGCGCTTTCCGTGGTGGTTACGGGCAAGAGAAGTGACCTTATGAATAATATGGATAATATATATGTGCAGGTTGACCTGAACGATATTGACTCCACAGGCGACTATAATCTTTCGGGAACAATATCCGTTCCGACCACGCGCATAAAGGTTGAAAAGGAGAAATACGGTGATATTCCCGTAAAAATTGAGACGCTTGTTTCAAAGGATATAGATGTTACGGTGAAGCAGACGGGAACAATAAAAAATAAGATTGTGAAATCCGTGGTGAATAATCCGAAGGTTACGATAACAGGCGCTGAAAGCGAAATGAATAAGGTTGCGGGAGCTGTTGCTACCGTTGACATATCTGAGCTTGCTCAGGACAATACCGAAAGGGTAAATTACCTGCTTATAGACGGGAACGGGGCTCTTATAGATGAAAATGAAACGCTGGAGAGCACACGTTCAAATGTAGAGGTAAGCAACACTATTTATGACGCGAAAACCCTTCCTGTTGAGCCTATGCTCACGGCGCAGCTGGATAAGGAATATATATTGAAAACAGATAAAACCTCAGTCACACCCGCAAGCGTGGTTGTTGGCGTAAACAGCGAGAATACCGATGATAAGGTTATCGCGCGTATTGATAAGATAAACGGAGGGGGCGAGGAAAGCGAATATACTCTGGAAACCTCCAACGGAATGTATATACCGCCCGAAAGTCAGAAGATAAAAATCAGACCTGAGGTCGTTAAAAAATCTGTGGTGGAGCTTGAATTGGAGGTACATGCGGAAAACGTTCCCGATGGATGCAGCGCAAAAATTGACGGACTTCTTACCGCTAAGGTATGGGGAGAGGAAGGACATGTAAATAATGAAAATGTGCGTGCAACCGTTGACCTTTCGGAACTTTCAAAGGGAGTATACACGCTTCCCGTTAAGCTATCGGGCGATAATGCGGGCTTTGAGGGAAGCTACACTGTTAATGTTACTATAGAATAGGAGAATAAATATGACAGATAAACTTGTAAGAGGAAATAGCATGGACGGCGCAATTCGCGTCTTTGCGGCGGTTACGACAGACCTTGTAAATGAGGCGCAGAGAATACATCATACCTATCCCATTGCCACGGCGGCTCTGGGCAGATTGCTTACGGGCGCGGCAATTATGGGTGCGGCAGGCTTAAAAAATGAAACGGACAGTATGACGGTTCAGATAAAGGGCGAGGGTGAGATAAAAGACCTGGTGGCAGTCACGGATTGTCACAGCCGCGTGAGAGGATACGTTTCCAATCCGTATGTTGACCGACCGCTTAACGGCAAGGGTAAGCTTGATGTGGGCGGCGCAATCGGCGGCGGCTATCTGTGCGTTGTTCGTGATTTAGGTCTTAAAGAGCCGTATATAGGACAAATTCCGCTTGTCTCAGGCGAGATTGCGGAGGATTTAACATATTACTATGCAAAGAGCGAGCAGATACCTACGTCTGTCGCGTTGGGGGTGCTTGTGGATACGGATAATTCCGTAATCGCCGCAGGCGGCTTTATGATACAGCTCATGCCCGAAGCAACTGATGAAATGGCGCAGCGCCTTGAAGAAATCCTTGAGGAACTGCCTCCAGTGACAAGCATGATACACGACGGTATGAGCGCGGAGGATATACTGTTCCGCGTTACCGAGGGTTTTGCCATGGTGTGTGAGAATAAGGCAGTTACGCCGAAGTATGAGTGTACCTGCTCAAAGGAACGTATGGAAAAGGCGCTTATTTCCATAGGAAAAGAGGAACTTCAGTCTCTTATAGATGAACAGGGCGAAGCGGAGCTTACATGCCAGTTCTGTGATAATAAATACCTTTTTAATAAGAAAGAACTGGAGAATTTGCTCGAAAAGGCAAAGGCTTAAAAATAATTTAGCAAAAAATGCTTGACAACCGTGAATAAAATCTATATAATAGATGAGGTGTCTATTTTGATAATAGTAATTAAGACGGCTGATTGGGGTCGGGAATAAGCAGAGGAGGTGCTGTAACAATGAAAATGACTTTTCAACCGAAAAAGCGTCAGAGAGCTAAGGAACACGGTTTCAGAAAGAGAATGTCTACTAAGTCAGGCAGAAAGATTCTGGCAAACAGAAGACAGAGAGGCAGAAAGAAGTTATCTGCATAATATATGAAAGATGTAGGCAGGAAGTGAGGAGGAACTCCTTGCTTGTTGCCTTTTTTCATAACAAGGGCAATTGCCGGAAGTATGAGCAATTGTACCAACAGAGTGAGGTTTAATATGAAAAACACTCAAAGCTTAAAGCTCAACAGAGATTTCAGACGTGTATACCGAAGCGAGAATTTTGTCGGCGGTTATACGGTGGTATATGTGCGGAAAAACAGATATTCCTTTAACCGTCTGGGGCTTACGGTAGGCAAGACAGTAGGCAAGGCGGTAGTACGCAACCGCTTGAAGCGTCTTATGCGCGAAAGCTATCGCCTTATTGAGGAAGATATAAAGTCAGGATATGATTTTATAATCGTTGCGCGTAACAGGGCAGTCGGAAAGACAATGCCGCAGATAAAAAAGGACGTGGATTATGCCATGACGAAGCTTGGAATGAAGCAGTAAGTGAGCTTAAAGGAAATGAAGAAAAATGAAAAAAATATTAATCGCAATGATTGATTTTTACAGACACCACATTTCACCGTATAAGGGCGGGGCGTGTTGCCGGTTTATCCCCACCTGTTCACAGTATGCGAGAGAAGCAATAGAGAGATACGGTGCGCTGTATGGGTCATACCTTGCAGTGAGGCGGCTTTTAAAGTGCCACCCGTTCCATAAAGGGGGATACGACCCCGTACCGGACAGACATAGGGGCGAGCGGGGAGGAGAATAACTTGCGAAGCAAGTTGTAGCGCGCAAATCCGGCGGATTTGTGTTAGCGTAAGGAGGAGAATAATTTGCGAAGCGAGTTATAGCGTGCAAATCCTATGGATTTGTGTTAGCGTTAGGAGGAGAATAACTTGCATAGCAAGTTATAGCGTGCAAATCCTATGGATTTGTGTTAGCGTTAGGAGGAAAAAATAAGACATATGTTTGAGTATCTTATAACAAAACCGATGGGCTTTATTATTGAGCACATCTACAATCTTGTTGCAAACTATGGTCTTGCGATAATCATATTTACAGTTATCATAAAGATGATATTAATTCCGCTTAATATCAGGTCACAGAAGGCCATGAGAAAGCAGCAGAAGGTACAGCCGGTCATTGCGGAGCTTCAGAAGAAGTACGCAAACGACCAGGAAAAGCTTCAGCGTGAAATGATGAAGATTTATAAGGAAAACAACATAAGTATGACTGGCGGCTGCTTGCCGATGCTTATACAGTTTCCTATACTGATAGGTTTGTATCAGGTTATTCAGCGTCCGCTTTCATATCTTATCGGAGTTGACTGGAGTCTTGACGCGGTTGTGAACGAGGTCTACCGTCTGCGTGACGCAATGGTGAATTTGGGATATAACCTGGGAAATTATGCTGAGGCGGCAGTTGACGTTATTAAAAAGACAGGTCAAATTCAGCTTTCAAAGTGGGCGGAGATTGTCGGAACAAACGGAACCGCTCTGGAGGGCGTTAACGGAGGAACTCACCCATGGGTGATTAACTTTAATTTCTTCGGACTTGACCTTTCGAACGCGCCATCAGCAGCGTTTTCAAAGATTATGGCGCTTGATTTCTCGGATTGGAGCATAATTGCGCTTTTGGCAATTCCCATTCTTGCAATTGTTGCTTCAATAGTCTCCATGAAGATTACACAGGCGCAGTCAGGTCAGAACAATAAAAATTCAGATAATAATCAGGCGGCTCAGATGTCAAAAACAATGAATTTGATGATGCCTGTAATGACTGGATTTTTCACTATTACATTGCCGGCAGGTCTTGGACTTTACTGGATAATCAGTTCAGTTGTCCAGATTGTTCAGCAGCTGGCGCTAAACTTATATTTTGATAAGAAGGGGGATGACGTTGTTGTCACAATTCCTGAGAAAAAGCAAAAGCACGGAAAAAAGCGCAAAAAATAAAGAAGAAGCCATTGCAGCGGCTTTAAAGGAGCTTGGAGCAGAGCGTGAAGACGTTGATATAGAGGTTCTTGACGAAGGTTCAAAGGGATTTCTTGGTATCGGCGCAAGAGATGCGCGCGTAAAGGTTACTCTTAAGAAGGCGCAGACTGAGGAGACTGTTTCTGTTCAGTCGATTTCAGAAAAAACTGAAAAAGAAGAAAGACCGAAGAAAGAGTCTCTTGGCGGTCCTGAGGAGGATGCGAAGAAGTTTTTGGGCGATATTTTCAGCGCAATGAATCTCGATGTAAATATTGATGCAAAGATGGACGAGCAGTCAATGTCAATCGACCTTTCGGGCGATAATATGGGCATTGTTATCGGTAAGAGAGGCGATACTCTTGACAGTTTGCAATATCTTACATCACTTGTTGTAAATCAGCGCAGCGAGGATTATATAAAGGTTTCCATTGATACGGAAAACTACAGAGAAAAGCGTACAGAGGCACTTCTAGCGCTTTCAAACCGTCTTGCCGAAAAGGTAACCAAAACAGGCAAGAAGTTTACGCTTGAACCGATGAATCCTTATGAAAGACGCATAATCCATTCAAATCTTCAGAATAGTGAAACTGTAACAACATATTCTGTAGGTTCAGAGCCGTACAGAAAGGTTGTTATCGCGCCTAAGAATTCAAAGCCGTACAAGAAGGACGGCTACAAAAAAAGAAATTCAAAGCCGCACAGAACCAATAAGCCTATAGCTGAAAAGACAGGCAGCTATACAACTACTTATAAGGCGGACTTCAAGCCGCAACAGCATAAGGCAGAGTATAAGAATTTTGAGGATTATCTTGCAGCCCATAGCAGTGATGAGGGCGAGGAATAATTAAGAAAAAACCACCGCAGAAACGGTGGTTTTTTGCGTAATAATAAGTGAAAACCAAATTGACAAAATTTAACTGACATTGTATAATAAAGGTAACAAATCTTTATGGGGAGAAAAGCCATGGAAACGGAACTAAGATATCTGGAACGGCTGTCGGAGCTGTATCCGACAATAGACAGCGCGTCTACGGAAATAATCAATCTTCAGTCCATACTTAATCTGCCGAAGGGAACGGAGCATTTCCTTTCGGATTTACACGGTGAATACGCGGCATTTTCGCATGTGCTGCGTAACGGGTCAGGGGCAGTGCGCAAAAAAATTGACGACGTATTTGGTCATACGCTCAGTCAGAAGGATAAGCGTGAGCTGGCGGCACTGATATATTATCCGACACAGAAAATGGATTACGTGAAAAGTCTTGAGCAGGACACGGAAAACTGGTACAAGATAATGCTCTACCGCTTAATTGAAATATGTAAGGTTGTTTCTTCAAAATATACGCGCTCAAAGGTCAGAAAGGCGCTGCCCGGTGCATATGCTTATGTAATTGAGGAGCTTATAACGGAAAAGCCTGAAGTATTGAACAGAGGCGCGTATTTTGACGGTATAGTAAACACCATTCTTGAGGTGGGAAGCGCCGAAAAGTTTATTATCGCAATGGCAGAGCTGATACAGCGTCTTGTGGTTGACCATCTGCATATACTTGGTGATATATATGACCGCGGCAGCGGCGCGCATAATATAATGGATAAGCTTTGCAAGTACCATTCCCTCGACATACAGTGGGGAAACCATGACGTTATGTGGATGGGCAGCGCCGCAGGAAATACGGCGTGTATTGCGAATATAATAAGAAACAGCGTCCGCTACGGCAATATTGATGTGCTGGAGGACGGCTACGGCATTAATATGATACCGCTTGCCACATTTGCCATGAGTACATATGCCGATGACGACTGTCGATGCTTTGCGATAAAGCGCGTGGGCAAACGGAGCAGTGATACTTCGGATAACGAGCTTGAAATGAAAATGCACAAGGCTATTGCGATAATTCAGTTCAAGCTGGAGGGACAGCTTATCGCAAAGTACCCTGAATTTAATATGGAAAACAGAAGGCTTCTGCACAGAATAGATTTTAAAAACGGCACTGTGAAATTGGACAGCGGTGTATATCCCATGAAGGATATGTATTTTCCGACCATTGACCCCGAAAACCCCTATGAGCTGAGTGAAAGGGAAAAGGAGGTAATGGAAAAGCTGCGCGCCGCCTTTATACGCTGTGAAAAGCTGCAAAAGCATACAGAGCTTCTTATGAAAAAAGGCAGCCTTTACAAGGTGTACAACGGAAATCTTCTGTTTCACGGTTGTGTGCCGATGAACACCGATGGCAGCTTCCGCGAGGTAAATGTGAACGGCAAAACTTATAGCGGAGTTAAGCTGTATAACGTGCTTGAGGCAAGCGCAAGAAAGGCGCTTATGTCCCTTGACAGAAACGACCGCATAAAGGGCGGAGATATATTATGGTATCTTTGGAACGGCCCTGATTCACCGCTTTTCGGACGTGACAAAATGACAACCTTTGAGCGGTACTTCGTGGAGGACAAAAAAACCCACCGTGAGGAAAAGAACGAATATTATGACCTTATAAACAATGAGAAAATCGCCGATAAAATTCTTGTTGAATTTGGTTTGGACAAAACGGGTCATATAATAAACGGTCATGTTCCCGTTCATCAGGGCGAGGGAGAAAGCCCGCTGAAATGCGGCGGCAAGGTTATAATGATTGACGGCGGATTTTCAAAGGCATACCATGAACTGACGGGTATAGCAGGTTATACGCTTACGTATAATTCCTACGGACTTACCCTTACGGCGCATGAGCCGTTTGCGTGCGCTGAGGAGGTTATTTATAACGATAAGGACATAGTTTCAAATCAGGTTGCTGTTCAGCAGGCATTCAACAGAATACTTGTGGGCGATACAGATAACGGCAAGAAGATTAAGGAAAATATTGCGGAGCTTAAGGAACTGATTAAGGCATATCGCCGCGGTACAATAAGTGAAAAAATATGATATAAAAAGGACTGTCTTTGATACACCCTCCAAAAGTCAGACGCTTTTGGAGGCGCATATCAGAGGACAGTCCTTTTAGCTTTTGTTTTCATTATCACATTCGTTTATTGCCTCGTTTGCGGCTATGGTTGCAAGCGTATCGCCAAGCTGAGTGAATATTGCGCCGAGCAGCGCGGTTTCCTCTCTTGTAAATGTCTTTGCTATGGAACAAGCCAATGCACCCACAAGCGTGACCAGCTCACATGATGACATTTTAATCACCCCCGTTTTAAATATTTAATTTTATATCAGGTGTATTTTTTGCCTTTTTAAAGCTTTTTCCAAGTATAGGTACGGATAGCACAGAGGTTTTCCTTATAATAAACTGTGAAATAATATACGGAAACATAATGCCGATAATAAGCACCGCAATACAGCATATAGGCGCGGGAAGCGGCGAGTAGACGAGTAGTATTCCCATCAAGCCTGATACGAGAAACGGCGCATGCATGAGATATATATCATAGGAATACATTCCGATTTCCTTAATCGGCTTGGATACGGCTTTGTCTTGTATATACTCCGCAAGAGTACAGATACTCATAATTCCTGCTATGGAGGATATACTCCTTATTAAACAGAGCAAGGCCTTAACTGTGCCTACGGGCATTTGCGTGACGTAAAAATAGCTGTATATGCAGTTTGAGGTCACGAAAACCGCAAGCACTGCAATTATGCTGAGCGGTGAACGGCTGCTTAATTGTATTTTGCCGTCTGACATCATAACTCTTGCCAGTGAGAAGAACAGCAAATCACTTGCCGTATAGTCAAGTATTCCGTAATAATGTACAAATGCCTTTGAAATGTACAGCACGAGTAATACAAGCAGCATGGGCTTTGATTTCATTATTTTCGGTATAAGTATGTTTATGAGGAACACAAGGAACAGCGAAAACACAAACCAAAGGTGCTGGTCTGTGTGACCGTTGTATGTAAGTATCTGAAATACCGCGTCCTTTAATGATGTCAAAGTATATCCGCCGCTTTGGAGTATATTCGCAAGCTTATCAATTCTGAATGCGCAGCTTATGAACACATAGGCAAATACGGAAAAGGTAAGATAAGGGAGCATCAGCAGCTTCAGCTTGCCGAGGATAAATTTTCCCCTGCTTTTATAATGCGCCAAATTTTTTTCAAACAGCCAGCCCGACAGGAAGAAGAACAGCGGCATATGAAAATTGTATATAAATATCCATATAAATTTGGCTGCCATATTGCTTTCTCGTATCTGCGGCACAAGGGTATGCGCAAACACAACTAAAATGATACCCATACCCTTGGCAATGTCAATCCATTCAAGCCGTTGTCTGTTTTCCATCAATGATACCCCCTGTTAATATATTTGAAATGATTATATAATGAGTGTCATAATATTGTCAAGACCTGTTATTTGACTTGAAATATTAATTTTGATATACTTATATAATAATTATACTTTAAATTGGAGGATACTGTCATGCGGATTCTGATGGTAAATAAATATCTTTACCATAAGGGCGGCGCTGAAACATATCTTATAAAGCTGGGAAAGTATCTTGAGTCAATGGGACACGAGGTGCAGTATTTTGGTATGGCTGACGAGAGAAACATAGTCGGCAACAGCCGCGGCGCTTATGCGGATAATATTGATTTCCATAAGACCTCTGTAAATCAGCTTACGTATCCGTTCAGAATAATATATTCACGCAAGGCGGCAAATAAAATATGCGAGGTAATAGAGGATTTCAGACCTGACATAGTGCATCTGAATAATTTCAATTATCAGCTTACGCCGTCAATAATATATGAAATAAAAAAGCATAATATCCCAATTGTATACACGGCGCATGACGTACAGCTTGTATGTCCCAATCATAAGCTGAAAAATGAAAGGACGGAGGGGTTGTGCCGAGAGTGTTACGGCGGCAAATATCATAGCTGCATACGAAATAACTGTATTCATTCATCAAAGCTTCGCAGTATAATTGGTGCGGCAGAGGGCTGGTTTTATCGGAAAAAGCATACATACAGAATGATTGACGCGGTTGTCTGTCCGTCAGAGTTTATGGAGAAAGAGCTTTTACATAATATGGACCTTGCAGGCAGAACACAGGTGTTGTATAATTTTATTGATGAAATAA
>JBJEIU010000008.1:0-5242 GCA_051877355.1 Hominilimicola sp.
TTTACGTTGCTAAATATTTTTTCTCTTTCCTGATTTAGTATTACTTCTATTGCACTTTCAAGCGCTTCATTTAAAAATTGCACAATCATCACCTCTTTGAATAATTTTAACCTATTTTAGGTTAAAAGTCAATTGTTTTTTTCGTGACACATTACAATAATATATAATGTAAAGGAGAAATTTTAATGTACAAACGCATAAGAGATTTAAGAGAAGACAGAGATTTAAACCAAACACAGGTGGCAGATATTTTAAATATGTCACAAACAGGGTATTCAAAATACGAAACTGGTGAAAATGACATTCCAACTGCTGTCCTGATTACGCTTGCTAAATTCTACAATGTTTCTACCGATTATATTCTGGAATTGAGCGACGACCCGTCACCGTCTAAATAATAATTTACAGCAAAAAAACGGATTTCATTACGAAATCCGTTTTTGTGTATCTTCTTATATATTATTCGTCAATCATAACTGCGCCCTGGATTGCTGATGAAACCATCTTTGAATATCTTCTCAGATAGCCTGTCTTTACCTTTGGTTCAAGCGGCTTCCAGTTTTCCTTACGCTTAGCAAGCTCTTCTTCGCTGACTTTCAGATTAATCTGGCACTTATCTATATCAATTGAAATAATATCGCCGTCCTGTACGAATGCAATCGGGCCTCCCTCAACAGCTTCGGGGGATACATGACCGATAGCCGCGCCACGTGTCGCGCCGCTGAAACGTCCGTCTGTGATAAGCGCAACGTCCTTATCAAGACCCATACCGCAGATTGCGGAGGTCGGCGAAAGCATTTCACGCATACCCGGACCGCCCTTAGGACCTTCGTAACGGATAACAACAACGTCACCCTTTTCAATCTTGCCCGCGTAAATAGCCGCGATAGCCTCATCCTCGCTGTTATACACCTTTGCTCTTCCCTCATGCTGGAGCATTTCCTTCGCAACGGCACTTCTCTTTACAACAGAGCCGTCCGGCGCAAGGTTACCCTTTAATACCGCGATACCGCCTGTCTGGCTGTACGGATTATCTATCGGGCGGATTACTTCATAATCAAGCACCTGACAATCCTTGATATTCTCGCCAAGGGTCTTGCCTGTTGCTGTGATTGTGTCAAGCTTCAATAAGTTCTTTTTTGAAAGCTCATTCATCAATGCCTGAACACCGCCTGCCGCATACAAATCCTGTACGTGGTGCTCACCCGCGGGAGCAAGGTGGCAAAGATTCGGTGTTTCCTTACTGATTTCATTTGCATAGTCAAGCGTAATCGGCGCTTTTGCCTCGTGCGCGATTGCTGGAAGATGAAGCATTGAGTTTGTGGAACAGCCAAGCGCCATATCAACGCGCAGCGCGTTATAAATTGAATCAGGCGTGATTATATCTCTCGGCTTGATGTCCTTTTCAAGAAGCTCCATAATCTTCATGCCGGCATGCTTTGCAAGTCTTATTCTCTCAGAATAAACCGCCGGAATTGTACCGTTGCCCGGAAGCGCCATACCAAGCACCTCGCACAAGCAGTTCATTGAGTTAGCTGTGAACATACCTGAGCATGAGCCGCAGGACGGACAAGCCGCATTTTCAAGACCAAGAAGCTCGTCTTCATCAATAGTGCCTGCCTTAAATGCACCGACAGCCTCAAAGGTTGTATTAAGGTCGCGGTACTTGCCTTTATAATTAATTGAAAGCATAGGACCGCCGCTGACGATTATTGCGGGGATATTAAGTCTCGCCGCAGCGATAAGCATACCCGGAACAATCTTATCACAGTTCGGTATAAGCACAAGAGCATCAAAGCCGTGGGCAATTGTCATTGATTCAATTGAATCCGCGATAAGCTCACGGGAAGCAAGCGAATACTTCATACCTTTATGACCCATTGCGATACCGTCGCAGACACCGATTGCTGGAAACTCAATAGGTGTTCCGCCGGCTATTCTTACGCCCGTTTTAACCGCCTCCGCGATTTTATCCAAATGGATATGTCCGGGAATAATCTCATTCTTTGCGCTTACAACGCCTATCAAAGGACGTTCAATTTCCTCCTCCGTAAATCCCGACGCCTTGAAAAGCGAACGGTGCGGCGTCTTTTCAAGACCTTTTTTAACTACGTCACTGTACATTTTCTTTTTCCTCCTTAGATTTTCATGAATAATTGAAGTAATATATTATAATTATAAAAATATTTAACAACGTATGTACTCTCTATCATTTCAAAAAGCTGGCTGTCTGCCGGCGCGAAAAGCGACACGAGCGAAAGCAGTAAAAATATAACAAACACCATATTCACCGCTCCGAGCAGTCCGCCCGAAAATTTATTCACACCCTTTATAATGGGCGCTTCCGTTATGCCGTTTATTATCATATAAACCGCCATAAGAATAAGGCGTATTATTATAAACAGCGCTACGCAGGTAATTATTGTCAAAAACAAAGTGGTAAGCGCCGAAGCAGCCGCGTCATTTACAGAGTTTGCCGCATTCTGCGCGCTCTCTATTCCGCTGTTTACCTCCACCTTTAAAAAGTCAGGCAAATTCAGGCTGTCCGATATATCTACTCCGCCGCCCTGGGGTATATGTATTGTTTCGGATATTTTTGCGTTTATATTGTCCGCCATTGCAGTTCCCGAAAGAAAGCTGACTGCGGGATTTTTCAGAGCTATGACAAGTATGATAGTTATTGCAAGCGCGGCTATTTTCCAGATTGATTTTACAAGTCCCTTTTTATAGCCTATCATAAATGATATTAAAATTAACGCTGCTAAAATTATATCAAGTACTAAACTCATATCACACTTCCTTTATATATTCACAACCTCAAAGCTGTTTGAATAAACAATCACAAACGTATTATCCGATATAATAAGCAAATCCTTTATATCCATTGTTGCCGTATACTTTGTCATATTTTTTGAATTAATTCTGCCGAAATACACATCTCTGCCGATATTATAAAGAATATCCCTGCCGTTTATATCAATAAAATCAGTCACGCCTGTAAGAGTAGCGCTTGCTTTTAATAAACCTTTTTTGCCGTACATGTTCAGCATAGGTATATTATTGTCATCAAAGGACAGAAGCTTATTTCCTTCACCGTCTATTGCGGAATGGGTAAGTTGGACATTTTCAAAGGTATTGTCATAAATAAGGTTTCCGCCCGAGGATATTCCAACAATCCGATTGTCACCAAAGGCGCTTAATGTGTCGCCCGTAAATTCCATATCGAAAACAACCGTATCGTCAATATCCACCTTTGCATAGCTTTCCGTCTTATTCACGTCAAAAAGCTGTATTATACTTTTCGCCGTTGTATCGGTATTTAAAAGCGACACGGCAACGCGTCTTGACGCAGAGGAAATATCTGCGCTTATAACGGTATCACTTCCCGATGCCCATGAAAAAATCTGCGCTCCTGATTTATTATATACCGATATACCGCCCTTATATGACGATTTATCCGTCACGGCAATAACGTCGCCGCTTGAGGACACCTTTGCCGCCATTATGCTGTCGGGGTCGTCCACATCATACACAAGCTTTTTATCATTATAAAGGCATATCTTACTCCTGCCCTTTTCCGCAAGAAGAATATAACTGCCCTTTACGTCCAATATAGGGTCGACAATTGCCGTGTCCATTTCCCACACCGTGCTTCCCTCACTGTCTACAAATGACAGATGGTTCATGCTCGCACAGAGTATTCCGTTATTGTACGGCTCAAATTCCGTGTCGTTCACATCACCCAGCGATACGATTACACTGCCCGATACCTCTGTATTATACTGGGCATCAGGCTTTGGCGTCGGCTTAATCTCCTCTATCTGCTTATCTGCTTTAAAATTTGCGAATATTCTTGAAAAATTGTTGGCAAAATTGTTTTTGTAATTTCCGATTATTCCCGAATCTATGGTTATAAAGGCAATAACCGCAAGTATTCCGACTGCAACACCGATTATAATACCCTTTTTGGTATTTTTTTTATCCTCCTCAAAGACAATCTCTCCGCTCTCGTCCTCAGTCTCATAATACAAGTAATCTTCAGAAACGTTTTCCTCCTGCGGCGTCACTTCTTCCGAAATATCCTGCATGGCAGGTTTTTCTTCAATTACTTCCTCATATATTTCTTCAGTTTCTTCTTCAATGTTTTCTTCATCTGCCTGTTTGTCAGCGTATGTATCGGTATCCTCCTCATACGTTTCCTCAGGTGTATCACCTTCCTCCTCCGCATATCGGATAAGATCATTTATTGAATTTTCATTTATAAAATCATCGTCCTTTTTCATCGGTAATACACCTCCTTTAAGCAAAGTCCCTGCGGCGGCGCAGTTATGCCTGCGCGGCTTCTGTCCTTTGACGCGATTATGTCAGCCATATCAGACGGGTCGATTTTTCCGCCGCCTGCAAACACAAGCGTGCCGGCGATTATTCTGACCATGTTATATAAAAATCCGTTTCCCGTCACATCAATCGTTATCATATCACCCTCGCGCGACACGTCAAGAGAATAAATCTCCCTAACTGTTGTCTTTACGGAAAAACCGCTTGACGCAAAACCGACAAAATCATGCTCGCCGATAAACGCCTTTGCCGCCTCACGCATTTTTTCCACATCAAGCGGATATTTATAATGCCACGCGTAACGGCACAAAACAGCGTCAGGAAATTCACGGTTAAGTATTTTATACATATATCTTTTCTTCACAGCGCTGCTGTTTGCGTGGAAATCCTCGCTGACCTCCTCCGCGCTAAAGCACACTATATCATCAGGCAGACAGGTATTAATCGCATAGGGAAACCGTTCAGCGGGTATCGTTGAATTTGTATGAAAATTACAAACGTAATTTTCCGCGTGAACGCCCGTGTCGGTGCGTCCGCAGCCAATGAGAACCACGTTTTCGCCTGTGATTTTTTCAATGGCTTTTTTTACTGTTTCCTGCACGGTTACGTCATTTTTCTGTATCTGCCAGCCGTGGTACGCCGTGCCGTCATACTGAAGCTCAAGTTTAATATTCATTATACCATTTCCAATACTAAATTTCAATCTTAATTTATGCCTAAAATTCTGCCAGCAAAACCACCGCGGCGGCAAGTGCAAAAATCACAATTGCCTTTGCGTCAAACGCGGTCATATGGGTTTCTTTCATTCTGGTGCGGTTGCCGCCGCCGTTATAGCAGCGCGCCTCCATAGCCGTGGCAAGCTCGTCCGCGCGGCGGAACGCGCTTATAAACAGCGGCACAAGCA
>JBJEIU010000009.1:0-5232 GCA_051877355.1 Hominilimicola sp.
AAGGCAAATTCAAGGCATATTACAAGACAGCAGTTTATTAATGCGTCCTCGGTAAAGGCAAAGTTAAAGAAAAGTGCAAAGACAAAAATATTTTATTTTGACAGCTTTGACGATTTATGCTCAGCGCTTAAGGAACTTGATACAAATTCGCTGCTGGCGGGATTTTTGTATCGGCTCAATGATACATATTGCTTTACAATTAATAACGAACCGGCATACGAGAAATGTTTAAACTTGATGTCAGAATTTGCTCCGGCGCGGTCTGGATATCCTTTGCAGATGACGTATATAGAGGAACACGGTCAACTTGTCGCAAAGGGCGCGCAGCTTTTGGAAATGGCAGAGAAAATCAGGCAGCTCACATAAAATTGTTAATAATTTGTAAAAAGACTTGAAAAGTTTAAATATACATAGTATAATACTAAAGAACAATAAAACAGAAAAAGGAGAACTATTATGACAAATATTTTGGAAACAGTTGTTTTTGCTGAAGGCGAAACCGCAGCTAATCAGACAACACAGCAGACCACAGAATCAACAGCTCAGAACGGAGCGGCTCAGCAGCAACAGCAGGCTAATCCTGTAATGAGCACAATTGTTAGTATTCTTCCGCTCGTTTTGATTATCGTGCTTTTATACTTTATGATGATCAGACCTCAGAGAAAGAGAGAAAAAGAGACAAAGGAAATGATTAACGCAATGAAGGTAGGCGATAAGGTAGTAACTATCGGCGGTATATGTGGTAAGGTTGCAAAGATTAAGGATGAGTTTGTTTTCATTGAAACAGGCAATATCGGCACACAGGACGAAAAGTCTGTTATAAAAATGGAAAGAGACGCTATCAGAACAGTTGAAAGCACTAAAAATTAATTGAAAATGTTATAAATAAAAAACCTCCCTAATATATTTATAGTAAAATAGTAGGGAGGGTTTTTTATGTCTGTAAATTTAAAGGGTGTGATAAAAGGGACAATATTTGCAGTTCTGGTTACGTTTGTAATAATCTTTGTGCTTGCGCTTTTGTCATATTTCACACATATTGGTGAAACATTGATTACAACGCTCGTGTATGCGTCTGTTGTAATCGGAGTGCTGATGGGTACAATAGCGGTGTCAAAGGCAGCGACGGGGAAAATTTTTATACACGCCATGCTTGTATGCGTACTGTATCTCCTCATATTGATAGGTATTTCCGCAATTATAAATAAGGGAATAACTTTCAATTCACATCTGCTTGCCATAGCGGGAGGCATTTTTGCCGCAGGATTTCTCGGCTCGGTCATAGGTTCATAAATAAATCAGAAAAAAATGTAAAAAAACACTTTATTTTTATATTAAAGTATGGTATAATAACCTCATAGCGTAAACAAAAGCATAACTTTTGGCGCCTGAGAGAACATTGAATCATATTTTGCGTGCCACGCTACGGCGCCGACTGCTTTGCAGTCTGCAAATTTATGATATAATAAGTTTATCTGAAAAATACATATAAGGAGGATTTAGTGATGAAACATGTACAGACACTAAACAATGCTAATTTAAAGAATTCTGCAAAACACGGCGGCTGCGGAGAATGCCAGACATCATGTCAGTCTGCTTGTAAGACATCATGCACAGTTGCAAACCAGAAATGTGAACAAGCAAACTAATTGTTTTGCCGGATAAATGAACATTAAAGGTCAATCATCGGCTTTATAGTCGATGATTTTCTGCTAATATAGGTAAATATAAATCAGGGAGTTTTTGAAGTGATACATAAGTATAAAAAATTGGGACTTAACATAGTTATGGACGTGTATTCGGGAGCAGTTCATGTGGTTGATGACGTAATATTTGATATGCTGGATTACATACTTGAACCGTTCATGGCGGAAGCAAAATGTCCCGGCTACATAAAGGAAGGCTTAAAGGACAAATACAGCGCAGAGGAAATAGAGGAAAGCTATGCGGAAATCTGCGCTCTTGTGAATGCCGGACAGCTTTTTACGGACGACTGCTATGCGGATATAGCCAAGAACTGGAACAAGCAGTCAGTTGTCAAGGCTCTTTGTCTGCATGTGGCGCATGACTGTAATTTGAGATGCAAATACTGCTTTGCGGATACAGGCGAATTCCATGGAGGCAGAAGCCTTATGAGCACTGAAGTGGGTAAGAAAGCCATTGACTTTGTCATCAACAACAGCGGCAGCAGAAGAAATATTGAAATAGATTACTTCGGCGGCGAGCCTCTGATGAATTTCGGAGTTGTCAAGGAAATAACGGAATACGCAAAGGAGCAGGGAAAGCTGCACGATAAGAATTTTCGTTTTACGATAACGACAAACGGTATTCTGCTGAATGACGATATAATGGATTATATTAATGAAAATATGTCGAATGTCGTTCTGAGTATTGACGGAACAAAGGAAACCAACGACAGGGTAAGATACCGCGTGGATGGAAGCGGCTCATACGATACGATAGTTCCGAAATTTCAGAAGATTGCGGAAAGCAGAAATCAGGATAATTATTATGTGCGCGGCACATTTACGGCATATAATGTTGACTTTGCAAAGGATGTAATCCACCTTGCGGATTTGGGATTTAAGCAGACAAGCGTCGAGCCTGTTGTTGCACCTGAAACGGAAGATTACGCTCTTACAAGCAAGCATGTTCAGAAGGTATGCGAAGAATACGATAAGCTGACCGATGAATATGTAAAGCGTTATGATGAGGGCAGGGGCTTTAATTTCTTCCATTTCATGGTTGACCTTGATCAGGGACCCTGTGCGATAAAGAGATTATCAGGCTGCGGCGCGGGACATGAATACCTTGCCGTTACCCCAGAGGGAGATATTTACCCATGTCATCAGTTTGTGGGCAACACGGATTTCAAAATGGGCAATGTATTTGAAGGTAAGCTTGATGAAGATATAAGAAGTCATTTTGAGCGTTCAAATGTCTACACAAAGGAAAAATGCAGTAATTGCTTTGCTAAATTCTATTGCAGCGGCGGATGCAGCGCAAACGCTTATAATTTTAACAAGGACATAAACAAGCCCTACGAGCTTGCATGCGAATTCCAGAAGAAACGTCTTGAGTGCGCAATCGCAATTGAGGCGCATAAAAAATTAAATAAGTAAAATTTTTTAAGGAGGAATTAATAATGATACACAAGGGTTTTAAAATGAAGCTTTATGACGGCATGGCTGAGGAGTACGAAAAGAGACATAACGAGCTGTGGCCTGAAATGAAGGACATGATTCACGAGCATGGCGGAAAGAATTATTCAATCTTCCTTGATAAGGAAACAATGGTTCTTTATGGCTACATCGAAATTGAGGATGAGGAGCTTTGGGCAAAGGGCGCAGATACCGCAATTAACAGAAAGTGGTGGGATTTCATGGCTGACATTATGGAAACAAATCCTGATAATAGTCCTGTTTCTGTTGATTTACACCCTGTTTTTCATCTGGATTGATAAATTTATGAATATTTTTCAAAATAAGGGTGATAATAAGTATTGACCTCACAAAATACATTGAAAAACCGATTGTCAGTCGGTTGATAACCCCCTTATTTGCGAAAAGAGCAGTGCTTGGCATTGCTCTTTTTGTGTATAATGTATTTTTTTCAATAAAAAAATTTATAGAATTTTTTAAAAATTTTAATGTTTCTGTGTCCTTTTGATGTCCTTTTTGGTTTATAATAATATCATAAGAGGGATTAGATTAAAATTCTAAGGAAGGAGGAGCTCCAAATGCTCATAATTTTAGTTGAAAATAATGAGGTTGACTTGAAAAATCTGCAAAAATATGTAAGCGAGTGTTATCCGGACAGTGATATTATTTCTTTTGCCAATTCATCGGATGCGTTAAATTTTATTCAGTCAGATAATTTTTCTGTAGACCTGTGCTTTACTGCCATTGTAATGCCAGAGGTCACAGGATTCAGGATTGCAACAGCGCTGAGGGAGTGCAATAAAATATCCAAGGTTGTTTTCATTGCGGACACTGCAGATTATGCCGTAGATGCGTGGAAGTATCATGTAAATGATTACTTGCTGACGCCAATCACACGCGAAAAAGTTGAACATGCTCTGGAAAGCTGTTTCTGTTGCAGCAATGAAAACTGGATCGCGTAAAGCGAGAAACCATCATTAATTTGAAAGAGAAGAAGAAATGAGAAGAAAATATATAGCTTTAATAATTATAGTTTGTCTTACAATGCTTTCAGGGTGTGCCGGCACAACGGATAAAAACGTAAAAATTGCGGTTATGGGAAAAAGCGAAAATTTTGTGTAGGCTATCAGGAAGGGATTGAACGCGCTGTGGAGGACTTAAATAATGATTATGCGGACAGCGGATATTAAGTTAAATGTCAATTTTACAGCGATAACGGCAGTTATGAATTTTCTTTATGACAGCGTATATAGTGATCATCACTATGAAACGGTGTTTTCAATATACGCGAGGGTGAAAGCGTCGGAATTGTAGGAATATCCGGCTGCGGAAAATCAACATTATTTTCAAAGATACGAGTATGACTATGCCAACAAAAACGGTGAATTTGAGACAATACCGTTTACAGACGGCGGAAAGGACTACAGCTATTATCCGAAGGTAAAAATGGTGACAAGCAACGGAACCGAGGTTTCGGGATTTTATGCAAATGCAAATCAGGTTATAAAGCCGGTTTCCTTGGACCCTGAACAGGACGCAAAATACGGCGTGGAGCTGGAGGGCGTTTATCTGTATGTAAAGAATAATGATGCGCTTTACAAAGACTGTTAATGAAGCGGTCTTTAAAGATACGGACAGCATATCCGACTGGACTAAAGCGGATGTTGAAGTGCTTGCCAAGACAGGTATTATAAGCGGCAGAGACACGGGTGAATTTGACCCACAGGCAAATATGACCCGCGCGGAAGGAACGGTTGTTATACGCCGACAACCGACATAAGCTCAGATACGCAAAGTAAAATCTGATGAACATCGGCGCTCATAATTGAAATCAGAGGGGCGAAACGTAGTGTTCGCTCCTCTTTTGGTATAAATATGTCATTACGCATAAAAAAACTTTTGAAAAATTTTACTTTTTTGTGTCCATTTGTTGTCCTTTTTAGTGTATAATATATTTTAGAATATATAATTCAAGTTAATTGTATCTAAGGAGGAAAATCTATGAGTAAAAATTTCTTTAAAAGAGTAACGGCTGCGGTTACAACCTTAGCCGTTGCGTCAGGTATGAACA
>JBJEIU010000010.1:0-5221 GCA_051877355.1 Hominilimicola sp.
TTATTCAATAGTTTTTTCCAACAAATTTTCAAATCAGCAAATAATTATAACCAATATTATTATTATCTTTAATTAAATTTTTGTGCAATATCACATCTACGGGGTATAAACAGCTCTTCCCGGCTCAGACAAGTCCATTGTTCCGCGGGCATTTTCGGCAAGAGAATTGCTCGTTACCGTTTCACGGAAAAGCCTTAATTTACGTTCCAAATCAAGCTGCGTGCCGCATTTCACCGTTATTCTATTGTCATAGTTCATTGTTACATCTGCAATATCATTTACATTTATTTCTATAACCTTGTCAATCAGCCCTGTAGCCTCAAGGGTCGAAAGCGCCATCATAATGATTTCCTTTTTATCGCTGTCATCAGTTTTTAAGATCTCACCTGTCTTGTAGCTGCTCACACCGAATCCTGTCACCGTCGGCACAGGCTCTGACTGCTCGCCGCTGTCCGTAAGCACGCGCAGTTCTGAATTTACAAGCAGACTGCTGCCCTCCGTCCTTATAACCGCCGCGGGTACGTATTCCGTCACAGTCACCTTCACCGACGGCGGGAAAAGCTTTTTCTGTACCTCCACCGTGTCAATGTACGGGATTGTTTTTAAGGTTTTCCTTATTTTTCCACTGCCTGTACGGAGAAGATTTTCTCCCACAAGAGGTTTAAGCTTTTCCTGAAACTGTTCCGCAGATACAAGTCTGTTTCCCTCAACGGACACGGAACGGATATTAAAAATAGGCGTCATAAACAAAAGCACCATTACCAGTATCACCGTAAGGATAAATACAATCAGTGCGCGCCGTCTTTGTATTTTAAGACGTTTAGCCTTCTGCTGCTTTTGGTATCTCACCTTTTTTTCAAGCTCCGAGGAGCCTCTTTTTCTCACAGGCGCTGCACCGCTTGACTGTTGGCGGGCAGAGGTTCTTTCGTCCAAACTGTTCCAGTCATATTCAGTTGTAGTCTTTGTAACCTTTCTTCCGCCTGTTCTTACAAGGCGTATGTTACTTTTTTTCTCATCCATACTATCACCCTGAATTTTATTCGCGCTTTATCTTAGCGCCGCAGTTAAGCAGATATTTTTCTATGTTTTCGTAACCCCTGTCGATAAGCTCCACACCGCTTATTGTAGTAGTCCCGTTTGCGGCAAGAGCCGCAACCACAAGCGACGCACCGCCGCGAAGCTCTCTGGCGACAACGTTTGCGCCCTGCAATTCCTTTACGCCGCGCACAACGGCGCTTCTTCCTTCTACTTTTATATCGGCGCCCATTCTCGTAAGCTCATCAACATGCTGAAATCTGTTTTCAAATATATTTTCTATAAATACGCTCGTTCCCTTTGCCATTGCCGCAAGCGACATAAACGGCGACTGAATATCAGTCGGGAAACCAGGATAGGGCATCGTGCGTATTGTATGTACGCTTTTCAGCCGTTTCGGCGCGGTCTGAATTATCCTGTCATTTTCACATCGCAGCTTTACGCCCATTTCAGAAAGCACATGGAGCATTGCACTCATATCCTGCGGATTTACTTTTTTCAGGCACATCTCGCCGCCCGTTATCGCTGACGCCGCAAGGTACGTTGCCGCAACTATACGGTCGGGCATTATTGTATACTCCGCACCGTGGAGCTTTTCCACACCATGTACAGTGATTACGCTGCTTCCAGCTCCATATACTCTCGCTCCCATGCTGTTCAGAAAGCCTCCCAAATCAACAATTTCAGGTTCTCTGGCAGCATTTGAAATAGTCGTAGTGCCCTCCGCGCATACAGCCGCAAGCATAGCGTTTTCCGTTGCGCCGACGCTCGGGAAATCAAGATGTATATTCCCTCCATGCATTTTTTCCGCTGTGCAGTTTATGTAGCCGTGCTCCTCCTGAATATCCACTCCCATTTCACGGAGCGCCTTCAAATGCAAATCAATCGGTCTTAACCCTATGGGACAGCCGCCCGGCATGCTTACAACCGCTCTTTTACATCGCGAAATAATCGCGCCCAAAAATATTATCGACGACCGCATTTCACGCATAAGGTCCTCGCATATTCTGCAATCGCACATTCCCCTTGTATCTACCGTAACGGCATTTTCCTCACGCGTGACAGTGCATCCCAGTCTTTCAAGCACAAGGTTTGTTTTGTCCACGTCACGGAGCGAGGGACAATTTTTGATAACACATACGCCGTCAGCCATTACAGTAGCGGCAAGTATCGGAAGCACCGCGTTCTTTGCACCCTGCACGCATATTTCACCGCTTATCTTTTCACCGCCGTCTATAATTAGTTTGCCCACTTTTAACACCTCGCATTATAATAATATTCTTATATGTTATAATACGAAATATAAAAAATTCTGTTACAGCTTTATGGGCATATTACAAATCATGCCTCTGCGGCGCAATATGCGAATACGATACACGGGTTATTATAGCACAACAAAGTTGATTTTTTAAGGCTTGACTTGCAAAAATAACATACCTTTAATATCAATGTAACAATGCGGAATTTGTCGAATAATTCTGCACATACAAAAAGGACTGCGCCGCAGTCCTTTTGTGTATTATTCAATTATTTTTCTGTTATTATGTTTGTAATAAGATTATCTACAACCATTATTTTATTCCACTGCGTATATGTTCCGGCAAAATAAATACTTCCTATATCCTTATCCGCATCAGCTGTTCCTGTGTAGGTCTTTAATACAGCGTCAGTGTTTGACACACTGTTTACAGTAACCTTTACGTCACCAGTTGAAGGCATATAGTAAACCTCAACATGACCTCCGTTGCTGATGCTTGATGTCGTAACCTTACTGCCTATGTTATTTTTAAAATATGTAGTGCCGTCACCGGCGTTTTCAACCGTTTCATTACCGATTGTAACAGAATATGTTCCTCCCCAGTTGCTAACAGTGATTTTTACAAGTTCTGTCCCGTCCGAAGATGACAATTTAAAATCCGAGTCACCATCTGAATTGGGAGCGAACATATCAAAGGAAAGATTAATAATCTGATTTTCAACGCAGGTAACAGGCGTATCAAGCGTGAGCGTTGCTGTACCCGCTCTTTGGGTGTTAGAAGTATTGCTAAGCGAATTCTGCGGCAGAAGCACCGCCTCACCGTCATTGTCGCTGCCCAGTCCCGCAAAGCCCGTCATCGCAAATCCCTTCGGGTCTCCGTCATTAAAATCATTTGTTGCAGCGTCAACATTGCTCACAAACGTATAATCCGTGCCGTCATATTTCTTGCTGTAATCCACAACCTCAGGTACAACGTGCTCCAGCTCTCCCGTTATTTCTCCGAATGACCACAATTGATTATCTCCGCCGCTGAATGAATACAATATTACGTTTCCGCCGTTTGAGGTGCTTTGTCCGCTTACATCAATCGATTTCTGTGCGCTTACGCTCTTTATCTCGTAATAGCCGTTGTGATTGATAAGTTCCCACTTTGCGCTGTCGTCTGTCGCTTCAACATCACTTGTGATAACAGGCTTTTGGTCTGCATTTGCCGCAAGAAGCATGTCGCCGTTTACATTTGTGATATTGAAATAACCGTCGTCTGTGCTTGACAGCTTCCATGCGGATGTGTCAAGACCACGGTACTCCCACTGCACAAGCTGTGTTCCCGAAGTTATACCCTTGGACTTTGTTTCAAGACCAAGTCCGCTCTTTTTGTTTACAATTCTTATGTTTGAAGCCGCGTCAATTACATTTATATCTATTGATGTGTTCATACCGTCGGCAGTTGTCGCCGTAAGCGTCACATTTCCGCCATTTACGGCTCTTAAAATACCGTCCGCTGTTACAGATGCAATGGTTTCATCAGATACAGACCATGTAACGTCCGCAGGTGTCTGAGAGGAGTTTACATAGGCTTTGTATGAATAATCCACACCCGTTACAAGGCTTGTTGACCCATTTATTGTCATATACTTGACCTCGGCAGGCTTCATACCGTCCCATACCATAAGTTTCGGTGTACAGTTTGCAAAATCGCCATTAAGCGTTCCCTCGCTCTGATTAAGCGTTACAGCCTTTAGTACGCCGTCTTTATCATATACCGCGAAATACTTGTCGCAGTTACCTAACACCTCTGAAACGGAATAGCTATAATCAGCCTGACTGCCATTTTCGCTTATTTCAAATTTGTCTATCGTCGTGTCAGCGCCCTCTATAACAAAAGTTGTTATTGAATTTGCTTTCATAGGCGCGTAAAACTCCTTGCCCGATACAGGTATCGGCTCCAGTTCCTCCCAATGCTCCCCGCTTTCATAGCTGCCGCTTGTTCTTATAACCTGCGCGCTTGCGCCTGTGGCAGCAAATTCACGCAAGTCAAATTCTGTAAGCTTATCAGCATTTGAGAAGTTTACTGCAACGATTACAATTTTGCCTGTTTTCTTGTCATATGCCGCAACGGAGCTGTCCGATGAGGCAATAATCGTCATTCCCGGCTCAATATACTTCGTAAACTGACCGTAGCCGTAATATTTCTGGGTAAGTTCAATTTTTTCATTGTCATGGTCAACCATGCCGACACCCCATAATCCGCCGTCTTGGTTAAGCGTATTATCCGCCTCAGGATTTGTTCCGTCAGGAGCGGTAAATTGCGAATCCTTATGGAAGTCAAGAATATCCCACATTACCCACGCGGACGGCTGCATACCGTTGATATCATTCAGAATATGACTTGCGAGAGCAAGCGCCATACCCATATTCCCCGGATTTGTGCCAGCCGTCTTGCCGTTGTCAACCTCGCTCATCCAGAGATTCTTTCCTGCGTCAATGGCAGTCTGTTTAAGTTGAGCGCGCTTTGAGCCCTCATATGAATGTGTATCAAATCTGTCAAGATTTTTCTTTGCAGTATCGTTTAAATCATTAAATGAGGTAATAGAATAATCAATACTTGTTTCGTCAAGACCGACTACCATCGTATCAATACCGCGTTCATCGTATACCTTGCTCAGAGCATTGATGATTCCCGACTGATGCTCACCCGGAGCAACATGGTTACCCTCCTGCTTCACACTTTGAGCGCTCCAGTATTTTTTCTGTGTACTCGGCTCATTCATCGGTGAATAGCTGTCGAACTTCAGTCCGATTTCTTCAAAATGCTCCGTAACATTTCCCACAAACGAAGCAAAATCATCATATTTTGACGGGTCAAGGTTTTCTCCCGCGTCCACTCCGCCGCCGCTGCAGCCGCTTATTGTCATAAACCACGGCGGT
>JBJEIU010000011.1:0-5189 GCA_051877355.1 Hominilimicola sp.
TACATTCCCATTCCCGTTATGCCGTAAGCCAGGTCCTGACTTGTGCGGGCATTTCTGTCCGCGTCCCATTCGCCGGTTTCTTTATCCTTTGTTACGTGCATTCCGTACTCGCCGTCAAATGCCTCCTGAAGCGCAAGAGTGCCCTTTCGGCACATTTCAAGGTATTCGCTGTTGCCTGTCATATGGTATGCAACGCCGTAAGCATATGTAAGTCTTGAATGCGCTCTGACGTAATTTGTACCTATATTCATAAGTTCTTTCATCACATCGTCTTCCATGGCTGCCTTTATTTCCTCGGGAAGCTCGCTGCTGTCCGCGGAAAGTTTTTCGCCGCTGTTGCTCAGATATGTGTTGAATAAACCGTCGCTCATATCCTGCGCATCCGGTTTCGTCCAGAATTTCATAAGGTCGTTTTCGAGATGGTCTTTCCATACCTCCGGACCTAATGCGTTTTCAATCAGTTTCTGCTGAGATGACGCGCCGTTTTGCGCTGTACTGTAAACATCTTTGCCGTTAAGCTTAACAGATACTGAACTGTTGTTGCATCCTGCAGCTGATATAAGCATAACAGCCGCAACTATACAAGATATTACTCTCTTTTTCATACTTTTCTCCTTTTCTCATGTGGTCTGTAATTGATTCTGAATATTAGATATTCTTTGTACTGCGTAAATTTCGCTTTATTAGCCGAGACCATAATAACCTGAACGCATACTCCTCTCTCATCATACAATGCGGCTATCATAATGCCGTTTTCGTTTTCTTCCGTCGGATCTTCAGCATTCATACCGACTGTCATTGTTGTATCGGTATAATCAATTTCAACGCCTGTAATATCAGCATGATTTTCTATGCTTAAAAGTTTTGCTTTTTCGGTTTCGTATGAAGCATCTATTATCAAAATGCCGTCTGAGGACTTTTCAGCGTATAATGCATGTTGGTTGTTCACTGTAACCGTAATATCGTCCGCAAATTCATAGAAGTTTGCGCTGTCGGCTTTCAGTTTTATGTTTGCTGTGTAGCTCTTGTTATAGCCTTCCGTTTTGTCGCTCGGCGTCCATGTAAGTGACGCGGTTACGCCCTCTGTCGCGCAAGTTACTTCTGTCGGCAGAGCCTAGCTCGCTTGCGGTACGTCTGCCGTCAACTCAACACCACCAATCTTATCACGGTAATTTGCAGTAACAACTACGTCTTCCGACGGCATTATGAAGAATGTACTCTTTGAGATTAGATTGTTCAGCAGCACATTTTCCTTGTCAATGCTCCAGCCCATAAATACCTTATCGGCATATTCGTCCGTCAGTACAACAGGCACGGTTGTGTTTGCTTCATATTCAACAGCTGCGCCGCCGCTTGTAACGGAAGTAACTCCTGTTATAAACGAATCCGCGCCGACATCCGATGTTTTCTTCACATACAGCTTTCCGTCACTTCCGTTGACAACACGGTGGACGTCACGGGTTGAATAGAAGTATTTTGCATATTGACCGCTGTTTTCTTGTTTACATAAAATATCATATCCTGAGTCATAGTCAACCGGCGGATATATTCCTATTTTTTAACCGTCCGTAAGAGCTACATTCTCAACCGTTAATATATGGCATGCATAGTAATGCC
The DNA here is from genome assembly GCA_051877355.1 of Hominilimicola sp. GTDB lineage: Bacteria > Bacillota > Clostridia > UBA1381 > UBA1381 > Hominilimicola. The sequence goes on from JBJEIU010000011.1 coordinate 1,618, forward strand.
AAGCAATAATATCGCATACAGTATTGGCAGGAATTGAATGATGATTGATGTCCAAATCTTCATATACAATATTATTATAAATCTTAAAAGTACGAAATTTCGCCGCCGTACATATATATGCGCGAACCCCTCTTTGCGTGTATTCCGCCGGCGCTGTAATAATTGATAAAATACTTTTTTTTCATTTTTTATCACCTCTGAATTAAAATTTTTTTTGATTAAATTTCCTTATATCTATCATGTATTATACACCCAAAAGGACATCAAAAGGACACAAAAATAGCAAAGATTTTGTAATTTTATTAAAAAATTTATATTTCACAGAAAAAACTGTATCATGCTTGTGTATGATACAGTTTTTCTGATTTGTTTTGGGTATTCAACTATTATATCATTATTATTCGAAACACTTAAGCTTCTGCTAATATTTCTTAACTAATCAATACTTAATCAATATTTTTCACCAACGACAAATTATCAATCTGCACCCATTCTCCGCCGTCCGCATCGGAACACAGTCCTATCTCGCATTTGCCGTCTTTTACCTCAATATTGCTTGACACAACAACTTCCGTCCATTCATCAATCTGCGCTTTCAGCGAATAATTATAGTCTTCCCCACCGCTTTTTGCGTACATTCTGCATATGTTCTGTCCTCCGCTGCTTCTGACCCACGCTTTCAGCGTATATGTGCCGTCCGGCAGCTTGTCTATATCCTGCTTCAAACAAGCAATATACGGCTCCTTGGCGGTCTGCTGCCACACAAATTTGCCTGCATTCTGCTTATCGGAAATATTGCTGTTGGCAAATCCGTTAACATTGTCATACGTCTCCCAACCGACAGGCACTGCAACTGTCTTTCTGTCCGCTTCAAAGTCAGGATTGTGTATATAGTTGTTGCCTTCACCAATTTCCCATGTTCCTTTTTCTGCATCAAGCCGCCACTGATGCAGGTCATTAAAGTGCGGGATATTATTTTCGTCCATAGTAATCGGAACCCACTGATTATAGCCCGTTCCGTTTCCTGCAAAGTCGCCCCAGCGATCGCCGCAGTACATCACCAAATCCTGCTCACTTCCATGGATTGTGACGTAAAAGCCAGTTTGTGAATTATGTGCATAGCTGTCTGCCACATCCGGCATAAGGTACGGCAGACCCGTGTCCGCGTTATACTCTCCGAGTATTTCGTCCGACTGGAGCACATATACCCGCGAAGAATGCCAGCCGTACAAGTCCGAGCCTGTGAAATAGTAATTTCCGTTGTACTTGAACATACAGTTGCCCTCAATGCCCTTTTTATCCTTTATGGCAATCTCGCCCTTTTCATCTATATATTTACCCTCTGCGTCATTGTAAATTTCTTTTACATTCTCAGCGTCAATATCAAGGAAATCCGACTCCCGAAGCGGCGCAACATACATATGCTCACGTCCGTTTGTACTTGAGCATATTACATATGCCCTACCGTCCTCATCCTGAAACACAGTCTGGTCACCCGTTGTTCCGTTTACAAAATAATCAACACCCGATACAACATGTTCAAATTTATATGGTCCCTCAGGTTTGTCGCTTGTAGCAAACATCATACCGGGGGCATATTGCGAAATTAAAACATACTTTTTTGTATTGCTGTTATAAGCAACACCCATACGTCCTACCCAGCCGGCATCCTTCATTCCCTCAGTTTCCCTTGTTATCGGATAACCCTCGAATTTCCAGTTCACCAAATCGGTCGATGAATAGCAGGTAAACGCATCGAACGCTGCGTTACCAGCCGCGCCGTTTTCAGGATTTGCCGCATATATCGGCGCTTCGGCATATTTTGCACCATACCAATAATATTTATCATTAAAATTATATATACAGCCGCCCTGAGAACATATCAGATTTCCATCAGTGTCTGTATAAAATTTATCGTTTGTTATGGTATTATCCGAGCTTTTGACCGTAACATAGCACTTTGCGCTGTGTTTGCCGTTTTCAGTGGAAACGGTTATAACCGCTTTTCCTTTGCCCTTAGCCGTCACAACACCGTCAAGCACTGACGCGACAGAGGGATTGTCGCTTCTCCATATGAGTTTATCCGTTGCGCCTGACGGAGCAAACTGTGCCGACAGCGGATACACCGAATCAATTTCGGGAAGCGTCACACTTGACTTACTGAGCGTAATTTGGCTTACTTCCGTTTGCGGCGTGACTGCCACAATACAGTTATCTGCAAGCGAGCCGCTCTCAGGCGTTATAACAGCTGTACCCTCACCCACAGGAGTTACAATTCCGTTTTCTGAAACAGTCGCTACACTTTCGTCAGAGCTTGTCCACACAATGTTCTTATCATAGGCATACGCCGGAAATATATCCGCGTCAAGAGCTGCGTCGCTATCTCCAACAGACAGTGTGAGGCTGTGTTCGGACAGCGTCAGTGTTTTTGCAGGACCTACTGAATAATTTTCATTATTTTTGCTGTTCTCATTGTATTCGATTTTTTGTGTTTTGGCTCTTAACGGCAAACCATTTCCGAACAAATACGCTTTGACCGTGTATGCACCATAGCCGTCCACCGCGTCAAAGGAGCCTGTCTTGCTTTGTGCGCGGACACTTGTCAGATTGCCGCTGCTGTCATACAAGGCGGTCATGAACGTACCGACCTCTGTGTAATCAGCTTGAAAGCTAATCCTTCCCTCTCCGTCAACTCCGGTTTTCAGCTTGGAAATGTATGACGGAGCTTCCGCAAGAAGGACGTCATCGGCATATACCGCAGTTTCGTCCCATGTTCCGAATGACAAAACATAATCCTGTGTGTTAGGAGCTTCAAACTCAACCGATACCTCTTTCCATTCCGTGCCGACAGAAACCTCTGTATTGCTCACAGAATTGATTGCGGGCCATTCCTGCGCACCGTCATTAAAGCCTATATCTATATTGCATTCCTTTTCAGCCCTTACATAAAGGCTGAACTGATATGTAACACCCTTTTCAAGCGTCACACGCTGATACATTATGCCGCTGTTCATCACAGCCGCGTTTTCTCCCTCATACGCTTTGTCTGTCAGAACAGCTTTCCCCTCTGTATACCAACCGCCTTTTTCGGTAAATTTCCAGTTGCCTTCTCCGAAAAGCTCCTCATCAAAACCGCCGTTTATAATTAAATTATTTTCCGCAGCCGCGCTGATTCCAATACTCGCAGTCAACATGGCAACTATTAAAACCGTACTGATTATCTTTTTCATCTTCCGTTACTCCCAACTCATTTGTTTATTATAATTCACCTGATTATACACAAATATATTTTATCAAATCCCGTTTTCGTATGTCTCGCAAAAAAATCCCGAATTTGATGGTTCTATATCCGATGAATATAAATGCGAAACATCTCCAAGGCACTTACATCTGAAACACACATTACTTTTTTGTCTTTCTTCTGTTGCCAGCATTGTAACTGAGGTAGGTGCAACGAAGAAATTCTGCCACATGGCAGGAGCAGATATACCGAACAAATACGACAATATCACAAACTGCACTCCCAGATGACAGAAGAAAACAAGCGTCTTTTCATTACCCTGTTCTGTTGT
>JBJEIU010000012.1:0-5189 GCA_051877355.1 Hominilimicola sp.
TTCTTTTGTGCATAGAATAAATTGTTATGACTTTTACTGTCCCTTTATTCCTGTTTACTTCCCATTTTTTCATTAAGCATACGTTCCCTCGCCGCAAGCTGCGCTTCCTCCTTGGGGTCACCCACAAAGGATAGCTGCGAAAGCAGCGTTTCGCTTGTGGCAATACCTGCAAGGTTGCGCACCATCTGCGATGTTTCCAGCTCATTTACGGGCAGATTTCTTGTAAATACAACATCAATCCTGTGAATTGGCACATATTCCATTGCGCCTTTAAGCGAAAGAAAATTGGTATACAGCTCAAAGCGTTTTTTGAGCGACTTTGTAAAATATCTTTCCTTGTTGCGCACGTGCTGCTCAAAGCCCATAAGCTTGTATTTTATCGCCACTCCCGATAAATTTGTACCAAAGGTCTGGTCGGACAGGTCGGGTATCATGGAAAATCTGTGAATATCTGATTTAAGAGCGTCCCTCAATACCTCCACATCACTTTCGGACATAACCTTTGCAAGGTACTGCGCACCCGCGCCCTCGTATCCCATAAGAATACGCTCCTCGCGGAGCTTCTTCGCCTGCTCGCTGTCAAGGTCAATCCCCGTAAGGAATAGGAACGCGTCCACAAACTGCTCCTTGTCGTTGACTCTGTCCGACTGCAAAACATTGTAAGCGTCAATCAGCGGTATAAGCTGTTCAAAGTCGCCCTGCTTTTCCTCGTTGTTGCGGTACTCCACCATAGGAATTTTGCCGAAATAATGGCGATGCTTTTCCGTCAGCTTCATGTGCAGAAAGCTGTCCGCGTCATTTTCGTATGTGTAAATCATGCTGTCATCGCATACAACGCAGCACACGCCCGTAACGCTCCCGTCAATATCACGCTTTTTGTAATAATGTATGCCGCAAAGCGGAATTTCGCCAACGCCTGCGCCGTATACGATAAATGTGTTCATAGGTGGCAGGCTGACGCTGCACGGGTTTGACTCCCCGTCCGCATACACCAGTTCATACGCTTTGCCGTATATACTCATTGTCTTTTCCAGCTCTGCGTCAATACTCGCCATATCCTGAACAATATATCTGTTCTTTATAGCCTCAATATCGTATCCGTCCGAGCAGGTATAGGACACGGGGTTGCCCACAAGATAGCTTTTCGCAATGTCCACAATATACTTCGCATGGTTGCAGACAACCTTATTGTTGGCAATATTGTCACTTGAACGGCGGCGCTCACATATCGCGTGCCTTCCTATATAATAGTTGTATAGCTTTTCAAAGCGCTCCTGCTCTAAAGCATGTCTTGCAATCAGCTTTGCAAGTATTATGTCTGTCATGCCGTCCTTAAGAATTTCCTCGTCAATAATCATAAGTCCAAATCTCTCCTTTTTATAATCCTCGCTTTTCTGTGACTGATTTCATCCTCCAGCGCATAGCGCACGGCGTCAATGGTGTGATTGTTCTTATCTGGATAGGTTGACCGGTATTCGCCGTCGCTGTCGCGTTCCAGCTCATATTCCGAAAACTCGCGGGCAGTATTTTTGCACCGCGCGCTGTCAATCACAATTTTTTCAAGTCCCTGCAAGAATCGGATTCCATATTCAATACTGTCGGGACCCTTCCTTGCGCCGCGCACCCTTAGTCCATATCCGCGCAAATCATTGATACTTTTCGGTTCAGCGCTGTCACAGACAATCATACGGCTTTCATAACCTTTCTTCACAATCTCCTCCGCCGCAGCGCGGTTTGTCATTCCCTTTGCATAAATCTCGTCAAAGATAAACAGCTTATTATTATGCAGGAAACATATAACGTAAACAAAGGGGTCTGCTGCAAAGCCGAAGTCAATTCCGCACCTGACGTTGTCAAAAGCGTCAATTTCCTCCTGCGTCAGAGAACGAATTTCAAGATTATCAAAAACCTCACCTCCTGTGCCTGTCACCTCACCGAGGTATTCGTGTCTGTACTGGGTCGGGTGTAGCTTTTTAAGATACTCTGCTTCCAAAAAAAATTGCTCGCCGAGCCAACTTTTCGGCACATCAAGATATGTGCTTCGATGGATAAGCATATCGGGGCGTTTTTTGAGCGCCTCACGGTTTACCCAGCTGCGTCTGTTTTGGGGAGGGTTATAGGAATAGAACACGGTAAACTTCTCACCGCCGCGCATCATGGACTGATTTATCGTACGGATTTCTTTCATGCCGCCAAACTCGTCCAGCTCCTCATACCAGATATACCTGATATATCCATGAGTCACCTTGGTGGATTTAAGCTTCTGCGGTTTGTCCGCGCCGCGGAACATGATTTTCTGACCGGTCTTTTTAAAAATCATCTCTGGCACGCCGGGCTTAATCTCCCACATTTCAGCCACACCAAGCTTTTCAATCGCCCATTCAAGCTGCGCGAACACACTGTCGCGAAGATATGCACCTACCTTGCGCAGCACAACGGCATTGGTATCGGGATTTTTCATAATTCCCAGTATGATTTCTATACTGACAAAGCTTGACTTGGTAGAACCGCGTCCTCCGCAAAGCCAGAAATGCGTGTACGCATCAATCGCATTATGCACCTCGTAAAACGCGGGCGCGATAAGACTGTCAAGACTGCACTGCATTTTCTTTCCCTGCGATATTGTCAACTATAATCACATCTCCCCCATCACCGCTGCGCTTGTCGCCGAACATACCATAATATTTTGCCAGATTTTCCGCCGCTTTTACCGAATCCGATAATTTTATATTCTCCGCGTGATATCCATCACACCGCATGACATCGCTCCAGAATTCCAGTATCTCTTCCTCATCTGCAATTGTCATATAACCACCTCGCTTAAAATAGCACATCAGACCTGTACACACATTCGCTGCATCCGATACATTCCTCATCTTCATCAAGATAATAGTATTCCGGTTCATACGCGCCGCATACAGGACATTTTTTCGCGCTGTATTCATCACAGTCACCGTAATTTCCCGTGCGCTCCAGCTCCATTGCAAGCAGAGCCATCGGGTCATCATTTGAATAAATCATAAGCACTCCTTTCTATCTTTTTAAGATACTTTTGTGATAAAAAATATATGTCGGAAATCCGACCTTTCCTTTAAGACATTTGTATTATATCATAAAAAGATACTTTTGTCAACAACAAATTTCTTTTTTAGATATTTTATTCTATTTTCAGATACTTTTTTCAAAAAAATCTTGCAAAAAGTTGAATTTTATGATACTATAATGGTATGATAATTAAATATAAGGAGGAATTTCCATGACAACGGGCGAAAGAATTAAAATGCTGCGAAAAGAGCATAATTTAACACAGGAGGAGCTCGGCGCAAAAATCGGCGTACAGAAAGCCGCCATTCAGAAATATGAAAAAGGCACCGTCAAAAACATCAAGCGCGACTCCCTGATAAAGCTTGCGCAATGTCTTGATACAACACCCGAATATCTTTTGGGCTGGGACGAAACTCCGTCAAACATAGAACCGATAAATGACTCGGAATTTGTTATGATACCGATAATCGGCAGAGTTGCCGCGGGCATAAGCTGTTTTGCTGAAAACAACATCGTTGATTATGAGCCCGTGCTTAAAAACGACGTGAGAGACGGAGAGCAATATTCCTTTCTGCGGGTTGTGGGCGATAGTATGTATCCCTTATTCATGGACGGCGACTTGGTGCTTGTACGCTGTCAGTCTTCAGTGGACAGCGGCAGCTACGCCGTTGTTACAATCGACGGCGAGGACGGCGTAATTAAAAAGGTGGTATACGGCAAAGACTTTATTGAGCTTCAGTCAATTAATCCCATGTATCCCCCGCGCCGTTTTGAGGGCGAGGACGTGCTGCGCATACGTGTATTCGGACTTGTCAAGGAAATCAAAAGAAAATTCTGATTTATAAATATTTTATACAAAAGGAGCATAATATTGTATCAGTACAGAACTTTAAAAAACGGCATACGTGTCGTTGCGGAAAAAATAAATTATCTTAAATCCATTTCAATAGGCGTATGGATAGGAAACGGCTCACGGTACGAGAGTGCTGCGGAAAACGGTATTTCTCATTTTATTGAGCATATGCTGTTCAAGGGAACGAAAAACAGAAGCGCGGAGCAGATTGCCAATGAAATTGATGCGGTAGGCGGTCAGATAGACGCGTTTACATCGCGTGAATACACCTGCTTTTCTACAAAAACGCTTGACACGCATATTCCCATAGCTCTGGATATACTTTCCGATATGCTGTATAATCCGCGCCTTGACGCGGACGATATGGCGCTTGAGCGTCAGGTTATAGGCGAGGAAATACGAATGTATGAGGACAGTCCCGAGGACCTTGTGTATGACCTTTCCTCCTATGCGGTGTGGGGCGACACGCCCATGGGACGTCCGATTTTAGGCACGTATGAAAGTCTTGACGGCATATCGCCCAAAATAATGCGTTCCTACATGAATAATCATTACACAAGCGCCAATACTATAATATCTGTATCAGGCAATTTTGACGACAACCTCTTCGACCTTCTTGAAAAGTATTTCGGAGTGCAGGAGTTATCGGACATAAATCCACAGCTTCCGGATGTTCCATACATTAGCGGCAACAATATAGTGCGAACAAAGGACATTGAGCAGGTACAGCTTGTGGCGGCCTTTAAGGGAATTGACGTCATGGACGAAAGCGTATACAGCTTGCTTGTGTTCAACAACGTATTCGGCTGCGGAATGTCCTCAAGGCTGTTCCAAAACATACGCGAGAAGCGCGGTCTGGTGTATTCCATAAGCGCGGGGCACAGCGCCTATATAAACACAGGGGTTTTCGATATTTCCGCGGGAATGAGCGCGGAGAGTCTGAATGAAGTAGCCTCACTTATATCAAAGGAAATCAACACAATAAAGCGTGATAAGCTTACGCATGAGGAGGTACTCAGGGCAAAGGAACAGCTTAAGGGTAACTATATCCTCTCAAGTGAAAGCACAGGCGCGAGAATGCAGGGAGCGGGACGCTCACTGCTTTTGGGCAAGCCCATTTATACACAAGAGGAGGTGCTTGCAAAAATTGATGCCGTAAACACAGACTCCGTGGCTCAAATCATTGACCGCGTGCTTGACAGCTCCACTCTCTGTATTTCGGCGGTCGGACCTGTAGAAAATGTGGACAATTTATTTGATTTAGGCTAAAAATAACGTTAAATAATAAATT
>JBJEIU010000013.1:0-5188 GCA_051877355.1 Hominilimicola sp.
TAAGCTTCATTTTGTACCTCCGTGTTTGTATAATTATTTACAATAAGTATAGCATATGCTCGGATAATAATCAACGGTTTTTTTATCGCATTTTGTTATAATTTATTACCTGTTTTTCTTTCTCTTAATTTTTCTCTTGCCAGCATATCCTGTTATCTGTTCTGGTTTTTTGTGTTTTTGGATTAATGTTTTATAAAAAGAATATAAAGCATACAAAACGGATTAAGGGATATAAGGAAGCATTTCGCTCGGTTAGGCATTTCTTCGATATTAAGTAATACTTACAATATGCTCGTTAAAAACAGGTTAGAAGAATTATTAAATACTCCTGTTGATGTGGTTCACGCTCCAATACCGGAAAATTCCATTCTTGAAGTGGGAAAGGTGGTTCAACTGTATGCAGCGTAAGGATTTTATTATAATAAATAAAATAATAGATGAGTTAAATGTCGTGCCTAAAGCCGCATAAAACCTATGTTTCTTTTTACACGATTTGGTGAAGCACTTGACAAAATGCAGTCGAAGTTAGAGCACAAGAAGGTTTATGCTAACGGCATAAAGAAGGACTGCGAATGTAAGTAAAATAAAAAGTGTGTCATTTTTGAATGGCACACTTTTAAGTTTCCGCAATAAAATATTTTTTAAATGACGCGGATATATTTCTGATCTGTTTTATATTGTTAATACGGAACTACTCTGATTTTCAGTGTTCTGCTTGTATCAGCTGTGGCGTGGATGTTACCGGGATTAAAACGCACGCGCAATACCCCGGACTCGGCTGATAACAATATATGGTTAACTGCTTGTCAATCTCCGGACTGTAATCGGTAATAGTTCGTTTTTTACCGTTTAAGGCAACGTTCGCGTAGGTGACAAGCCATTTTTTGTCTCCATTTTTAAAAACCTCATAAAATGAGTGGTTAAGCATTTCACTGATAGGCGCACCCTCAATGTCCTCCATTTTTTTGTTGCAGTATCGGAATACAAAATCAACTCCGCGACCGTTTTCGTCAAATACCAGCTCAATAATACAGAAAGCAAGAGGCATTTCGTCTAAAAGCGTGCATTTTTCCAAAAGACCCAGCGGCGGTACATATTCGTCCGACCGCAGCGGAGTAGCGTCAAGACCGAGCGTTTTTCGTACCTTTTTGTGTTCGCTCAGACATCTTTTTCTGCCTTGGAATACATGACCGTCTGTCATGGTGTAAACCCCATCCGATGAAATATTTACAATCTGACTTGCATTTACAACTATTCCTTTTTGAATATTCAAAAACTTGTCCTGAGGAAGATATGCATAAATATCCTTCAGAGAAATCCATGTTTCGATAATTTCGCCATCAAGAAGAAATACCTCGGTTTTCTTTCCCTGATGCACAATATATTTTATATTTTCGGGTTTGATATTTTTTGAAACAAAAAACTTGCTGATTTTATCGGTCAATGTAAAAACCTCCATTGGCTTTTTAAACAGTTTATCATACTTTCGGATAAAATGCAAGAAGTTTTTGATTGACATTCAACGTTTAACCTAAAATACGTGCTTTAACCAAAAAATCAGACTGATGTGGAAAAATTAACAGGCAAAAGTATAAAATAATTGTAAAATCATTGACTTTTAATCAAATATAGTGATATAATACAAGAGAACAATTTTTGAGAAAAGAGGGAATATAATGAAAACCAAAAGAACATTATCCTTTTCATCAGCGTAAGTTAAAAAGGGACTAAGCTATATGCCGTGTGAGTACCGGATAATGTACAAATTATATGCATAAGCATTTTATATAAATATGTATACAACAATGGAGGGAGAAAGATGGCGAAAATATTTAACTTCAAAAGATTTAGAAATATAGTATAAAAATGGAGCAAAAATGGGGTAGATAAATATGGAGCATAGTAAATTACAGATAGGCTCTCTGATTATACTGATATATATAGCTGTTATATATCTTCGGGAGTGCAGAAAATACAAGATAAATTTAAAGAAAAACTTTTTTGTCGCGCTGCTCGCGCTTGGCATAACGAGCGTTGTTTTTGACGGAGTTACAGCCTTTACAGTTAATAACTTGAATCTTGTAAATCCTGTGCTGAACAGAATTTTGCATATGTTTTTTCTGATAAGTCTTGACTCAATGATTTTCATGATATTTCTTTATATGCTATTTATAACAGGGGCTTTTCCCCAAAAGAGAAGTATGCGGGCTGCGATTTTTGTTCCCTTTGCGATAAATATTCTGATAGTAATTGTACATATCGGCTCGCTGGAGTACATAGAGGGAACCGTAACAAATTATTCTATGGGAGTATCCGCTTATACCTGCTTTATTATGGTAGGAGTATATATTGTAATGACGGTTGCCACGTTTTTCAAACGTTTGAATTACATCGAAAGCGACAAGAGAGTAAGCATATTCACATATCTTATAATACTTGTCGGTGTTACAGGCGTGCAGATGACAGTGCCGGAAACTCTTATTTCCTGTCTTGCGGTGACAATATCTATTATAGGCATTTATATGAATTTGGAAAATCCTGCGCTCAGCAAGCTGTCCCGTTATCACAGTGAAATGGTGATGGGTTTTGCAACGCTGATTGAAAGCCGTGACGACAGCACCGGCGGTCATGTAAAACGCACAAGCACATATGTAGGGCTGATAGCTGAGGAACTGCAAAAGAAGAGCTATTACAAAAATATTCTCACTAAAGACTATATTACAAACCTCTTAAAAGCCGCGCCTATGCACGATATAGGCAAGATTTCAGTGCCTGACGCAATATTACAGAAGCCCGGCAAACTGACGGAGGAAGAATTTGAGATAATGAAGCTTCACAGTGCAAACGGCGGAAAGATAATTCAGGAAACCTTTGGTAAGCTTGGCAATGAGGAATATCTGAAAATGGCATACGAGGTTGCGCGCCATCACCACGAAAAATGGAACGGAAAGGGCTATCCCGACGGACTTAAGGGAAAGGAAATCCCGTTGTGCGCAAGAATTATGGCGGTTGCTGACGTGTTTGACGCGGTGTCTGAGAAACGCTGCTACCGCGACGCTATGCCGATGGATAAATGCTTTGACATTATCAGGAGCGGCAGCGGACAGGATTTTGACCCGCTGATTGCGGATATATTCCTTGATATTCGTGATAAGGTTGAAATGGTACATAATGATTTTGAGAATGAATAGAGGTCAAAAATTATATCAGTCAGGATATGACAGAAAAAGTCTGCGGAGCGTGGATTAATAATGGTATATAAAGATGAGACCTGCATAAAACCTATGTTTCTTTTTGCGCGATTGGGTGAAGTACTTGATAAGATGCAGTCGAAGTTAGAGCACAAGAAGGTTTATGCTAACGGCATAAAGAAGGACTGCGAATGTAAGTAAAATAAAAAGTGTGTCATTTTTGAATGGCACACTTTTAAGTTTCCGCAATAAAATATTTTTTAAATGACGCGGATATATTTCTGATCTGTTTTATATTGTTAATACGGAACTACTCTGATTTTCAGTGTTCTGCTTGTATCAGCTGTGGCGTGGATGTTACCGGGATTAAAACGCACGCGCAATACCCCGGACTCGGCTGATAACAATATATGGTTAACTGCTTGTCAATCTCCGGACTGTAATCGGTAATAGTTCGTTTTTTACCGTTTAAGGCAACGTTCGCGTAGGTGACAAGCCATTTTTTGTCTCCATTTTTAAAAACCTCATAAAATGAGTGGTTAAGCATTTCACTGATAGGCGCACCCTCAATGTCCTCCATTTTTTTGTTGCAGTATCGGAATACAAAATCAACTCCGCGACCGTTTTCGTCAAATACCAGCTCAATAATACAGAAAGCAAGAGGCATTTCGTCTAAAAGCGTGCATTTTTCCAAAAGACCCAGCGGCGGTACATATTCGTCCGACCGCAGCGGAGTAGCGTCAAGACCGAGCGTTTTTCGTACCTTTTTGTGTTCGCTCAGACATCTTTTTCTGCCTTGGAATACATGACCGTCTGTCATGGTGTAAACCCCATCCGATGAAATATTTACAATCTGACTTGCATTTACAACTATTCCTTTTTGAATATTCAAAAACTTGTCCTGAGGAAGATATGCATAAATATCCTTCAGAGAAATCCATGTTTCGATAATTTCGCCATCAAGAAGAAATACCTCGGTTTTCTTTCCCTGATGCACAATATATTTTATATTTTCGGGTTTGATATTTTTTGAAACAAAAAACTTGCTGATTTTATCGGTCAATGTAAAAACCTCCATTGGCTTTTTAAACAGTTTATCATACTTTCGGATAAAATGCAAGAAGTTTTTGATTGACATTCAACGTTTAACCTAAAATACGTGCTTTAACCAAAAAATCAGACTGATGTGGAAAAATTAACAGGCAAAAGTATAAAATAATTGTAAAATCATTGACTTTTAATCAAATATAGTGATATAATACAAGAGAACAATTTTTGAGAAAAGAGGGAATATAATGAAAACCAAAAGAACATTATCCTTTTCATCAGCGTAAGTTAAAAAGGGACTAAGCTATATGCCGTGTGAGTACCGGATAATGTACAAATTATATGCATAAGCATTTTATATAAATATGTATACAACAATGGAGGGAGAAAGATGGCGAAAATATTTAACTTCAAAAGATTTACATGCCTTGTTATGGTATTTTGTATGCTGTTTGTGTATGCTCCGAACATCAGCTTTGCATCGATGACTATGAGAGAATCATACAGCTACACCATGACGGTGAAGGTAAAGGATGTAAAATACGCAGGAACAGATTCGGGTATTTATCTGAAGGTGTATTTCAACAGTGGAAAGGCTACATTTTCAGAAAAGATGAATACAAAAAATCATAATGACTTTGAAAGAAATTCCAAAAAGGGTTATACATTCAGTATTGACGCACAGCCGTGGGAAATTTCTCATGTAGAAATATACAACAGCGGTGGTGACGAGATTTATGTTGACTACTTTGAGTTTTCTCTTCCTGACGGCAGGGTAATTACACAGAGTGTAAATGCAAAATTTGAAAAGTCAGGCAAGAAATATGATGTTTCAAGCAAGACTAAAAGAAAAATAAGTTCGGCAGGTAATATTGACAGTTTCGGCGGAACAAAATATTACACTAAGAATCAGACCGGAGCACAGGATATAGCAATAAACTGGAACTGTA
>JBJEIU010000014.1:0-23363 GCA_051877355.1 Hominilimicola sp.
AAACTATACACAACTTTTCCGTTATGAGCAGCTTTTTCGCCAAGCACAGGTGTTACAGTATGCTTTACGCGTTCACCGTTCTCATATCTGTAATAACAGCGCTCTTTCGTCGTTCGTGTTACGATATATGTCCACAGTCGTTTGAACTGTGTGTACGATAACGGATTGCCGTCACGATTTGATACAACATATTCAGATGTTGCATTTGCTTTTGCTTCTCTCAAACATTCAGCTAAACAGTCCGGGAGTGGAATGTCTCTGTATGCCGCAGAAGTTTTTAACTCCGTCATAATTACAGGTCTGTTGTGTTCGGTATGCCAAGCTCTACGGACTGTTAAATAAGGAGCTTGTGCGTCTAAATATACTGAGTCCCATTGGAGAGCGAGTATTTCTTCCCTCCGAAGTCCGGCATACAGTCCAATCATAACAAAGACATATGGTGGAAGGTCTTTTATTGCGTCAAGTAATTTATCTACCTGTTCATCCGTAAGCGGTATCTTATCGGCTTGAGGAACTCCGCCGCCTTTAGTAGTAAGATTGGCGGTGGGATTGTTCTTAATAATCTTGCTCTCTTTTGCCGATGTAAAGATACACCTTAAAAGTACATTGACTGATTTATATACAGATGCTGATTTTTTTGATACCGGGATAAGAGCCATACGAATATCATCAAGTGTTACATCTGCTATGTGCATATCGCCAAGCGGCTTTATGATATAGTTCTTGACCTTTGATGTATAATCTGTCAATGTTGTCTGTCTGACATTTGCCGACTGCATCAGCAACCATTTTTCGCAGTATTCCTTTACTGTGGGAGTAGTTCTGCAAAATGTCTTGTTTTCAATTTGCTCTTTTACTTCCGCGATTTTTTCAGAGAGTTCATCAACCGTCTTTGCGTATAGTGTAATACGCTTGCCGTCTTGATCCTTAATTCTGGTTCTGTAATATTCGATTCCATTAGTCGTAAAGGTTCCGAATTGTTTGGATTTTTTCTTTATCATATAAAGTTACCTCCTAAAAATTTTTAATTACACTTTAGCCTTTTCTCAAATGTTGGCTTAATTATATGACCGTCAAAAAACTTTTACCAGGGACTTGACAAGCCACTCAGCGTAATCTCTGTTTTCGGTAGGTAACTTGTTTTTCAATGGGTACTGCTCGATGGGTGCATTTTGCAACGTATTCTTGCAGAGCTTCACTTGTAAAATACACACAGCCGTTAGGAACATACTGAACAAAAGATATGGCTCCGTTAGTTCGTGCTGTATCAAGTGTTGCAATACTAATTCCGAGTATTGCTGCCGCTTCTTTTCGAGTGTATAGCTTTTCCATTTATTTTCACCTCTCAGTATATCTATAAAAAACCGTCATCTGTAAATGTGTCGATGACGGTTCTAAATTTTAAAATTTTTATTACGGTGCTTCCATTTCTTCGGGTATATAAAGCCCCAAACTTTTTTCAATACATTCACTTATCTCATCCATTTCTCTACGGCTGACCTTGCCGATGTACTTGTGTACCTGACGCTTGTCAATGGTTGTAATCTGCTCAAGCATAACAACTGACGGATAAAGAACATCATCGTTATTGAGATAGTAATGCGTGGGCAAGTTACGCTTTTTGTAAATGTTTGATGTGAGTGGAGCAACAATCAATGTCGGTGCAAAGAAGTTACCGCAATTATTTTGAAGAACAATTACCGGACGTGTACCGCTCTGCACAAATCCTATCCTCGGTTCTAACTCAACCAAATAAATATCTCCTCTGCGAAAAATCCAATCTTCTCGTAACATATTAAAAACCTCATTTCTAAATTTATGTATTGTCCGTATTTGTCCTCGACACCCCCGGATAGGGAAATCATCAAGCGGCGATTTGCAAGATCGCTCCATAGGAATCTAACCTCTCCGTCTTCTTTATGACCGAGCTGCGAATTACAGAAGTATCATTAACCCCGATTGCTGTCTTCGCCTGTTTTGAAGCAACTCTAAACATTGCAGATATGATTTATCGCTCGTGCATACGCAGTCTTGGCGCTCAATCTGCTGTGGCTATTTCAACCGGGAACGTACCTGATGAATGTATATTCAGTTGTAAGTTTGAGGTTGTATTTTTCGTAATATGGGTTGTCCGAAAAATCATCCTCTCACTGTGTAGGCGTTGAAAATGACTGTTTGTACACGCCTATTTCAATAATTTTTTTATTCTTGCTATTTTGTTACAGATTGCCGAACGATGCTGATGTCGCATTTTAGCAATTTCTGTTTGAGAGTATCCCTCAATCAGCATTGTTAAAATCTCTATGTAATCTTTAGATAACATCTTTATTTTTGCTGCTAATTTGGGGTCGGTAATACTTTCCATCCATGTATACTTACCTTTGAAATCCTCAATAGAGAATGAAACTGATAAATTCGGATACTTTGCAAACAGGCTGCTTCTTGAAGAATCAGACACAGCATTACTTATCTCTTCCGGCATATCTTGCGTATGGTTTCTATAAACTCTCTCACTACAAAATACAGCCCAATCAAATTCCTTCATCTTTTGTATCGCTTCTTCGCTCATACCTTCTGAGCGATACCACTCGGCATTTCGTTCCCATTGAGCATCAAACTTTTTCTTTTCTGCTGCATAATTAAATCCCATTTTTATAACCTCAATTCTTTGAATTTTGTTTAATTTCAAAGAATAAGATTATGGGTATTTAGCTATGTAGCATTGCCATTTATGCAACATAAAAAGCCCTTTCCCTGAACAAGCAGAGAAGGGCTATACAAATTAAATCGGGCAAAATAAAATGCCGTACAAGTATGTCAGAGAATATAGCTTATTCTCAGTCATTCTTGCACGGCACTTGGCAGTCAATTTTGAGTTTTCTCAAATTCTCTCCACCTGCTCGATTAAAAATTTTCTATTAACTTTATCACCTATCAACACAGTATAAACTTTATGGGAGCTGCACAAGGCGGCTCAATACTCTCTTTATTTGTTGGACTTATTATCAATCTTCTCCAACAGCTTTTTTGCATAATCTTTGCCTCCAATACCGAATGCAATTGCCACGGCAATTCCGATTGCCGATACAAATACAATAAACAGTGTATTAACAATCTTTGGAGCAATACCCAACTGACTCAGTGCCATAAATATAGCGAGTGTCATTATTCCGAGTTTGGAAGCAAAAGCAACATGTTTAGCCTCCGCATTTCCTTTAAGTATCAGTTTTTCCACCCAGCCGCATACAAACCATGCTATGATAAGTACAGCAAGCGCAGCTACTACTTGCGGCAAATAAGCAATTACTGCTGTTCCAACCGATGTAAGCACTTCTATATTTAGAATTTTAACAGCAGACACGATAAATATAATGTCAATTACAATTTTTACAACAGTAGCAATAACTTTTGACGCCGCAGTATATTTATGATTTTCGCGTTCGGGTAATGCCTTATGTACTCTTTCATCCATCCCCGTACCAGCAAGAATACTCTCCAAGAGTTTGCTGACAAGATTTGCGAAGAATATGCCAAATACCATCAATATAATGGCTGCAAACAAATACGGAATAAATCCAAAAATCTGATTAACCATATTAGTTGCAGGTTCAGATATTGCGTTAATTCCAAGCACCTGTATGCCGGAAATAACAAAAATAATTACTACGAAGGCATAAGCTATCTTCGCGATTATGTCTGACAACTTTGTACCTTCTTTTATATCAATACCTACTTTTTCTTGTGCCTTATCAATCTTTGTCTTCTTTAACAAAGATGATAGTAGCTGCCTGATAAGTTTAGCCAGAAAATTACCAAATACAACAAGTATTACAGCAGCAAGTATATTGGGCAGAAAATTCAAAAATTTAGCCGCCATGGATGCAATAGGTGCTGATACATTTGTCATTCCCAATTTATCCAATGCACCCGGAAGGAAAAGGCAAAATACTATTGCATAAATTATTTTTCCTATTGTTTCCGGAGTATCCTTGAATTCCGTATCATTACTTTCCTTGATTTTTTTGTTAAAAACTTTGCTGAAAATTTTTACGGTAATTTTTTTTGCTATTACGGCTGCAATACAAGCGACAATCAGCAGTAACAACGCCTGTATTACATTTGACAATCCACTAATCAATGGGGTTAGAAAATTTGTTAACCAATTCATAATTATACTCTCCTTTTATATAATTTTAACTTGATATAAGTTACCTGTTTGTTGATTTTGATGGTCTTCCGAGCAAGTTGCAAAAGAAATCAAATGCTGCTTGTATAGCTCTGTTTATCGGATACGCAAGCAGTATTAAAACCGTCAATATCAGAACGCATCCGAAATCAAGTGCCACTAAATTAAACCATCCGGGAATAATTACCACCAGCGTAATAAATGCTATTCCCATAGCCGCGAAAAGAATTCCTCGCCAAATATTCATTGGCTTACATACTCTAAAAAGCATAATATATGCGGTTGTTGCATATATACAGCATGCCACAGTGGATATTTGCTGAACATCAATTCCGAATGCCTTTGAAAACAACACCGTATATTCAACAAGTATTACCGCCGTTAAAGCCGATGGGAATGCTCTTAATAACACATTCCTTAAAAATTTGCCCTTAACAATATCATGATTGGGTGCAAGTGCAAGAAAAAATGATGGAATTCCAATCATAACACTTGAAACCAAAGACATCTGCGCAGGCTTCAGCGGATAGACTGATACTGTAAATATTGCAAGTAACGACATGATAAATGAAAATATATTCTTTACAAGGAACAGTGATGCGCTTCTTTCAATGTTATTGATTACACGTCTTCCTTCATTAACAACAGACGGCATATCAGCAAAATTTGAATCTAAAAGTACCAAGTCTGCCACATTGGCTGCTGCGTCACTTCCGGATGCCATTGCAATGCCGCAGTCTGCGTCCTTGAGAGCAAGCACGTCATTTACACCGTCACCTGTCATTCCAACCGTATGTCCTGATTTTTTCAATGTTTTTACAAGTATTCTTTTTTGTTCGGGACTTACCCGTCCGAATACTGTGTACTCAAAAATTTCATTTGACGACAATTCGCTTTCGTCAAGAGTGGAAACATCAATGTATTTTTCTGCTTTCGGAATACCTGCTTCCTGCGCAATTTTAGATACCGTCAAAGGATTGTCTCCTGAAATAACCTTTATGGAAACCCCTTGATTTGTAAAATATTCAAATGTTTCTTTTGCTTCCGGTCGAATACGGTTGATAAATGTTATCAATGCAACAGGTATGACCTTTCCGTTCAGACTTCCGTACCTGAAAATATCCGCATCTGAATATTCATCATACCTATATTCGGCAAAAAGCAAAACTCTTTCGCCAAGCAACGAATGTTCTTCAATTACGGCTTTTAATTCGCCGAATTCATCCTTTAAAAGCGACTCCGGTGCGCCAAGCACATATGCTTCATCAGAATTAAACTTTACCGCACTGTACTTTTCAGCGGATGAGAACCCTTTTTTTGCACTTGCAGGACATACTTCACTCTTATTATTAAAATATGTTTTTAATGCCGCCATAGTTATGTTGTCATTATCCATATTTAAAGCAAATTGGCGAATCTTCTCTTCTACATTCAATTCTTTATCATACGGATATTTTAGACTTACAATTTCTTTAAGCTTCATTTCCGGTTCTGTAATTGTGCCTGTTTTGTCAACGCAGATCACATCAACTCTTGCAAGTGTTTCTATACATTTCATATCATGAACAAGTGTTTTGTTCCTTGCAAGCCGTATCGTGCTTGCTGCGAGAGCAATACTTGTGAGCAGATATAAGCCTTCGGGTATCATTCCGATAACAGATGCCACTGTGTTTTCAACGCTTGTTTTTGTAGGCAGCCCTAATTTTTGATTCTGATTGATAAACATTATTATGGAGAATGGTATTATAATAACTCCGATAATTTTTATCAACACTGTCAGCGATTTCATCATACCCGGGCGTTGCTGCTTCTTTATTCTCTTTGCATCCGTTGTAAGCTTTGACGCAAATGAATCATCTCCGATTTTATCAAGCCTTGCACGGCAAGACCCCGATACAACAAAGCTGCCTGAAAGCAATTCATCACCAACGGTCTTTTTTATTTCGTCCGCTTCACCTGTTACGAGTGATTCATTAACGGTTATTTCACCATCGCAGAGTATCGCATCTGCACAAATCTGATTTCCGGCTTCAAAAACAACAATATCATCAAGCACCAGCTTACTGCTTTTTATACTTTGCTTATTTCCGCTGCGTATCACCTTAGTAACTGGAGCAGATACTACATTAAGCTTCTCTAATTCTCTTTTTGAGCGGACTTCTTGTATAATACCAATTATGGTATTTATAATAACAACGCCCAAAAAGGTTAAATTGTTGTATGATCTTTCTATCAGCAGAACGACAGCTAAAATGAAGAATATAAAATTAAAATAGGTAAATACATTTGAACGAATGATTTTCCCGACTGTACGGCAATCACTATCCGATGTTTCATTTATATATCCTTCTCTTATTCTTTGTTTAACTTGCTCTGCTGATAATCCAAATTCAGGATTTGGATTAAATCTTTCACCCTCATACAAAACGCTTGTCTGCCCAATTTTATTTTTTTTATTCATGGCACAAATACTCACAGTCCCTTTATATTATTTATTCCCCACATGACAGCAAAGTATGTTATACCATGCAGAATAAATCCAATTCCAATGAGAATTGAAATTGCTATTGCTCCTGTCATCGGAGTAATAATTGAACATATTCCTAATATACTGCACAATATACCAAGCAGAAGTTCTGTCCACCAATATTGAAAATACAGCTTTTTCATATCCACTGAGTGAATTATTTTTTCAATTCCGGATACTGCAAGCCATAATCCAAATATAAATATAAGTACCTTTGCTACAATAAACCCATTATTTAAAAATAACAGCCCCAATATTATATCGGCAATACCGTCAAATAATATTGCTCCGGAACCAATCATGCCTTTAACTGATGTAAAATAAAATATCACTGCCGCAATACCGGATATTAAAGCAAACACTCCTATAAGCCATGCTAATGATACCAATGTAGCCCTCGGATTACATAATAAAATTACACCCGTTAATACCATCAAAACACCCGATATTATCATTAAAACTTTAGCCTGTCTATTCATCATACTTTTCACCTCACACATATTTGTTAAAAACTCATTGCTATACTAATTGATAACAACAACGCAATTACAGGAATCAGGCTTCCTAACAGCAACTCATACCATGTATGCCGTTTTAATTTCAGTGATGCCCAGCATACCGGTATAAGAATTATTGCTCCGATAAGATATACAGGACTCAAAAGATACGAGAGAAGCATTATCGGTCCCACTACACCGCAGGCATGACCGCTTGCGCGTATATTCAGTCCCTTATTAAATATAAGAATAAGCAGACCTGAGATAAGATAAAGCAGATAAATTATCAACAATTCTTTTGGCGCATGGCTCAATAAACACCAAGTCGTACCGCACACATAGCCTATAACAGCCATAAGAATAGCCAATTGCCTCTGCCCGTCACGTCCACAGTTATTGCCTCGTGTAAGAGGCTTTAATATGTATGCTGATATAGGCAGCAGAGTGAGAAATAATACAGCTAAACAATAGTTTACGGCGCGGACAAATATTTGCGGCTTTGATGCATATATAATTGTTATTGCCGCAAATGCCATTATAGGTGCTATAGTAATAATGCGAATTATCCTTTTTTTATCAAAATTACTCATAAGTTACCGCCTTATTTCTTTATTGTAATAACATTTTCCTAACAATGTACATAGGATTAATATAATTTTAATAAATAATACAATCCAAAACATTTTTAAATCAGGCTGTGACAGGCTTACGCCAAGCAAGGTATATAATACCATATTCGGGAGCATACCCAATATACTTGCAAACAAGTATATTGGCATATTACATTTACAGGCTCCGTAATACATACTGATTAAATCCATTGGCAGCATGCCTATCAAACGTATTACAAAAACAGATGAAAAGCTGTTTTTATCCTGAAACTCTACCATTTTGTCTATTTTCGTGTATCGTTTGCGAAGATAATCAATCAATTCACTTCCTGATACTTTTCCGACCATATACTGTAGTAAAAGTCCGCAGCTTAAACCGGCTAAATTTATTATAAATGCCCACCATTTAGAAAAAAGTCTGCTGCCCAGTATATAGATAGGGTTTATCGGTAAGATGATTGAAAGACTTTTCGTACAATACAGCAGCATCATAAAAATAATTGCCTGTATATTACCGGTAGGTGAGATTTTTAACAGAGTTTCTATTGTCAGAAAATCTTTGTTACACCATATCAGTATGCCGATAATAATCACAGCCAAAACAGGCATTGTTCGGAATACTAATTTAATCCTGCCGTTTTTAATTCTGCGTTTACTTTTTTTCTTCATTTTCAAAGTATCCGATATGCTTCCATCAAAGCTGACCGTCGCTCCACTTTTTTGCCAGTTCTATACTTTCCCATGGCATCTGAACAGCATTTTCGCCAAAATGTCCATAGCGTGCCACCTTATAATATAATGGACGGCGCAAATCAAAACGGCGTATAATTGCACCCGGACGTAAATCGACATCTTCACATATCCTTTTCTCAATTTCTTCAACCGGTAATTTTTCCGTACCAAAGGTTTCTATCCTGAGTGATACAGGCTCTGCAACACCGATTGCATAGCTAAGCTGAACCTCACACCGTTCGGCAAACTTTGCCTCAACAATATTTTTTGCCAAAAATCTTGCCATATAAGCTCCGCTGCGGTCAACTTTTGACGGATCTTTTCCTGAAAATGAACCTCCTCCGTGACGTGCGTAACCTCCGTAAGTATCAACAATCAATTTTCGACCGGTAAGACCGCTGTCACCGGCAGGACCTCCTATTACAAATCTTCCTGTCGGATTGATTAAAATATGTGTTTTCTCATCAAACATATCAGCAGGCAGCACCGGGATAATAACATTATCCAGTATTTCTGCTCTAAGCTGTTCTGTTGAAACTGTATCCATATGTTGTGTTGAAACCACTACTGCGGAAATCCGTTTTGGTACATTATCTTCATATTCAACCGTTACCTGTGCTTTACCGTCAGGGAGCAAATACGGCAGAATATACATCTTTCGTACATATGCCAGCCTTTTTGTCAATCTGTGCGCAAGCTCAATCGGTAAAGGCATAAGGCTTGCCGTTTCGTTGCAGGCATATCCAAACATCATTCCCTGATCACCCGCTCCGCATTCGAGTTCATTTTCGCGGTTTACTCCCATTGCAATATCTGCGGACTGATTAACAATATCGACAATAACCTCGCAGTTGTCTGCATCAAAGCCGTATTCCGGTTTTGTATATCCTATTTCACTTATAATATCTCTTGCAACACACTCATAATCAATTTTCGCCGTTGTTGTAATTTCGCCCATTATATGTATCTTTTGCGTTAAAGCTGTAACCTCGCACGCTACCCGGGCTGATTTATCCTGTTCAAGAATTGCATCAAGAATTCCGTCCGCTATTTGGTCGCAGACCTTATCGGGATGCCCCTCCGTAACACTTTCAGATGTAAAATAAGTTCTCATTTTTATTCGCCTGCCTTTTTATTTCTTTTGGCGCATTGACTGCATTCCCACAAAGTATCTGCCGTATCTACCCACTTATCGGCATAGGTTTTGCATTTCTCATACAAATCGTCCACATTCTCAGGGCTCTGCATATCAGTAGAATGTGCACCGGTATTCTTTATCATACCGTGCAGCATTTCGGGGTTTTCCAGCATCGGGCACGGACGCAGATGATTTTCATTAAAGGGCTGTGCATCATGATACGCCATAAACAGCGGTGAACGCAGACAGTCAAGCAGACTCTTATCCCTGATATTATCCTCTGCATAATGAACGAATACGCATGGATCGACATCGCCGTTTGCGTTGATATGCAAATAACGTTTTCCTCCGGCAATGCATCCGTCTACATATTCACCGTCATTCTGAAAATCTATCGTAAATATAGATTTACTGCTGCGGAATTCGCGTATTTTGTGATATATGTACTCTCTTTGTTCAGGTGTAGGCAACAGTGCGGGAGCAGCATCATTTCCTATCGGCATATAATGAAAATACCACGCAAATGATGCCCCTCTGTCAATCATTTCATCAAAGAACGCATCACTGCATATAGTGTCCATATTCTGACTTGTATAGCAGCAAGAAATGCCAAATGGCAGACGATTTCTTCTTAATATATCCATCGCCATAATAACCTTATCATACGAACCATCGCCGCGGCGTGAGTCATGACTCTTTTTATCGCCTTCTATGCTGATAGCCGGAATAAAGTTTTTCACTCTGAGCACATCTTTGGCAAACTCTTCGTCGATAAGCGTTGCATTTGTAAATGCAAGAAAAATACAATCATTATGTTTTTGACAAAGAGCTATGATGTCTCTTTTACGCATCAACGGTTCGCCGCCCGCATAAATATAGAGATAAACACCCAGTTCCTTTCCCTGAGTTATTATGCTGTCTATTTCATCAAAGGACAAATTGAGACGGTTTCCGTACTCTGCTGCCCAACAGCCTGTACAATGAAGATTACATGCGGAAGTGGGGTCGAGCAATATCGCCCACGGAATATTACAGTTATACTTTTCACGCATTTCTTCCTGTATATTCCAGCCAATTAAACTTGCATTAAGAAAGAAGTTTGTGAATATCGTCTTTACAACATTTTTGTCGGTGTCTTTCATAATGCGCATAATCAGCTTATACCAATTAGATTCAGGATCGTTCACAATAGCCCTGACTGCATCTCTCTGCGCCTCAAAAACATTGCCCTTCTTTTCTGCATAACGGTCAACCCATTCCATTAGCTTTGGAATATTTTTCTCGGGATCTTTTTCAAGATACCCATAAGCTGTACTGATACCTATTTTTTTTAGTTCTGTCATCATATCAAAACAAACCTCCTAATATATTTTGATATTTTAATTATAGCACCTATTATATTGGGTTGGAATATACAAAAAACCTGCCGCGTTTAAATTTAAACACCGCAGGCTTTTTGTATAAATTTTTATTTAGTTTTCCTTTTGATTCGAATAAGCACTTTGCTGAATTCCACTGCCAGCAGCGGCAATACGGAGAACAGTATTACAATCCGCCATTCCTTCGCTGAAAGCAATGACAGACTGAAAACTGTCCGGAAATACGGCACAAACAAGACAAGCATCAGCACGAGCACAGAAGCTACAATCGAAATAAGCAAATACGGATTACGTCCATTCCCGCTTGAAAAGATTGATTCAGTATTCGAGCGCTGATTGAGTGCATGCAGAAGCTGGGATATTGAAAGAACAAGAAATGCCATTGTCATGCCAACTGCATAACTGTTGCTATTCATACCTATCTTAAAAGCACCGATTGTTGCCGCCGAGATAAATGCTCCATGCAAGCATACCCTTACTACCAAGCCGCGTTCAAAAAGAGAGCCTGATTTCACAGGTGTATGTTTCATAATATTTTTGCTTGCCGGATCTACGCCCAACGCCAATGCCGGCAATGTATCCGTAATCAAGTTAACCAGAAGGATTTGTACTGCCAAAATAGGCGCATCCCAGTTAAACAAGGTCGCAATAAATAATGTCAAAATCTCCGCAATGTTTCCCGCCAACAGAAATTGAATTACTTTTTGGATATTTCGGTAGATACGCCTTCCTTCGCGGATAGCATATTCAATCGTAGTAAAGTTATCGTCCATCAATATCATATCAGAGGCATCTTTCGCTACATCGGTACCTGATTTACCCATTGCAATACCTATATCCGCAGCTTTCAGCGCAGGAGAATCATTAACACCATCTCCTGTCATTGCTGCAACCTCGCCTATGTTTTGCAGAGCTTTGATAATACGGAGCTTATCTGAGGGTGAAACTCGGGCAAAAACAGTTGTTGTCCAAACCGCTTCTTCTAACTCCTTGTCTGTCATTGCGTCTAATTCAGTCCCCGTAATCACGGTATTACCTTCCTTGAAGACATGCAGCTGTTTTGCGATTTCAAGAGCCGTCACTTTGTGGTCGCCCGTAATCATAACTACCCGAATTCCGGCAGCATGGCAGGTATCCACTGCTTGGATAACCTCTTTGCGCGGAGGATCTATCATACCTGTCATACCGATGAATATCAAATCTTGTTCAACATCTTCATTCTCATCAGCAGGTACACAATCCAGTGTTCTTTTCGCAAAGCCAAGAACGCGAAGAGCGTCTTCGGACATCTTCATGCAAATACTAAGAATCTGTTTACGGTCTGCTTCTGTCATTTCCCGGACACCCTGCTCTGTCAAAATCCGCGAACAAAGCGGAAGCATTTCTTCTACCGCTCCTTTTGTATACGCAATAAATTCATTCCCGATTTTGTGTACAGTTGTCATTCTTTTACGAACAGAGTCGAAAGGCTGTTCAAAAACTCTTGGCATTTTTTCTTCTATGGTGTCTATATCCACTCCATAGTTTTTTGCGAATGTGAGCAAAGCGCCTTCTGTGGGGTCGCCAATTATTTCATTCGAATTGTTAGGGTCTAATGACGCATTATTACACAACGCTGCAATATGAAGGAGTTCTCTGCTTTTTGGCGGAAAATCTTTAAGAGTTTTAACCGCCGTAACATTTTTGTTTTGAATTGTGCTGCCAAGTGCAACGTGAGTAACTGTCATACGGTTTTGTGTAAGCGTGCCTGTTTTGTCACAACAAATTACAGTGGCGCTTCCCAATGTTTCTACAGCCGGAAGCTTGCGAATAATCGCATTCTGTTTAGCCATACGCTGTACGCCTAACGCCATTACAATTGTCGCTGTTGCAGGAAGTCCTTCCGGAATAATCGAGATTGCAAGTGAAACTGCTGTCATCAGCAATGGAATCCACGGTCGTCCATACAGTGAACCAATCACAAAAATGATTATACAAACAATTAAACCTGCTACACTCAGCGTTTTTCCTACAGAATTTAGTTTACGCTTCAAAGGAGTGTCAAGTTCATCTTGATTCTCAAGCATTCCGGCAATTTTACCTACCTCAGTATTCATTCCTGTTGCTGCTACCACACCTTCTGCATTACCATACATAACAATTGAAGAAGCGTAAACCATATTGACTCTGCTGCCAATCGGGGTATCAGCAGGCAAAAGCGTTTCACTGTCTTTTTCAACAGGAATTGATTCACCTGTTAATGAAGCTTCCTGCACTGAAAGCTTGTTTTCCTGAATAAGACGAAGGTCTGCAGGTACAATTGCTCCGTCATCAAGCAGCACAATGTCCCCGGGGACAAGTTCACTTGCCGGAATGATACATTCTTCTCCGTTTCTGCGGACACACGCCGTAGGCGAACTCATTTGTTTTAATGCCTCAAGTGCATTTGTTGCCTTACATTCCTGAATAACTCCAATCACCGCATCAATCACAACAATTGTTAATATTACAATAGCCTCTGCCCATTCTCCCAAACATATAGAAAGAATTGCCGCACCAACTAAAATAAGCACCATAACATCGGTAATCTGCTCTGCGAGCATTTTGCCGATGGTTTTTTTCTTCTTTTTTCGGAGCTCATTTTTTCCATAGTATGTAAGTCGTTCTTCAGCAGCAAGGTCGTTCAGCCCCTTGTCACTCGTTTCTAACTCTTGCATTACATCTCCTGATGATTTAGAATGCCACGATATGTCACTTTCTTGATTACTCATATATATTGCCTCCTAACTGTTTGCTGAACTGTTATTTATACTTAAACTTTATTAAAACACAGAACACCATTATGTCCGCCAAATCCAAGCGACACTGATAATGCGCCTTTTATCTTAGCATCAACAGATTGGTTTTTTACTACATTTACATCACATTCCGGATCAGATATCCTGTAACCGGCTGTTTGATGCACAAATTCATACTTCATCTGCAATGCTGTAGCACATGCTTCAACTGCGCCGGTACCACCGAGCATATGACCGGTTATAGATTTAGTAGAATTAACATAAATGTCCTTTGCATGACTTTTGAATACTTTGTTAATAGCGAGCGATTCCGTTTTATCGTTAAAAGCTGTAGATGTTCCGTGAGCGTTTATATAATCAACATTATCCAATGGCATATCAGCTTCCTTTATTGCCGATATAATTGCGGCACATACAGCATCCGATGATGGTTCGGGCATTGTTATATGATAAGCATCACAGGTTGCTCCGTACCCTGCAATTTCAGCATATATTTTTGCACCTCGTTTTCTTGCATGTTCATATTCCTCAAGGACAAGCATTGCACCGCCCTCTCCAAGGACAAAACCGTTTCGTTCAGAGTCAAACGGTATTGAAGCTCTGTATGGATTATCTGAATTAGTGAGCGCCTTCATATTGTTGAAGGCTGAAAGACAATATTTTGTCAAGCAGGCTTCACTTCCTCCGCACAAACACATATCCATATATCCATCTTTTATCTTTCTGAAAGCTTCTCCGATTGCATGTGTTGATGATGCACAGGCAGTTGATATCGAAAAATTTGTTCCTTTAAAGCCTGTCTTTATTGCAATCATTCCCGCAGCCATATTGGAAATCATAGATGGAATATACAGAGGCGAAACGAATCGACCTCCTTTTTGAAGAAATTTTTCGTGTTCTGTTTCCGTGTGAGGCAAACCTCCGAATCCCACACCTGTTATAATTCCGCAGCGATATTTATCAATATCAGAAAAATTACTTCCACTGTCTTGAAGAGCTTCAATGGCTGACACAACAGCAATCTGAATAAACCTGTCCATACGCCGTAATTCTTTTTTATCAAAATAATCCTCGGGATTAAATCCGTTAATTTTACCGCACACTTTTACTGGGAACTCCTCTGCACCTAAATCTTCAATGGGGGAAATACAGCATTTCCCGTCATATAGATTTTTTTTGAATTCAGGAATATTGTTTCCTGCCGGATTTACCGTACCAATTCCTGTTATTACAACTTTTTTCATTTTCAACCTCCGTATTGTTCTATAGTTTTTTATAAACAAGTCACTGTTGCGACTGTCGTTTTCGATGTGCCACACTCCAATAGATAAAAATATTAATGCACCTATTGAATGAATGCAGTTAATCTATCTTTGTTTGAACTTGATGTTTATAGAAAACAGTATGCTCACCATCTGCTTTCTCATTAACTTTATTCATAATTCCGACTAATTTCATATTAGGATAAATCCTCTTTACTCTTTCATCGTCATAATGAGTATCTATGTATTTCCAAAAAATATTTGAAGAATGAATACCTTTCTGCCGCTTACTCATACGATAAACAACGCACGATGACATGATAGTATTGAAACCCATAAAGATCAAACACAGCCATGTAAGCGGTTTCCCATATGCATTAGGTATCTTTTCTATCATCCATGACATTTTCGGATATAAATCCTTAACCCATACAAGTGCAAGTAAACCCCAAAAGAAACAGTACAGCATATTAACTCGCCCGTTAAGGTTAAGGGGAAAATTTTTATAGTTCCATGATACCGTTCCAAACAGTTTTTCCTGCACAAAACTGCATACGTATTCGAAAATACCTCCTATAAGTGAACCGACAAGAAAAATCCATAAATCTCTGTATCCCGTAAAACGCACGAGAGTTATTGTCATCAACAGTGCTCCCAGACCGTACACAAGATTAAACGGTCCGTAAATCAGCCCGGCACGGCTTTCAATATGACCTAACCGTAACAAACACCATATTGTTTCAATAACAACCCCTAAAAAGCAGCCTATAAAGAATACCCAAAACAGCTTATAGAAATTCATTCCCGAAGCGAAAGATTCAGCCATAACTATACCTCCCTC
Organism: Hominilimicola sp.; assembly: GCA_051877355.1. Taxonomy (GTDB): domain Bacteria; phylum Bacillota; class Clostridia; order UBA1381; family UBA1381; genus Hominilimicola. The sequence continues at coordinate 15,951 of JBJEIU010000014.1, forward strand.
CATTTATAATACTTGTAACATCTATTCCGCATTTAAAATAGTCATAAATTCTTCACCTGTAATTGTTTCTTTTTCATACAGATATTGTGCAAGCTTGTCAAGCTTCATTCTGTTAGCTTCAAGTAATTTAACGGCTTTTTTATGCTGTTCTTTAACAATACTTACAACCTTCTCATCTATTTTAGTTTGTGTTTCAGACGAACAGGAAAGAGAGGTATCACCGCCCAAATACTGGTTTGTCACATTCTCCATAGCTACCATATCAAATTCCTCACTCATTCCGTAACGCGCAATCATAGAACGGGCAAGCTTTGTCGCTTGCTCAATATCGTTTGATGCGCCCGTAGTAACAGAACCAAAAACAACCTCTTCAGCAGCACGTCCCGCCGTAAGCGTAACAATTTTATTTTCGATTTCTTCTTTTGACATCAGATAATGATTGCCATCCTCAATCTGCATGGTGTATCCCAGTGCTCCCGATGTGCGTGGAATAATTGTGATTTTCTGCACAGGCGCAGAATGTGTCTGCAGTGCTGCTGCAAGAGCGTGTCCGATTTCGTGATATGCGACAATCTGTTTTTCCTTATCGGAAAGGATTGCGTTCTTTTTTTGGTATCCCGCAATGACAACTTCTATGCTTTCCTCAAGATCTTCCTGTGTAACAGATGCTCTGCCCTCACGCACCGCACGCAGTGCCGCCTCGTTTACGATATTGGCAAGCTCAGCGCCCGATGCGCCTGATGCCATTCTTGCAATAGTGCCAAAATCCACATTGCTGTCAATCTTGATTTTCCTTGCGTGTACTTTCAGTATCTCCTCACGTCCCTTTAAATCGGGAAGCTCCACAGGAACACGCCTGTCAAAACGCCCCGGACGCATCAAAGCCGGATCGAGCGACTCCGGACGATTTGTCGCTGCCAGAATAATTACTCCATTGTTACCCTCAAATCCGTCCATTTCGGTTAAAAGCTGATTTAGCGTCTGCTCACGCTCATCATTCCCGCCATACTGCCCATCACGCTTTTTACCTATTGCATCTATCTCATCTATGAAAACAATACAGGGAGCCTTTTCCTTTGCCTGCTTAAATAAATCGCGTACCTTTGACGCTCCCATTCCGACGAACATTTCTACAAATTCAGAGCCTGATATTGAGAAAAACGGAACATTTGATTCACCTGCAACCGCTTTTGCAAGCATTGTTTTTCCTGTTCCCGGAGGACCTACGAGAAGAATACCTTTTGGCATTGATGCTCCTATTGAACTGTATTTTTTCGGATTATGCAGATAATCTACTATTTCCGCAAGATTTTCCTTAGCCTCGTCCTCGCCGGCAACATCTGAGAAGTCAATCCCTGATGTGGATTTTACATAAATCTTTGCATTGCTTTTGCCCATGCCGAACATCATGGAATTTTGTCCGCCCGCCTTTTTCATTATCTGCCTTGATATAAACTGTCCTATACCGATAAATATCAAAATAGGGAGTACCCACGAAACAAGAAAGCTGACAAAAGGAGATGGTTCTTTCACAATTTGCTGCGAGAATTTTGCCCCTGACTCATAAAGCCTTTCTGTTCTGCCGGGATCATCTATTATGCCTGTTTTATAAAAATTTTCCTTATTCTTATCCGTAAAGATAATTTGATTATACTGAATTTGTACATATCCGATATTTTTTTCTTCAGTCATTTTCATAAAGGTTCCGTAGTCAACCTCGCTGACGCGCGGCTGCAGCATACGAAGCATAGCCGGCATTGCCAAAAAGTTAAACAACAGCAAAATAATCAGAGCAATGATATAGTAAAAAATCATTGGTTTTTTAGGGGTTTTTATTTCATCCATGGTTTGTATCCTCCATTTTAATATTCTTGTAAGTATCTTTTTATGTTATTATAAAGTATAACATTTTCTTGCCTTCATTTCATTCGCCAAAAATTATTTTCTGTCGTGTTTTTTCCCACAAGGATATAATTATTACATTTTTGGACATTACGCAAAAAATGTCCAAAAAGAATGAAAAAAATCATTTCTTGAATTATTGAAAAAAATAAAAATCTATGATATAATATAATGTAACTATACGCTTGTTTAGGGGGTGCATCTGATGCCTGATTCCAATATTACCAAACATGCTCTCGCCGCTTCTTTAAAGGAATTAATGACCGTGATTCCGTTTTCTAAGATAAGAGTCGGAGATATATGTGAAAAATGTAGTATGAACAGAAAGAGCTTCTATTATCATTTTAAGGATAAATATGATCTTGTTAACTGGATTTATTATACAGAATTTATTGCTGTTGCCAAAAAAAGAGAGTATCCTAATATCTGGGAACTTTTGTTGGATATTTGCGGTTATTTTTATGATAATAAAAGTTTTTACAGCAAAATATTAAAAATAGAGGGGCAAAATTCGTTTTCTGATTATTTTCAGGAACTTTTAGCGCCTGTAACAGCTGAATACATAAAAGATCTTTTTAATGATACGGAAACTAACAGTTTCTATGTGAATTTTTTTGTTGATGGATTTATTTCTGCAATAAAAAGATGGATTGCAGACTCAAATGCAGTAACATCCTATGAATTTGTAAGGCTTATTCATTCCTGCGTATACGGAGCTGCCAAAGCTCCCGATGAATTCCCGACTGAACATAAAACTTAATTTTATATATTTTTATAATGTGACAACCTATCCTTATTCTGCAAATCGGAAATAGGATAGGTTGTTTTATTTGTATATGCAACAAGTTATGAAAACCGGGGCGGAATCTTTTAATCCTTTTACCGGTTGAGCTTGATTAAAATGCTCTTATTTCTTTTTTGGTACCGCTTTTTTTAATATGTCTTTTAAGTCCGTTTTAAAAATATTATATTCATGTTTCTGATATTCCGGAGTATCTGAACATAAGTATCCATCTTCATTGAAAGCAATCATACATGAATCGTCAGATATAACACTGTCAATCATATCATTATCACTTTCTACATCAACAATAAATGAAGGATACCTTTGTCCATCGCGTGTTTCTATGGTGTATTTACGCACGGATTCTTTTGTTTTCGGCGTGCATTTCTCAGATGCAAATAAAAAAACAAATACAGGATAAATTGCCGAAGCATCTTCCATAGTCTTTCCGCTTGTAATGTGGTTTTGATTTGTATCATCATAATATGTATATACTGAATATAAGAATTTTCTCATTCTCAATTCCGCACATACTTCAACCGCAAAAGGATAAGATTTGTCAAATCTAACGGCTGTCATTACATTATGAACATCACCAAACGCTTTAAAAAAGTCTTGGTTAATCTGATTAGGTTCTAAGAACAAAATAAACGCACAATCAGAATGTTGTTTTATCAGCGAAACAAATTTGTTGGGATTGCCCTTGATAAAAAGCAGATATGTATAAATTCCAAGTTCCTTCGCCTGTTTAATAATGTTTTTATAATAAGTGCAATTTTTACTGTCAGCATATAGTGTCAGCTGCCACGGAATGTTAAAGTGCTCTTTCGCTTCGATTTCTCGTATTATTTTTGCCCCGCTTGTACAGCTGTTATATCCAAGATTGATTCCAAAAGAAGCAAGAGTATCGTGATTAACATGAGCCGCAGTCTCTTTAACTAAAGTATAGTAAGCGCTGTTTTGATTCTGCATCATTTTTTGAGCGGATTTCATAAAATAGCGCTGAAATCTTCCGTTAGAAAGGTCAAGACCCATATCAATCAAATTTCTGATATTTCTTTCCGGCGAATCCTCTATCTCTTTCAGAGTCTTTCGAACTATCGAATTTACAAATATGCGTGTAACATCTTTTTTCACACTAACTCATCTCCCTGCAATCGTCTTCGTGAATATCATAACACAGAAGCTTTATTTAATATATGGACATATTTTTATTTTGTCCAAAAACGTAACATCTTTTTTGTTTTGCCGTATTTTTCGACAAAAAAATTTCTTTGTCTGATGATTTTATCATAGAAAAGCTTTATAATAAAGTTGATTAAAACATTTTGTTATAGGAGATAAAAACAATGTCAAATAAAAAATGTATTGAAAAATTCACAGAGCTATGCAAAAAAAATAAAAGCATAGACCCTGAGCTTTATGCAAAATATGATGTAAAACGCGGGCTGCGCGACATAAACGGAAACGGCGTTTTGGCGGGGCTGACGGAAGTCGGCGAGGTAAAGGCAACTGACAATGGTAATCCATGTCCCGGGAAACTCTATTATCATGGTTATGATGTTGAAGATTTAATACGCGGCGCTGTACGCGGAGAGCGTTTTGGATTTGAAGAAGTTGTTTATCTTCTTTTATTCGGAGAGCTCCCGAATAATGCAAATCTCATCGAATTTAAGTCGGTTATGAATTCTTACAGGAAACTGCCTCTGGATTTTGTGCGTGATGTAATTATGAAAGCACCAAGTAAGGATATTATGAATATGCTTTCAAGAAGCGTGCTTATGCTATATACCTATGACGAAAAAGCCGACGATATTTCTATACCCAATGTGTTAAGACAATCTATACAGCTTATAGCGCAGTTCCCGGTGCTTGCTGTTTACGGATATCAGGCATATTGTATCAGTCATGGTGGCAGCTCTCTTATTATGCATTCGCCCAAGCCGGAGTTGTCTACTGCCGAAAATATACTTTATATGCTGCGTAATGATTGTCAATATACGCCTCTTGAGGCTCGTGTCCTTGATTTAGCACTCATACTTCATGCCGAACACGGCGGAGGAAACAATTCAACATTTACTACACATGTTGTTACGTCGTCAGGAACAGATACATATTCGTCCGTTGCAGCATCTCTCGGTTCTCTGAAAGGTCCGAAACACGGAGGTGCAAATATAAAAGTCAGTCTTATGTTTGAAGATATGAGGAAAACTCTCAGAAATCCAAACGATGACAGAGAAGTGGAGCAGTATCTTGTGGATTTACTGCATAAGAAAGCATTTGACAATTCAGGACTTATATATGGTATGGGGCATGCCGTTTACTCCATTTCCGACCCTCGCGTTGAAGTCTTTAAGTTGTTTGTAGAAAAACTTGCCCGAGAAAAGAATCGTATGGAGGAATTTGAGCTTTATTCTAAAGTAGAACATCTTGCTCCGCAGATTATTGCGTCAGAGCGCCAAATTTACAAAGGCGTAAGTGCAAATGTGGATTTCTATTCGGGCTTTGTTTACAGTATGCTTGATATTCCGACTGAGCTTTATACTCCGCTGTTTGCTATTTCGCGTATTGCAGGCTGGTCGGCACACAGACTTGAGGAACTTGTAAATCCGGCTAAGATAGTACGCCCGGCATACAAGAATATTGCTGAGCATAGAGAATATGTAGATATTGATAAAAGGTAGGGGGGATTTTTAATGTATTACACCGGAAGTTTAGAGGATACGGTGAGGTCTTTGTATTCTGATTTGTTTAATAGGTTAAGAAAGGATACGGCACTATGGCACGAACAACAAAAAGAATTTTAGCGGATTCATTAAAAAGGCTTTTGTCCAAAAAAACGCTCGACAAAATTACAGTTAAAGAAATAGTGGAAAACTGTAATGTAAACAGGCAGACATTTTATTATAATTTTCAGGACGTATACGATTTAATGGAATGGATTTTTCAAGATGATTTGGAAACGATTCTTGAAAATAAAAAGTCATTTGAAAACTGGCAGGATGGAGTAAAGGTTATTTTTGATTATATGTCAGAGAATAAGAACTTCATCCTTAACGCATTCCATTCTTTAAGCCGTCCCGCTCTTGAAAGATATTTAAAAAAATGCTTTAGACCTGATATTGAAAGTATTGTCCACAGTCAAATTTACGATTTACATATCACAGAAGAAGATAAAAATTTTATTATTGACGTATATGTAATGGCTCTTATCGGTATCGTTTTCGTTTGGCTTGATAATAACATGGATAGTGAATATTCAAAGCAACTCGTTAGATTTAAAAAACTGATAACCGGAAGTATGAAATATATAATTGATAAATTTGCTACATAGAAAAATTTATTTTTGAGGGATCTATATCTTAATGTCACATCAGATTATAGCGAAAGGATGAAACGATTATGAAAAACGCAACAAAAAAAATTATTCATGTATCAAGTGTTGCTGCAGCAACAACGGCTATTGCATCTTTAACATCATATATGGCAACAAAGTATTTGGTCAAAATTGCTCTTGACCGCGAAGAGCCCAAAGCTTTAAAAAGAATGGAAAAGATAATCTCAAAATCGCAGTTAAGCAATGAGTTTTTTAATAAGGTAAATGAAACAAGTGAAAAACTTTCTAAAAAGGATAGCGAAACCGTGGAAATTATGTGTCATGACGGCACGACATTAGTCGGTCATTGGTTCCCATGCGAAAATGCGGAACGTATTATTATCGCTATGCATGGGTGGCGTTCGTCATGGTACAAGGATTTTGGTATGCTTTCTGATTTCTGGGAAAACAATAATTGCAGTATATTATATGTAGAACAACGAGGTCAAAATAACAGCGGTGGTCAGTATATGAGTTTTGGGCTCATTGAACGCTATGACTGTCTTGACTGGGTTCATTGGGTTATTGAGCGATGCGGAACGGAAATTCCCATTTACATCTGCGGTGTATCTATGGGAGCAACAACCGTTATGATGGCATCAAGCCTTGATATGCCGGAAAATGTTCATGGCATTGTAGCAGACTGTGGGTTTACCTCTGTAGATGCGATTTGGAAACATGTATCAAACAATAATCTTCATCTTTCATATAATGTTCGGAGAACAATTGCAAATAATATTTGTAAAAATAAAATACATTTTGGAACAGAAGATTATTCAACTGTTGATGCACTGAAAGACACCTCTATTCCTGTTCTGCTGATTCACGGAACAGATGATAGTTTTGTTCCAATACAAATGACTTATGAAAATTATAAAGCGTGTAACGCGCCAAAAAAATTATTTGTTGTTCCGGGAGCAGATCACGGTATGAGCTACTATGTTGATAAAGATGGGTATGAAGCAACTGTAAAGGAGTTTTGGAGGCAATTTGATTGACAAAATAAAACCGGTAGATTATCTTTTGTAAAACAATAGACTATCTTTTGCAAGCAGTGCCTTTGTGTGTACAAAAGGCTAAAATATGAAATTCCGCATATTACGGGATTTCATATTTCGCTTGTTGGGGATAATTCCCCAAACCCCAAGAACGAAGATTTCATCTTCGGACTACGCACCTGTCGGCACTATTTCTCCATATTATGAGAGCGGTCGCTTTTGTCGTTCTTGTCCGGCTCAATGCCGAGTATATATTCATAATTCTGTTTGTGCAGGAGCATCTCTCTGACTTCCTTTTGAAGTTTGATATATTCGGCATAGTCCTCTTTTTTTGCAGACAGAAGTTTGGCATA
>JBJEIU010000015.1:0-5141 GCA_051877355.1 Hominilimicola sp.
GATTACTGATTTAACGGAGGGGAAACCCTCCAGAGTATTATGGAGTTTCTCGATACCTATGCTTCTGAGCGTGGTATTTCAGCAGCTTTATAATATAGTTGACAGTATCGTAGCCGGAAAATTCGTGGGCGCCTGGGCATTAGCTGCTGTGGGCGCTTCTTATCCAATTACGATGATTTTTATGGCGATTGCCACAGGCGCGAATATAGGCGCGTCTGTTATTATATCACAGCTGTTCGGCGCGAAATGCTTTGAAAAGCTGAAAACATCTATTTTTACATCAGTTATTTCGGTTGTGACACTTGCGGCAGTATTGACTGTTGCCGGACTTGCGCTGTGCTCAGGTATGCTTACCCTTCTCGGAACGCCGTCGGATATTTTCGACGATTCAAAGATTTATCTTAATATATACATAGCCGGTCTTATATTCCTGTTTTTGTACAATATTTGCACAGGCGTATTCACAGCCCTCGGCGACAGCAAAACACCGCTGTATTTCCTTATAACGTCGTCGGTGGGAAATATTATACTTGATGTTGTGTTCGTAGTGCCGTTTGGTATGGGAGTTGCGGGCGTCGCCTGGGCGACATTTATCGCGCAGGGCGTGTCCTCGCTGCTTGCTTTTAGTGTTATGCTTAAACGCGTAAGAGGGATAAAATCACGCGGCTACAGGAAATTTTCTTTTCGTATGCTTGGAAATATATCAAGAGTAGCAGTGCCGAGCATGCTCCAGCAGAGCTTTGTTTCGGTGGGCAATCTGTTTATACAGAGCCGTGTGAACAGCTTCGGTTCAGACGTAATTGCCGGCTACAGCGCAGCTGTCAAGCTGAATACCTTTGCGATAACCAGTTTTTCAACGCTTGGAAACGCCATGTCAAGCTACACAGCGCAGAACACGGGCGCGGGAAAGCTTTTCAGAATACCGCAGGGATTAAAAGCAGGAATTATTATGCTTATAGTTGTGGCTGTGCCGTTTTTCGGCGCGTACTTTATCTTCCCGAGGACAATGATGAATATTTTTGTGAATGCAAGTGAAAAGGACATTATAGAAGTGGGTAGAATGTTTCTGATGATTGTTTCGCCGTTTTATTTTGTCGTTGCCGCAAAACTGACAATTGACGGATTACTGCGCGGCGCAGGATGTATGCGAGACTTTATGGCATCTACCTTTGCGGATTTGCTGCTGAGGGTAATTCTGGCGTATGTGTTCTCGTATATGATGAATTCTGAAATAGGCATATGGCTGTCATGGCCCGTTGGCTGGACTATTGCCGCTGTTATGTCATGTGCGTTCTATGCGGTGTATTATAAGAAGAAAATAATAAATAGTAAAAGTGCTGACAGGGATTAAAACCTGTCAGCTTTTTGTGTTTATGCGGCAATATCTGTTGACAATAGAGGCAATTTTTGATACTATTATAATGTATTACTATAGGTAAATTTTACGGAAGGAATGGTGGATAATATGACTCCAAAAGTGGCATTGATAATGGGAAGCGACTCTGACTTTGAAAAATTAAAGAGCTGTGTTTCAAAGCTTAAGGAATTTAATATAGAGGTGGACGTGAACGTGATTTCCGCGCACAGAACACCCGATAAGGCGGCGGAATTTGCGAAGAACGCCGAAGCAAACGGAATAGAGGTTATAATCTGCGCAGCAGGTATGGCGGCGCATCTTGGCGGCGTAATTGCTGCGCACACAATCGTGCCCGTAATCGGTATTCCGATTAAGTCAACCCTTGACGGCATGGACGCGCTGCTTGCGACGGTACAGATGCCACCGGGAATACCCGTTGCGACGGTCGGCATAGACAACGGCACAAACGCGGCAATTTTAGCGGCACAGATTTTGGCAGTTAAATATGATTATTTAAAGGACGCTCTTAAAGCTGCAAAGGTTAAAATGGTCGAGGGTGTTGAGAAAAAGAACGAGAAGATAAAAGCGTTAGTTGCAGAAATGTAATTCACTGAAAGAAACAAATTAAAAGGAGATAAAAACATGAGTGAAAATGCGTACAAACAGGCAGGCGTAGACGTTGAGGCGGGCTACGAATCGGTAAGACTAATCAAGGACGACGTTAAAAAGACAGCTATCGAGGGAGTGCTGGGCGGCATAGGCGGCTTCGGCGGACTTTTCGAGGTGCCTAAGGGCTACGAAAACCCTGTGCTTGTGTCGGGTACTGACGGCGTGGGAACAAAAATAAGAGTTGCTTTTCTTATGGACAAGCATGACACTATCGGTCAGGACTGCGTTGCGATGTGCGTAAACGATATTGCATGCTCAGGCGCAAAGCCGTTGTTTTTCCTTGACTATATTGCTATCGGAAAGAATGTTCCCGAAAAGGTCGCTCAGATTGTAAAGGGCGTTGCGGACGGCTGCGTATTGGCAGGCTGCGCGCTTGTGGGCGGTGAAACCGCGGAGCATCCGGGACTTATGCCCGAGGACGAGTATGACGTGGCAGGATTTAGCGTAGGCGTGGTTGAAAAGAGCAAAATCACCGACGGCGCTAACGCAAAGGCAGGCGACGCGCTTATCGGTATCGCTTCAAGCGGTATCCACTCAAACGGCTACTCGCTTGTAAGAAAGGTTTTCGGTCTGAATGACGATAACGCAAAGGAAACTCTTGACACATATTCCGAAGAATTGGGCAAGACAATCGGCGAGGAGCTTTTAACACCCACAAGAATTTATGTTAAGCCGCTTTTGAAGCTGATTGACGAGGTTGGTATAAAGACCGTTTCCCATATCACAGGCGGCGGCTTTATCGAGAATGTGCCGAGAATGTTACCGGAAGGCTTAAAGGCTGTTATTAAAAAGGGTTCATGGGATATTCTTCCTATATTTGACCTTATGCAGAAAAAGGCTGATATTCCGGAACGTGATATGTACAACACCTTTAACATGGGTATCGGCATGATTGTGGCAGTTGACGCGGACAAGGCTCAGGCGGCTGTTAAGTGCCTTGAAGCCGCGGGTGAAAAGGCTTATGTAATCGGTACGCTTGAAAAGGGCGAGAAGTCAGTGGAAATTGTTGACGAAACAACAGGCGAGGTTATAAAGTAATGAAAAAAATAGGAGTATTGGTTTCGGGCGGCGGCACGAATTTACAAGCGCTTATTGACGCGCAGGGAACTGTTATCAAAAGCGGCGAGATTGTGACCGTTGTTTCAAACAAGGAGGGTGTTTACGCCCTTGAAAGAGCGAAAAACGCCGGCATTGACGCGCACGTTATCACGCGTAAGGAGTGCGGATCAAAGGAAGCGTTTGATATTGCGCTCCGTGATTATATGCAGAAGATGGGCGTTGACGTTGTTGTGCTTGCGGGATTTCTTGCGATACTGGGCGAGAATTTCCTTGCCGCGTATAAGGACAAGATTGTAAATATTCACCCGTCACTTATTCCGTCCTTTTGCGGCGACGGCTTTTACGGACTTCATGTGCATGAGGCGGCGCTTGAATACGGCGTAAAGGTCACGGGCGCAACTGCGCATCTGGTGAACGAAATCACAGACGGCGGCAGGATTTTGCTGCAAAAGGCGGTTGAAATTCAGGACGGCGATACCCCTGAAATTTTGCAGAAGCGCGTTATGGAGCAAGCTGAGTGGGTCATTTTACCACAAGCAGTAGAGTTAGTTTGCAAAGGAGAAGTATAATGAAGAAGATTAATATTTATGAAGAATTAAAGCAAAACGCATACCCGGGCAGAGGTATTGTAATCGGGAAAAGCGCGGACGGCAAGAGCGCCGTTACGGCGTATTTTATCATGGGCAGAAGCGTGAACAGCCGTAACCGTGTGTTCGTGGAGGACGGCGACGGTATCCGCACACAGGCACATGACCCGTCAAAGCTTTCTGACCCGCACTTGATTATATATGCGCCCGTGCGCGTGCTTGGAAATAAAACAATCATTACAAACGGCGACCAGACGGACACGATTTATGATTTGATGAATCAGCAGATGACATTTGAGCAGTCGCTGCGCACACGTGAATTTGAGGACGACGCTCCGAATTACACACCAAGAATTTCGGGTATAATAAAGACTGATGAGGGCGGTTTCAATTACGCTATGTCAATTTTAAAGAGCGCAAACGGCAACCCCAACTCATGCCAGAGATATACATTCTCATATAACAATCCGCTTGACGGCGAGGGACATTTTATCCATACATATATGGGTGACGGCAGTCCGCTTCCGTCATTCGAGGGTGAGCCAAAATTGGTCGGTATTCCAAATGATATTGACGAGTTCACGGACGGTCTTTGGAATGCGCTTAACGAGGATAACAAGGTGTCGCTGTTCGTGAGATTTATTGATTTGGAAAGCGGCGAAACAAAGTCAAGAATTGTGAACAAGAACAATTAAGATAAAAACGAAAGGACGATAAAAATGAACGAAATGCAATTAAAGTACGGCTGTAATCCGAACCAGAAGCCATCGAGAGTATTTATGGAAAACGGCGATTTGCCCTTTGAGGTAATATGCGGAAAGCCGGGTTATATTAACCTTTTGGACGCGCTGAATGGCTGGCAGCTTGTAAAGGAGCTGAAAAAGGCAACAGGACTTCCTGCTGCAACCTCATTCAAGCACGTTTCACCTGCCGGCGCGGCTGTGGGACTTCCTCTTTCGGATACGCTAAAAAAGATTTACTTCGTTGACGACGTGGAGCTTACTCCGCTTGCCAACGCCTATGCGCGCGCAAGAGGCGCGGACAGAATGTCCTCCTTTGGTGATTTTATTGCCCTTTCGGACGAGTGCGACAAGGCAACCGCGCTGCTTATCAAGAAAGAGGTTTCTGACGGCATAATCGCTCCGGGCTACAGTGACGAGGCTCTTGAAATCCTTAAGGCTAAGAAAAACGGCAACTACAACATTATAAGGATTGACCCGAACTACACTCCTGCGGAAATTGAGCGCAAGCAGGTGTTCGGCGTTACATTTGAGCAGGGAAGAAACGAGCTTGATATAAATGACGAGCTTTTGTCAAATGTAATCACGGAAAACAAGACCCTTTCAGACGAGGCAAAGCGTGACCTTAAAATTGCGCTTATTACATTGAAATATACACAGTCGAACAGCGTCTGCTACGTAAAGGACGGACAGGCAATCGGTATCGGCGCAGGTCAGCAGTCGAGAATA
>JBJEIU010000016.1:0-5136 GCA_051877355.1 Hominilimicola sp.
TTTAGTGTCCCTTTGAATTTAAACGTATTGTGCCGCCGTTATTGTCAAGTGTGCCTGTAACGTATTCTGTATACGGCTTTCCGTTTATCTGCCAATTGATATTAAGACTTCCCAGATTTGAGATTTCCGGCTTTATAATAATATCCGTATCAGTATACGCGTATGATGGTAGACCGTTTTCACCGTATTCTACTGTCGGAATACTGTACACTTTTATTTGCTTTGAGGCTTCATAACCGCGCCCTGCCGCATCCTTAAACCGCGCCGTGACCGTATAATCACCGGCAGCTTTAAATCTGATATTGCCACCGTTATTATTAAGAGTACCGTCAGCATAGTCAGCATAGTCCTTTTCCTGTGCGTCCTTTGTTATCGTCCATTTTACGTCCGCCGCGCCAATATTGACTAAATCCGCCGCTATTTCAAGCTCCGTGTCCGTATGCGCGACAGACGGTAAATTAAACACAATCTGAGCGACAGGCAATACGGTGATATTTTGCGAATACTCAAAGCTTCTTCCCGTTTTATCCTCAGCACAAAGCGTTAAAATATATTTACCCTGCTGTTTCAGCATAATATTACCGCCCTGCACATCAAGAGTATCATCGGTATATTCACTGTAAGGCTTGCGTTCGCCTCCGTCTTTTGAGATATACCACCGCACATTGTATCCGCTTAAATCACCTGTCTGCACGACAGGTATCATAATGTCCGTATGAACTGTCCCGACAGTATTAAACGATAGCTCCGGTACAGGATATACTGTTATTTTTTGCACATAGTTATATACTCTGCCGATTTCATTTGTAACCTCAGCTTTTAGAGCATATACTCCCTCGTCCTTAAATCTGATACTGCCGCCGTCTATGGATAATTCTCCGTCAATATATGTGTTATATTCCTTATATCCTGTCGCGTTTCTGCATACATACCATTTAACGCTCAATCCGTCTGTATTCCGGAAATCAGTCGTAACGCTTATATCCTTGTCTGTATGCGATACTTCGGGCATACCAAACGCAAGCGACGGAACGGCGTATACTCTTATCTCTGTCTGTGCTGTAAACTCTCTGCCCGTTTCATCAGCGCCGACAGCACATAACGTATATGTCCCTGCCTGTTCAAAATGAATTACTCCGCCCTTGTCCGAAAGCACTCCGGCGGCATATTCCGAATACGACTTCTTTACATTGTCTTTTTGGATATACCACGAAAGAGTAAGGTCAGACGCGGCGTTTACCGTAATATCCTCACCTGACATAGCGGATTGAGGAGCAGATAGTGTAATACCGGCAGTAGGATAAACCTTTATCGTTTTACTATTCGTAAATTCGCGTCCCGCTGCGTCAGTTACCGTATATGTAATTTCATATATTCCGCTTTTAATAAGCTTTACGGTATTATTACTGCCGTTCAAATCCCCATCTATATATTCGGATAAGTCCTCCACAGCTTCACCGTCAAACGCTATACTCCACTTCTGGGAACAATCCGAAAGCGGTTTATCTGCTGACGAAGTTATCTGTATTTCAGTGTCGGTATGCGTCGTTTCTACAGCTTGCACGCTCAAATTCATTACATCATACACAGTTATATCCTTTGCGTATTCGTATTTTCTGCCTCTTGAATTTTCCGCAACGGCGCATAGCCTGTATTTACCGCCGGACTTAAATTTGAAGGCGCCGCCCTCTGCTGACATCGTTCCGTCAATATATTCATCAAGCGGCACATCGGAATAATCGTTAATTTCCGCGTCGTACTTCCTTAAAATCAATTCAAGAGATTTTACATAACTGTTTTTAGTTACAACCTCAAGCTGCGTGTCGGTATGAGCGGTTTCGGGAATTGCAAAATCCACAACCGCTTTACGGCTTGACGAGCCGCCCGATGAGCCTCCTGTCCTTTTTGGAGTCGGGCTTGGCGACACGCTCTCCGTCGGCGCCGGCGTTTCCTCTCCTGTTATGTATATATTCCACGCCTCACAGAATATCTTAAACACTTCGCCGCGCGTAATCTTGCCGTATGGTCTTACAGTGTTATCGGGATAACCTGAAATTATACCGTACTTTGCGGCAAGCTTTATATATCCCTTATCTTTCTCGGCTATACTGTAGTCATCGTTATATACCGTGTTTCCCGTTTCATTATCCGCCTGTTCGGACAGCTTCAGCCATCTTAATACATAGCGTATCATTTCAATACGGGTAAGCTTTACATCGGGGTGAAAAGATTCGCCGTATTCTTCGGCAAGAATTATATCCTTATCCACAAGACGTTCAACGTCTTTCTTCGCCCAATGCCCTTGTATATCATCAAATGACTGTTTTGATAAGTCCACATACTCGTCGCTGTCGTATGTTCTCGAAATCATAGCCGAAATCTCGGCTCTTGTAATATTATCATCGGGCAGGATTTTGCCTTCCGGTGTACCGAACAAAATGCCGCGGTTTGTAAGTATTTTTACATACTCAGCCGCCCAGTGTTCGTCAGTAATATCATTGTAAGTAAACGCCGCAAACGCTTCCAGCACCGACGACAGCATTACAACAAGCAATAAAATTGATATTATTCGTTTCATCATATCACGTCCCATCTCTTTAAATTCCGCTGTCCATATCCTGAACCTCGTCATACATACCACCTATTTGTCCCGGCTTCATTGACTTTGACGTGTATTTGTTAATCAGCGTAAAGAACAAATCCGTCAAAAATGCGTCGTCCGATATTTCAAGCACTTCAATACCGCATTGTGCAAGATACCGTCGAGCCTTGTATTCCTCATCCTCCAGATAGCGTTTGGCGTCCTCAAAGGTATAGCTTCTGTCAAAGCTTTTCGGAGTAAAATCAAAGGCGATGAAAAACCGTTTTTTCACCGCCACATTATATGACAACTGCTCAACAAAGTTCATTTCGTCAGCCATCATATTCCTGCACTCTTCATTAGTTTCGGTACTCATAAATTCGCCGAGCCTTTCGAGGTATGTTGATATGTCCGCTTTTTGCGTCAGCACGCGTATCTGCATATTATCGGGCGCAATCTTTAAATAGCTTGCGTAGTAATAAATGATATTCTGCTGCTCCATTTCCGATTTAAGATAGAAATTTACGGGCAGAACCTCCAAGACTTTTACATAACGCCCGTCCTTCATAACTACTATTCCGTCACGAAATTCCTTTACCGGCAGCCATCTCTGCGTACTGTTCTCGTAGTAATCGTCATCTGCCGCTTGTTTCTTTGGAAATATATTTAGTTTCAAGTCACTTCACCTCGATATTCTAATATTTTTCTGTTCTTCCGCCATTGCCACCAAGTACGGACAAACACGCTGAGCGGATCGTCGCGAATACCCATAAGTGCAAAGCCTCCTATTGGTATTACAAATACGGCGGATAAGATAATCTTCCACGTCAAGCCGAGGGGAAACAGCTTAAATATAAGGAACGCGAACGGCAGCGCCAAAACCGCCGCCTCCACCACATTACGGGTAGAAAAAAATCCCATTATCTTACCGCTGTCCTCAAAGTTTGCGGGAATTAAAAAATCGTTCACCTAAAATCTCCTCCTCTTAAAAAAATTTATAAACGCCCAAATGCGTAAAAATGATTTCGCCAGTAATTCGTATCTATGCTTGTGTACTGAATGGGTGATCCACAGTGCAACATTATGTTATTGCCGACATATATTCCGATATGCGTAACCGTTTCACCTGCATTATACGTTCCCTGAAAGAACACCAAATCGCCTGGCTTCGCTTCACTTGACGATACCCTTGTACACTGGTTATATATTCCCTGCGCCGTTGTTCTTGGCAGGTTATGTACTCCGCTGTGCGTATAAACCCAGCAGACAAAGCCGGAACAATCGAACGATGTTGACGGTGATGAGCCGCCGAACACATAAGGATAACCGAGATACTTCTCAGCCTCATTTATGAGTTTTGCAAAGGTTTCATCATTGTACGCCTCCGCCGGTATGCCGTTATTCCCGCCTCCGGCTATTACGGGCAGATTGACGTCACCCTCTTCCTGACCTTGCTTCACGGTGTTGAACATAAGCGTTGCCCAGTTTTTTTGATTATCGTCAAAGCCTAATTCGTTCATTACATCATCAGGACTTTTATTGCGTATATTCTCAGATAATATCTCGCCGTTTGCGTCATATTCGTTTGATACGGAGAAAAACCGCTTAATCGTATCCAAAACGGAGCTGTTTGACATATTCATTACATCTTGGTTATTTTTTACCGCGTCAATGGATATGAGCCACAATAAATCATCTCCGCTTATATTTGAGTCATCATAACAGCTTGCAAGATAGGTAGCGTGTTCGTGACGCTGCATAAGCTCCGTATCATTTATCGTTCCCCAGTTGAATAACACCTGCGGCAAGGATAATATAATTAGAACAGGGAGTAAAACTATAAACAACAGCGTACATATAATAATCGCAATCACTTTAGGAGATAAGAGTTTTGTCGCTCCGCTTACAACCGCTATAAAATCCGCTGTAACTGCACCTCGTACCACCTGTGCCGCACCATGTAGCTTATGGGCTATATTTCCCGCCGTAGCTACCGCATTATTTTTCTGTTCTGCCACCGCCATTCCTCCGTTTCTTCCGTAAATTCATCTCCGTCGTAGAGTCTGTTTTCTTAATTGTTGTCTGCTTCTGATACAGTGTCCTGTTCTGCTTTTTATTAACAGCGGCAGGATTATATCTGCCGTTCTTGTATTCGTGGTTTATCTGCCTATGATTATTGACGGTCTGCTGTCGGCTGATATTGTCCGTATGTGAATTGTTATTTACATTTCCCTGCACACTTCCACTGTGATTATTTACAACAGAGCTTGATTGACCGCCTGTATTGTTTACTACTTGACCGCCGTTTTGGATATTTTCCGCACTATGCGATGTACTTCTACTTCTATCTGTACTGCCGCCCTGTGATACATTTGTCTGAGTACCGCCTGTTGCTGACGATTGGACGGAGCTTGAACTGCTTTCTGCATTTACTCCGCCTACATTATGCGTGCCTCCTACATTTACTCCGCCTACGGGATTTCTTGCAATAGGCGGTCTGTTGGGAGTGCGTCCGCCTACGTTTGCACGGCTTGTACCGTTTTGTTCTTTGCCAA
>JBJEIU010000017.1:0-5135 GCA_051877355.1 Hominilimicola sp.
TTGTTATGGAAGGTAGCATTGAAGTTGGTGAAGAACTTGACAGTTCTGCTGCAGGGGCAAATATAACCATAACAGATGACGAAGGACAAAATGTTGAAAATACTGAAGATCCAGGAGAGGAGCTTGAAGGAACGGTTTCCGATGATGAACTAGATGGAGGAGTTAAGCCATCGGGTTATTCAATGTCTGTATCAAAGTCAAGAGTTTTAGTAAACGAAGCATTTACTTGGAAATCATCTATGAGAGGCGCAAACTATGGTTATCTACACATAAAATGTGGAAATAATGAAGTCTATTGTGGCAAGGTATATAATGGCAGAAGTTATAGTTTTAAAATTGCAGATTCAGGAACATTTAGGTTTTATCTTGTTTTGTATAATAGCTATGGCTCATTTAACGGATATTATGCTAATGGGGGTTCCTTATATGTAACTGCAGGGTATGCGCCATCGGGATATAGTTTGTCATATTCCTCAAGTAGTGTATACGCAGGACAAAGTGTTACATATAACCTTAAAAAATATAATGCTACAAAGGCTAAAGCTGTTGTATTGAGAAATGGTCGCAGCTATGCATCTGATTATGTTGGAGATTGTTTCAGGGTGAATTTTTCACAGACAGGAACCTATAAGGTGTATTTAATACTGTATAATGATTTTGGCTCCTTTGATGGCTCAAAGCATAACGGCATCCATACTGTTACAGTAAAAGATGGAAAGCCAACGGCATATAGTATGTCTTTAAGTGCAACATCGGTTAAGGTTGGCAGCAGCGTAGACGTTAATTGCAATACAAACAGAGCAACCTCTGCGACTGTTGTAGTTACTTCCAACGGAAGAACTACGGCTTCAAAAACATTTACAGGACTACAGGGTTTGTTAAATGTAAATATTAACTTTCCTGAAACAGGAAAATATGGCATATATCTTATAACTAAAAATGCCTATGGCAGTTATAATGGAAAATCAAATGCAAAATATATTACCGTAACCGGCAGTGCTCCAAGCGGATACTATATGTCTATAAGTACAAATTCCGCAAAGGTGGGAGATACGATAACTTTAAATATAAATGCTTATGAAGCCAAATACTATTATATATGCGCAAATCAAAATGGTTCATTGGTATTTAAGGAAAAACGTGGCTTAGACACGAGATTGGATTTAAAAATAACTCAAGCAGGAACATATGTATTTTATCTTATAACCTATAATGATTATGGAAGCTATAATGGATTGTCTAAAGGAAAAACGTTAACTTGTGTAGTTTCTGACTCAACTACTTCAACAAATAATTACTTCAAAGTTGGCAGAAATACATATTCCTTTACCAATAGTTCAAATAGTTTTGGCTATCCAACAAATTATAAAATGCCTTTGTCACAATATATATCTGTTCTAGGTTACACTAATGGATACAATACATGGAGAAATGCTGGCAATTGGGGTGGTTCATGCTATGGTATGGCTTCTTCATCTTTGCAATTCTATCTCAACAATTTATCGATTAGAACTTTTAGCAGCACAGCATCAAACCTTTATAGTATAGTTGCTCCTAGAAGTTATAAAACTTCGCTAACTAAAATGATTGAAAGATATCAGCTTAGTCAAATGATAGGTACTGTTAGTAAACAGCGTTCATCAAACAGAAATAATTTTTCGGGATTAATAAACGCAGTTAATAATTTCAGCAGTACAGGCAAAAATCCTGTTATTATAGGTGTATACAGAAACGGTGGAGGACATGCTTTAGTAGGTCTTTCTTGTGGAAGGGATTCATCAGGAAATTATCGTATCAATGTCTATGATTGTAATTATCCTACAAAAAAAGACAGACATATAACTATAAGCAAAAACTTAAAGTCATTTTCATATAATGGAGGGAGTCATACATATTCCTATTATTTAGATTACAGTTATGCTTCTACTGTATACAGTGCTATGCCGAATGGTGCAAGAAGCAAAAGTCTTGACGGTAGCGATGGAGAAGATGGTGATGAAGGTATTAACGGCTTTAGAATTGCCATAAAGGCTGATGATTATGATATTGTAAATTCAAGCGGTGTTAAGCTTGCCGATATTGATGGCGCATATAGAATCGATAATATGGAGATGGGTGAAATTTCCGATTTTGAAGAATATGTGTTGCCTGTGGATAATTATGAGTTGACTTATAAAAATGATTTAGCAGAGGATGAAGTTGAATTAAGAGTTTATAACGATATTTATTACAATGAAGCAGAGGCAAGCGGTACATCAGGGAAAATTGAATTTGGCAATGTTGGCACAACAGACAGGCTAATTTGCAATGTAATTCCCGGTACAGCCTGTGATTTGAGCATATCTACTCTTAACGATGCAGGTGTTATGCAGTATTTTGAGGTAGAGGGCACAAAGCTTGGCGTTGCAAATGTAGACACCAACAGTTTTGAAGCAGTGTCAAGTGAGGGTTATGTATATCAAAACGGTGCACAGGTAAGCTTGGGCGGCACATCAAGCGGCGGAAATGAGGAATTGGACGGTTCTTCTGCTTCAAATTCTAATATACTGGGAAACAACCTTGATGACTTTGATACAAGTCTTGACGGTTCAAGCGGTATATATGACTATAATATATATGAAAGATCCAATCTGTTGGAACTTGAATCGGGTGTTGTGAATGGCTCTGTAGGTGTTGTTGTATCAAGCGACAGCAGCGATTTGACCGAAGCTGTCGGACAGGCGGCAATATATGACGCGGACGGTAAACTTGTCAGCATAACAAAGAAGGATATTGTTCTTGGTACAGGCAAGACCTATATTGATTTTGATGTCAACCCAGGAGAAATTAAGGTAACAGGCGATGTAATAGTTAAGGTTATGCTTTGGAATGAAGATATGTACCCATTGGCAGAACAGCTTGAATTTGTCGCATAAACGGAGGTAATGATATGGCTGATAAATTTAAAAGATTATTGAGTGCTTTTATTGCATTTGTAGTATCCTTGACTGCCATTAATATTATGGTAATGCCGACTGTTGCAGAAACAGTGGGTGATATAATAATGGCGGGGGATATTAACGTTGAAAATGATACAAGCTATCCGTGGATAAATACTGACTACAATGGGATAACAGTTGTCCAGTCGGGTAATTCGGGTATAGGCAGTTCAAGCTCCACAATGACATTTTCCATATCGGGTATGGGTGTTATGAGCTTCGGCTGTTACACATCTACGGAAAAAAACTATGATAAGCTGGTCGTGTCACTCGATGGTACGGCTGTTCATACTCTTTCAGGTGTGACCGAATGGCAGAAGCTGAATGTGGCGGTGGATGCGGACGGCAGCCATACAATTATAATAACTTACACAAAGGATAGCTCTGTAAATAGTAACGACGATACCTGCTATGTTGGGGATGTGAGTTTTTGCAAATATGCAGATGAAAGTGACTTTACATTTGATAGTTCTACGGGTACTATTACTAAGTATAATGGCAGCGGAGAAGCTATTGTTGTGCCAAGCAGTATCGGGGGTATTGATGTTAAAAATATTGGATATTATTCCGGTGTCACTTATACTGATGGTGTATTTTACTGTGCGAATATTACTTCGGTTATAATTTCTGAAGGAATTGAAAGCATAGGTACAAATGCTTTTAGTTATTGTACCAAACTTAAAACAATAACTCTGCCAAACAGTATTAAAAAAATGGCATCAAGAACATTTGGACACTGTAAATTAATGAAAAGTGCAACAATACCACCTTTGGCAGAACAGATTTATACTGATACATTTTATCCTTGTGACAGTCTTAAAGCGATAATTGTAAGCAATGATAATGCTTATTATGCATCTGTTGACGGTGTATTGTTCAACAAGGATATTACAACAATTCTAAAATATCCTCAAGGTCGGCAGGGCAGTTATACAATACCTGATACGGTAAATACTATAAAATCTTCGACATTTTCAAATTCTTATAAGCTTACGGAAATAATAATACCGTCATCAGTTGTAACAATTGGGTCAAACGCTTTTTTTCAGTGCAGCGGACTGACGTATATTGATATTCCAAATGGAGTTGAAAAAGTTGAGAGTCTTGCGTTTCAAAGCTGCCATAATGTAAAAAGCATTTCTATTCCTCAAAGTGTAAAAAGCATTTATGGTAATACCTTTTATGGGTGCAGCTCTTTAACAAATATTTCCGTTGATGCGAACAATGAAAAATACACTTCTGTTAATGGGGTGTTATACAATAAAGATATAACAAAAATTATTTCATATCCTAATGGATTAACCGGAGATTATATTATACCTGATAGTGTGACTGAAATAGGATCATCAGCATTTATGTCATGTAGAAATTTGACAAGCATAGTTATACCTAATAGCGTAACAAGTATAGGTTCATCTGCTTTTAAATACTGTATCGGTTTGACAAATGTAACAATACCAAGTAGTGTAATGACAATTTCTTATTGGTGTTTTTCTGATTGTACTAGCTTAGAGAGTATAATGATACCAAGTAGTGTAACATCAATAGGCAGTGATATATTAGGTGATGTTAATAATGCTGTAATATACTGCGAAAAGGGTTCAACTGCGGATAACTCTTCTTTATATCCTGATACAAGTACAATAAAATATATAACCGCCGAATCAGATTTTATATTTGACAGTTCAACAGGTACTATAACCAAATATACTGGTAGTTCAACAGAAGTTGTTATTCCTAGCACTATTGATGGTGTTGCAGTTAAATATATAGGAAGCGACTCTATAGGCAGTTCAAGTGATGGAGTTTTTGCAAGTTCAAACATCTCATCAGTTATAATACCGGACTGTGTAGAGAGCATAGGTAAATCAACATTTTATAGCTGTAAAAATTTAACAAGTATTACAATACCTGATAATATAAAAAGTATAAATTCAAGAACTTTTTGCAACTGTGAAAGTCTAACAAATATAACATTACCCGAAAATTTAATAAGCATAGGTAATAGTGCTTTTTCAGGTTGTAATAGTTTAACGAATATTTCAATACCTGTGAATGTAACGAGTATAGGTGATTATGCATTCTCAAGTTGTTCTAACTTAACTTATATTAATATAGAAAATGTTTTAGATATGGGTTATAAAGCTTTTATAAATT
>JBJEIU010000018.1:0-5120 GCA_051877355.1 Hominilimicola sp.
TTTCTGTTTTCAAGCCCTGTACAATAGCGCGGATAAACTTCGGCAGCTCGCTTTCAATCAGCCTGTCCTTTTCCTTCAGCTTGTCATTGACGTCGCCAAAAAAGTGCATATACATGATTACCGCCATAATACAGATAATCGCGACCATCTGCGGCATAATAAGCATTGCGAGCAAGCCGCCGATTACTAAGGTTCCCACTGCCATAACAGCGGCGCGCGCGTAATATTCCTGCGGAGTAAATCCAATCCCCGCCCGTTCAAGCTTGCTTTTCATTCTGCGCTGCTTAAAGTCATCAAGGCGTATAAACGGAGCAACTATTTTTATGACGGGTAGAAGCAAACGCTGATTGAGTGTTTCCGTCATTCCTGTTTTCCCCGACACCCCTCGTAAGCGCTGAACTGTGCTGTACGGCGGCAGCTTTAATACGCTGCTTAAAATGCTGAACATTCCCGCCATAACTAAAATAAATATTATAATTGACATATATTTTCCTCCTCTCCGTTACAGCGGTTTATTGATTTTAAGCGTCAAAAATGCTGATATAATTGTAAGCACCAGCATCAGAACGATAAGCAATCTGCCAACAAACGTATGAATCAGAATTTTAAACCATTCCGCGTTTGAAAACCTTAAAATCGGTATTATCGAAAAAGCCAGAATGATAGACATAAAATATTCCTTCCACACATTCATCATGACGGTGTCCGCCTCAATCTGTAATTTCTTTGCGTCGTTCATACCGTCTATGACAGCGGGAAGAATAAAACGCATATCTCCTGACTTTTCCTGCGATAATACGAGAATATCAATCCATTCCGAGAAGTATTTATTGTTGATTTTAAGCTCCAGCCGTCTGAGTCCGCGCCGTAGATTGCTGTCTATGAGCGTAACATCGGTTACAAATTCCGCGAACGGTCTATGCACGTCAAGCTTTGACAGATTTTCACTGACAGCCTTTATAATATCGTTGCAGCTTATATAGCTGTTCGTTATAAGGCTAAGTGAATTTTCCAAAAGCTCGTCTTGATTACGCTTATACCATCGTGATTTTACCTTCAGAAATATGTACGGAACGGGTATCATCACAATACCCGTTACAAGCGCGAGTCCGTTATCCGCAAACATCATGCGTCCCGCACCTATACCGGCAGCTATCGCTATGGCAATCAGAACGGTAAACATTTTCATATTGCTGCCGCCCATAGCCACCGTATTCTGAATTGTCGTAACAAGCCGATCCTTAAAACCGAGCTTATCAAACCGTTCATCAACATTTTTGAATTTCTCCTCCTGTATTTGCTTAGAAAGAGAAATATATGCCTTTCTTCGGAATGGATTTATTCCGGTAATAAAAAATGCTCCCGTAAGTAGGAGCGCGAATATCATAATCAATATTATATTTTGCAATCTCAAAAACCTCCTCGTTACATAAACTGTTTTATATCTTCCTCGCTTGCACCACCGTAACGCAAACGGTGTATAAGCTCCGGCGACATCTTACTGACCTTCCTGTGATGACCGATAACCTGTTCAACACGTCCGTCAGCGCCGTATATATTCTTTTCAATCTCATACTTGTACAGGGTATTCCCGACTACTTTACCGTCTTTTATCCCTGTGCCCTCAAAGATTTCATCATACACACGCCGCCCATCGGGAAGCTGCCTCTTAAACAATACAAGCGGAATAGCCTCCAGAATAAACTCAAGGATTTTCGCTTCGGAAAGTCTGAGTCCCGTAGCGACGCACATCGAAAGAATACGGTTATATGCGTCAACAGCGGAGTTCGCATGTAATGTACTTATTATAACGTGTCCTGTTCGTCCGGCTTCAACCGCCGTCATTGCCTCCGCTCCGCGCATCTCGGCGGGAATTATCGCATACGGATGGAAACGCAGCGCTTCCTTTAACAAATCGTCCATTGATATGGGATTAGGAGCATCCTTTGTTAATGTCTGTACAACACGGTTTGTCATTCTGCCGTTTTCATACTGAGCTATATTAAGCTCGCGCGTGTCCTCAATCGTGTAAATTCTCTTTCGCTTATCAAGGCATGAAATCAGATACGCAAGGTCTGTTGTTTTACCGCTGCCCGTGCTTCCTGCTATCGCAAGCGACACACCATTATTTATACACAGCGGTAAAAACTCCAGCTCCTCCGGTGTTGCGCTGCCGTATTCAATCATCAGGCGTCGGGTAATTACATTCTCTTTCTGTCGTCTGATAGACGCCACGCCGCCTGTCTTGCTGTCTACACAAGGCGGAATAAGCGCCGATATTCTTACTCCTTCGCCTATGAAGCTATCAACTTTCGGATTGGAGCCGTCAATAATAGAACCGCCGAGCCATACCATTTTCTTTATCTTGTCCATACAGTCATCAGGAGACACAAAGGTTTCCCGTAACATCTCTATCCTGTCGGGATAGATAACCTCAATACAGTTCCAAGCGTTTATATTAACTTCCTCAACTTCTTCATCCTGAAGATACTTCGTGAGTATACCAAAGCCCGCCATATCTTCATATATCTTATCGGCAAGCGCGGAAATATTGGCACACTCCTCAACCGACATTCTGTTCTGATTGAGATAGCGGATTATGAGGTTTTTCAGCTTATCGCCCGCTGTTGGCGAATAAATAACATCTATCAGCTCCGCCGAATGGTATTTGGATATGATATGGCGCACTTTATCAAGCACATCCTTATATTCCATAGTCTGCTGATTGGAAGTATCCGCGCTTGTGTTGACATTCACCTTATATATAAGGTCATTTATGTTAAAAACATCTACCATATAGCTGCCCTCCTTACATTATAATAGAATTGGCAAGAGCCTGTATTCCTGAAGCATACGCGCGTTCCTGCTTGGAATCGTGCAGCACGATAGCCTGTCCGGTGTTTGCGTATATTTTCGCATTTTCTACATAACCGAGTTCAAACTCAAACATCAAACCTACGCTCGACTTGTATGCTGCAAGGTCGCAGGACTTATCGTGACCGTTCAGGATATGCTCTGTCTTGTATGCCAGATTAAGCAAATCAAGGACATTACGCATACTGTCGTGCCACAAGCAATCCTTCACCGAAGGTTTATGCACGGCAATCAGCTTGTCAGCCTCAATCATGCCGATGCTGGATATGGGGTTGTTCAGCTCCGCGCTTCCGTCAATGATAATATAATCAAAACGTATTGCCGCGTCGTCAAGCATATCCTTGACGCTCTTTGCCGATATGGTGGTAAGCTGCATGGCGTCAAACTTATCGGGTACAGACAGCACAAACACAGACGTTTTCCCTGCCTGCACAAACATATTCTTTGTTTCGCCGCCCATAAGCGCGTGATAGATGCCACGGTCATCGGGTACGTTACAGCCGAAAGCTGTCTGCATTTCGCCGTAATATACATTTGAAGAAATCACTCCTACAGTAAAATTACGCTGCGCAAGCGTAAACGCCAGATTAACCGCTGTTGTGGTCTTACCGCTTCCGTTCGCTCCCCATACGCTTATTATTTTCGCGTTCATTATACCACACCTCGGCTTTCAAGAATAAGATGTACCTTTCCGGAATACTCTGCGTTTACCAGCTTTACCGCCTGCGCCTCCGTCGCTATAAGCGTAACACTTGCGGCGATTGTATTATCCGCGTCGTCGCCGCTCTGCACATCTTCAAGATTTTGAGCGTCCTCGTTTTCAACGCTGTAAATTTCAAGACCATGCAAGTCGTTGTCCGTCACAACCGCATCATCGGCATAATACACCGCCGTAACCTTATCGCCCTTTCTTAGCTGATTAGCCACGCTTGCGGCATTGGTCGGAACGCTTACAGCTACAAGACGTTTCCCCTCGGCTATAACCTTGTCAAGCTTTTCGTCAGATACATAATCCTCAAACCGTGATGATAATAAATAATCGTCCGGCGTCATACTGATTTTAGCGTACTTTCCCACAATATCGTCGGGATTTTTGACAACACTTTCCGGCAATCCGTAGCTTCCGACCTCTGCTTCCTTTAGCATTTCCTTTTCTATTTTCGTTCCTGCCGCTATCTCGGTCTGCAATTTGCATACCATTATAGTCTTTTCCTTTTTCTTATACATTCCCGGCAAGACCAGAAATGCGAGTATCGCCGCAACAACAATACAAATACCGCCTACCACAAGCTTGTTTTCAAATAACTTTTTCAATATTTATCTCTCCTCTCCTACAAAAAAAGCCTTGCGATTTCATCCGCAAAGCTCTGACTGTTTCTGTTAAACATATTTATATTATTATACTTATTTTTAAGAGGCGGCTCCTTATCGAACAGAAAAATATAGTCGTTTGAAATTATACCTCTCCACTTATCATCTGTCATAAAATATTCCGCCTTATTAATATGCCACGCATCTGACAGCGCCATCACAATTTTAAGCGAGCAGGCTTTTAAAAGCTCAACATTTTTATACGGATACCCTGACGATACGCCGCAGAACTGTCCATCCGTATCTATCATAAAAGGTGTGCCGAGGTCAATAAGAATAATATCGTATTCCTCACCGTATGTCTGACCGTTGACTATGCCCTCGCCTCCTGTTTCAGCTAATCTCATATCCTTGTATTCAGCCTTGCCCTTAACGTATTGAAACTCCGTTCCGCCGGATAAATTAAGCGCGATTACTTTTTTACCGCTAAGCGATAGAAACTCCGCAAGCGTCGTCACCATATTGGTAGCCCCGGCGCCATGAGTTGTACCGAAAACTGCAATAGACAAACACGAATTATCATTCCTACTGCGTCTGATAAATCCATGTTTGGTTTTTTTGATTTTCACGCCGCTTTTCTTAGATTTTTCCGCTTTGTCAGGTTTTGGCTCCGATTCCACTTTGAGCGGCTGATTTTCTTCATCGTCCTTTTTCTCCGGCTTTGCTCTTATGCCCGGCAGCTCAAATTCTTTTTTGATATTTTCCTGTGGTGGCTCAGTATCCGTCTTTAGAGCGCCTTTACCCACAGTGGACAAAAGCGCCAGTCTGTCAATGCCGTTACCCTCGAATATAATGTCCTCTATATTATATCGGTTTCTGTACCCATCAAGCTGCGATTGCACATACCGCTTACGCAGTCCGTTGAGTATAAGGAT
>JBJEIU010000019.1:0-5071 GCA_051877355.1 Hominilimicola sp.
GGGGTTATCCTCCAGCACATACGTCTGTACGGGGTATCTATTTTCGGGCGGCTCTGTTAAAACGCTCATATCACGCACACCCGTCATTGCCATGTGGAGCGTTCTCGGGATAGGCGTTGCCGTCATTGTAAGCACGTCTATATTCTGCTTTAATTCCTTTAACCTCTCCTTGTGCGCGACGCCGAAACGCTGTTCCTCGTCTATGATTAGCAGTCCTAAGTCCTTGAATTCCAAGTCCTTTGAAAGTATCCTGTGCGTTCCGATTATGATGTCGATTTCGCCTGTTTTAAGCTGTTTTAAAATACGCTTCTGCTCTGCGGCAGTGCGGAAGCGCGACAGCATTTCCACCTTTATGGGGAAGCTTTCCATACGCTTCAAAAACGTTTCATAATGCTGCATTGCAAGAATGGTCGTGGGACACAGGTACGCCACCTGCTTCGAGTCGCCCACCGCCTTGAACGCGGCGCGAAGCGCCACTTCAGTCTTGCCGAAACCAACATCTCCGCAAAGCAGTCTGTCCATAGGCTTTGTGCTTTCCATATCGGTCTTGACCTCTTCAATGGAACGCAGCTGGTCCTCCGTTTCCTGATACTGGAACGTATCCTCAAAATCCCTCTGCCATGGCGTATCCTCACTATACGCAAAACCCTTTGTCTTTTCACGCTCCGCATACAGCGCCACAAGCTTCTTCGCAAGCTCCGCCGTGGACTGCTTTACACGCTGCTTTGTCTTGCTCCAGTCGCTTCCTCCAAGGCGGTTAAGCTTCAGCTTTTTATCTGTGTTACCCACGTATTTATACAGCAGGTTAAGCTGGTCTATGGGTATATACAGTGAATCCGTACCTTGATACTTTATCTTAAGATAATCCTTTGTTATGCCGTTTACCGACATTTTCTGCGTGCCCATGTACTGTCCTATACCATGTGTCTGGTGTACAACATAATCGCCGACGCTTATATCGGTGTAATTCTTTATTCTATTGGCATTCTCAACCTTACGCCTTGAACGGCTTTTTTTCGTTTCAAAAATCTCGCGGTCGGAAACAAGCACAAAATTCATTTCCGGATATTCAAAGCCCTTGTTCAGCTCGCCGCGTATTATAACCGTTTCACCCTTGTTGAACTTTATATCGTTGTCCTTTGAATCACCCGAAATAAACCTTGCCCGTATGCCCTTTTCCACAAGTACACCTGCAAGGTTTTCTCCCCTGCCGCGCGAATTACAAAGAATAACAACAGTATAATTCTTGCTTTGCCAGTTTCTTAAATCTTCATAGAGATATTCAATTTTACCGTGAAAGGACACTGTTGTTTTCGTGGCAAACGTTTCAAGACGCTTGTATTTAAAGTCCGTATTTGAATGTGACAGCACGTCAAGAGAGATAAGCTTTTTAGCGGACATTTCCAATACCTTATCCATGTAGCCGCAGTAAAACTTATCCTTATACGCGCCGATTATGCGCTTTTCCTTAAGCTCGGCTATCTGCTCGTTTTTCTCCCATTCAAAGGACTTGCCCCTCTCACAGATACGCTTTGGGTCTATTATAAATACAAGGTCGTTTTCTGAAAAATAATCCGTCAGTGACGGAATTTTATCATAAACAAGCGACACATATTTGTCAATCGACGGGAAATAGCGCGTTTCCTTAAGGCTCTCTATATCCGCCTTTGTGGTTTCTATAAATATGGTTTCATCGCTCTTTTTGCGTTTCGCGCTGCGTATGCGTTTTTCAAGCTCTGTGATTATTTCATCGCGCTTTTCATCGGTTATAACCGCCTCGCACACAGGCGCGATACACGCTGCGTCCACCTTATCCAGCGAACGCTGGGTATAGGTATCAAACTCCCTTATCGAATCGGTTTCATCATCAAAAAATTCAACTCTGTAGGGATTTTCATTGCCCGGCGGGAAAATATCAAGTATACCGCCTCTTATGGCGAACTGTCCCGCGCCCTCAACGCTGTCCTCGCGCGAATAGCCCATAACAACCAAATCCTGCGTCAGCTTGTCAAGGTCAAATTGCTTTCCAAGCTCGAATGTGATACACAGCCTTTCAAATTTCTCCCTGTCGGCGGTGTACTGCAAAATCGCGTCAAGACTTGTCACAACGATATAATTTCCGCCGCTTACAAGCTTCTGTATAACTGAAATTCTCGCGTGTTCGTTCTGATGTCCGGAGGTTTCTATATTGTAGAAAATATATTCCTTTGCAGGGAAATACAGTACATTATCGCTGTAAAGCTCCATATCGGAATAAAGCTTACGCGCCTCCATATCGCTGTAGCACACCACAAGAGATGAAGAATTATTTTCTTTTCCGAGCGCGTATATAAGCTGTCCCTGCGCTGACTCGACTATTCCCGCAACCGATATCGGCGCATTATTCAGATTTTGCACAATCCCCTTATAAGGAGGGTATTCTTTTAAAATATCAGAAAATTTCATTTCCTTAACCTATACTTCCAAATCTATTACTTACCATTGCATTTGTTCATTGCTGATTGAACACCGTTTTTAATAATTTCATATACGGCAGTTTCCGCTTTCTTTATAGCTTCCTCCATAATGGGGATTTCCTCCTTTGTGAAGCGTCCTAAGACAAAGTCAGCCAAGTTATAATCCTCGTGCTTAGGCGCGCCAACACCCATTTTTACACGTGGGAACGCATCGGAATTCAGGCGATATATTATGGACTTTAGTCCGTTGTGACCGCCCGCGCTGCCCTTTCCCCTTACGCGTATTCTGCCCGTATCAAGGGAAATATCATCGTTTATCACTATTATGTTTTCGGGCGGTATTTTATAAAACTGCGCCATTTCCGCAACCGCGTCACCGCTTAAATTCATAAACGTCTGCGGCTTTACAAGGTACACCCTTTCGCCGCCGATTACCGCGTCGCCGTATACCGCCTTGAATTTAAGCTTTGTTAGCTTTGCACCGTATTTGTCCGCTATATAATCTATTGTATGGAAACCGATATTATGACGCGTCATGTCGTACTGCTTACCCGGATTTCCAAGTCCGATTACTAAATACATGATAATCTCCATTTCTTTGTTTTTCTTTTATTTTCTCACTTTTTCTGTCGTTTTCTTAAACTTTAATTTATTTAAATCAACATTTGCATTGCGATATTTGCATAATAATTTATTGTGTACATTAATGTTAAATAAGGCTACTGACATACTTTTGACATACTTACAGGTTCCAATAATCATTTAGCTTTTCAATAGACTTTTTATTATCTATTATAACATCTGTATAGATATTCATTGTCACCTGTATATTCTCGTGACCCATTATATATTGTACAGTCTTTAAAGGGAGTTCTGCATAAATTAAATCCGTAGCATAATTATGTCTGAAATAATGTGGTGATATTTTAGTGGGAGTATCTGGTGGCATATACTTATTTATTTTTTTTAATATATGTTTCCATTTATTTGTAAAAACCGAGCTATCATAAAAAGTATTGTTTCTCGTAAGAAATAAATACCCATCCCTATAATTTATCCCATCACAATATTCAGTAAGTATTTCTTTCAACCGGGGAACAAGAGGAATTTGTCTTATCCCTGCGGGACTTTTAGTTGTATTTCTTTCAATAACTCTACTGTTCTCATCTCTTGATAAGGTACGTTTTACAAAGATTATGTTGTTGGCAAAGTCAATATCACTAAATTTCAAATCTAAGACTTCGCCTCTCCGCATCCCTGTATACAAAAACAGCCCTACAAGGGCTTTCTCAAATATTGTGAAATCATTAAAAGCATTATCAACCGCCGACTTTTCTTCTTCCGTTAAAGCCCTGCGCTTACCAGTCTTTAACTTCGGTACTGTTACCTTGTCTATTATATTTGTTCCTAAATAATCGTTCCTCACAGCGAAGTCAAAAATAGAATGTAATAAACTTGGCAACGCTTTAAGAACAGCATTATATTGTTGTTCGTATAATTTACTATAAATTTTTTGAATGTGCATAGGCTTTATATCTGTCAGTTTTAATGATAATAACTCCTTAACATGCGCTAAGTGAGTTTTGTATGTGTATTTACTTGCTGATGATATATCTACCTTTTCTCTCCACCACATTTTAATGCATTCGTCTAAAGTAATATTTTTTTGAATGCATTTTCCCTGCTCAAGATTTATTTGCAACTCTCGGACTTTCTTATCCAACTCCCTCCAGTCTCTCGAATACAATGTCTTTACCTTTCTTTTGCCTGTATCAACATTAACGCCAATTATAATTTGCTTGTAATATCGCCCATCTTTCCGTTTGTTATATGGTATTTTAGGCATTTATCTATACTTCCTTTCTCCATATAACAGACAATAAATATCTAATGATATTCTATCACTAAATATTTTATCTGTCAATATTCTGTTATATAACCAACGTTTTCATACATTATGTAAATCTCTCCATTGAATAAATTTTTGCAAATCAACGTACCACCTATCCCCTATCTTATAGGCAGGGAAATTTTCTCGGTACTTTAATTCCATAACTGTCGTTCTGGGAATATCATACTCTTTACAAAAACTACTCAACTTAAGTTGTTTTTTAGTCAATAGTATCATATCTCCTTTAATGTAATTGTCTTCTTATCTTAAGGATAATTTCACTGTAATTTTTTATTTCATTCAATGATTTCGTCTACTATTCCCAAATCCAATGCCTCATCAGAGTGGATAAATACATCATGCTTTTTAATACGAATTTCCTCAAGCTGTTTCATCGTTATATTTGTACGTGACCGTACATATTCCTCAATGGCATTCTGTTGATATTTACTTTCATCCATATTCTCTGCCATTGATTGGTATGTACCAACAACTCCTCCGCTCAACTGATGGTATACAAAAGTAGCATGCTTACTACAATATCTCTTATGTCCCGCCAGAAAGATTTGAAGTCCTGCACTCATTGCATATCCCGTACAATATGTATAAACAGGTGTCTTTGATGTTAGTATTATATCAATAAGCGCCCACATATCATAAACAAATCCGCCATTTGAGCTGATATATATTTTAATTGGCTTACGTTTATAATCTTTTATTTTCC
>JBJEIU010000020.1:0-5053 GCA_051877355.1 Hominilimicola sp.
CTTGCGGCATTCTGATATGCCGTGTCAACCGCGTTGGGGTCTATATCAACTGCCACTGCCTCATCTGCGCCGAGCAGCAGTGAAATAATTGACAGTATACCGCTGCCGCATCCAAGGTCAAGCATTTTTACCCCAGGCTTTATATATTTTTCAAGTGCTTCAAGACACAGCTGTGTTGTGTAATGCGAGCCTGTTCCGAAGCTCATTCCCGGCTCAATATTAAATACTATTCTGTCAGTCGGTTCCGATAATTCCTCCCATTCAGGCTTTATCATCAGCTTGTCTCCTATTTCCATAGGATGAAAATACTGGCGCCAGTTATTAGCCCAATCCTGCTCTGTCATATTGTCAACTTCGATTTCAAGTCTGCCGAACTCATTATTCTCGTCAATGGCTTTAAGCTCTGCAAGTGTTGACTTTATTGCAAGCAGAAGTTCACGTCCCGCGGTATCGTCACTGACATAAGTCTTTACCTGAGTTTCGCCCTCCATTTTCTTAATCAAATCATCATCAACATAATCCCAATATTGCTTGTTATTTTCTAAAAATTCCTTGAAATCCTGTTCGTCCTCAATTTCGAGACCTGTTATTCCAAGCTGATATAATCTGCCGCTTACAGGCTCTATACCTTCTGATGTGGTGAAAATCGACACCTTTATCCAATCCATAATAACCTCCGAAAATCCGTTTATTTGCAAAAAGCAATACCAAATAATGATATTGCTTTTTAATTATTAATCCAAAAAGTCCTTTAATTTCTTGCTTCTGCTCGGGTGGCGAAGTTTTCTCAAGGCTTTTGCTTCAATCTGTCGTATTCTCTCTCTTGTAACCTCAAACTCCTTGCCCACTTCCTCAAGAGTTCTCGCACGTCCGTCATCAAGACCAAAACGCAGTCTCAACACCTTTGCCTCACGCGGTGTAAGAGTTTTCAGCACATCTCCCAGTTGTTCCTTTAAAAGTACAAAACTTGCCGCTTCTGACGGCGCAGGAGCGTCATCATCCGGAATAAAGTCTCCCAGGTGACTGTCCTCTTCCTCACCTATGGGAGTTTCAAGAGATACAGGTTCCTGGGAAATCTTTGAAATTTCTCTTACCTTTTCAACGGGCATATTAAGCTCCTTTGCCAGCTCCTCCGGGGTAGGCTCACGTCCAAGCTCCTGCACAAGCTGACGTGATACCCTTACAAGCTTGTTTATGGTTTCCACCATGTGTACAGGTATTCTGATTGTCCTTGCCTGGTCGGCAATTGCTCGGGTTATAGCTTGCCTTATCCACCATGTGGCATACGTGGAGAATTTATATCCTTTAGTGTAGTCAAACTTGTCCACGGCCTTTATAAGACCCAGATTTCCTTCCTGTATAAGGTCAAGGAAAAGCATACCGCGGCCAACATAACGTTTTGCGATACTTACAACAAGACGCAAATTGGCTTCTGCAAGGCTCTTTTTTGCCTTTTCACCATCAGTAATAAGGAAGTTCATCTGCTCCTTTGCTTCCTCCGGAATATCATCGCCCATTTCTTCCATCTGGTTCTTTGCTTCTTCACCGTCGGCCATTCTTTTGGCAAGCGACATTTCCTCCTCGGCAGTAAGCAGATTAACCTTGCCTATCTCCTTAAGGTACATTTTAACATGGTCATCAATATTAATGCCCTCAGGGACAGATAAATCTTCAAGTTCCTCTTTTGAAACCTCAATTTCTTCAAGCTCCTTGTCAAGGTCCTCAACAAGCTCTATGCCTTCCTTTTCAAATTTATCATAAAGCTGTTCAATTTCGTCAGGTGTCACTTCAACATCTTCAAACGCCTCTGTGATTTCCTTAAAGGCAAGAACCCCTTTTTTCTTACCCTTTTCCACAAGCTCTCTTTTTATAGCTTTTTTCTTCTCGTCAAGCATTATTGTTATTCCTCCCAAGTATTTTTTTCTTCAAGAACCCTTTCACGTTCCCGAAACAATTCAGCAAGAGCTGACGCGTTGGTTTCCGCATTAATACGTATATCCAACTTTTCTAATTTTATTGTATATAAAAGCTCTTTGACGGTTTCCTCGTCACCGCTGTAAACTTCAAGATTATAAAAGACCGCCGACGCCTCAGTCACATCATCACCGCTGAATGAATTTAAAATCATTGCGCCGTCAGGTGAAGCGTCATTTTCATAGCTGTCATAAATCATTCTTGCAAGCCGTCTGTAAACATCTGTAGAAAATTCCTCTGCTCTAATCTGCGCCGATGCAATCCTGTAAAGCTTTTTGCTTTGCGAGATGAGCCCTATAAGCCTTTTTTCCGCTTCAAGAAGACTTGCCGTCACCTTTTGCTCACGCACAGTTTCTCTCTGTTTCTGTTCGGCTTTCTTCTGATATTCAGTTTTTGTCGGAATTCTTCTGTATGTGTTTTTTGACGTTTTTTCACGGTATTTACTGAGTATGGCATCTCTGCTTATACCCGTATCCTCTGCCACCTTTGTGATATAGGCGTCAATTTCCACGGCGTCCTTAAGTTTTGCAAATACCTTTACAACTTCATCAATAAAAAGTATCTTACCTTCTGTACTCGTCGTATCATACTGTTTTTTTATAAGCGAAATTTTAAATTCTGTTGAAGGCACGGCATTTCTGACCGTTTCCTTGAATTTTTCAACTCCGTTTTTGTTTATGTACTCATCAGGGTCTTTCGCGTTTTTTAGCCGTATTACTCTTGAGCGTCCACCAGCGTCAGTTATTACGTCAATAGCTCTCAGCGCCGCCTTTGTGCCGGCTTCGTCGCTGTCATAGCAAATTAGTATCTCATTGGCATATCTCAGCATCAGTTTTGCCTGATTTTCTGTAATCGCTGTTCCTAATGTTGCCACAATATTTTTAACGCCAGCCTGATATACCGATATTACATCCATATATCCCTCGCAAAGGATAATCTCAGAGGATTTAGCGTTTTTCGCAAGATTCAGAGAAAACAAATTTCTGCCTTTGTCAAACACAGGCGTTTCAGGTGAATTTAAGTATTTGGGAATTTTATATCCGTTTATTTCCTTATTGTCGTGCATTATTCGTCCGCCGAAACCTATAACGTTGCCGCGCACATCTATAATTGGAAATATTACCCTGTCTCGGAATTTATCGTATATTTTCCCCTCACGACTGACCGCAAGCCCAGCTTCAACTATTTCATTTGTATTAAATCCTTTTGAGGCAAGATGCTTTAAAAGCATATCTCTGCTGTCGGGCGCATAACCAAGTCCGTATACTGTCACTGTTTTCCAAGGAATATTACGCTTTATAAAATATTGCTGTCCCTTTTCACCTATGCTTTTATCCTTAAGGCAATCATAGAAAAATCTTGCTGCGTATTTATTCATTGCAAGTATTCTTTTTTTCTTTTCGTGGCTTTCGTCGCTGAAATCGCCGTCGTCCTCCGGAATTATAATGCCTGCTCTGTCTGCTAAAAGCTTCAGTGCGTCCACAAAATCAAGATTTTCAGTCCTCATTACGAACTGAACAAGATTTCCGCTTGCGCCGCAGCCGAAGCAGTGGAAAAGCTGTTTTTCTCGGCTTACATGAAATGACGGCGTCTTTTCATGGTGAAACGGGCAGAGGCCACTGTAATCACGCCCCGATTTTTTCAGCTGCACGTACTGGGATACATAATCGATTATATCATTTTCGTCACAAATATGCGCTATCATGTCGTCAGAAATACGTCTGGGCATACACCGTCACCTCCTTTTGATGGTATTATTTTCGCACATTATGCAGAAAAATATACCTGCATTGCACTATATTTCACGCTTTAATCAAACGCACACATTTTATATTTACCACTATTTTTTATTTTCTAACAAATTTTTTAATCTTTTTTATAATACTACATTCAACTCCGAAAATCCTTTTTTTACGCAAAAAAGCTTTCAAAATTTCTCACATTCCACAAAAAAATGAAGATTAAACAAGTCACTATTAATTATTTTTTGCAGCATTAAAGGAGCCCTTAAGGCTCCTTTAATAGATTACAGCGATGTCCATATCATTGCCTTTACAAAACCGAAATTCTCCGGCAACTCTATTTCATCTATGCTTATTTTATTTTCACCGACTGCCAATGTGTTATCTCTCATATTTCTCACTGCGACCTTCATCAGCATTCCATCTTCGCCATACATTGCTACAACAAATACAACGTCACCGTTATAGAAAAAATTCTTTTCAACTTTTAATTCTGTTATAGCAGTATTTCCTTCATTTACTCCGAAGCCTGTAACGGTAAAAATGTCGCTTCCCTTAATACCGAGCGGTAAACTTTGATATACATCACTTTCTGCCGCTGTAACTCTTATATAAATCGTCTGTTCTGCCGCTGTCGCGTCAATTAAAACAAGTCCGTTTGTGTCAACTTTTATCAAAGAGGGTATCAAATTTTTCATCGTCCAGATTAACAGCCTTAATTGTTCAATCATAGCTGCCCTCTGCATTACCCTTTTCTGTGGATATTTCTTTAACAGTAATCTTCTTATCACCGCAATCAACAGCCGTCTTAAGCTCACCTGCGGTATTTATTGTTACGCTTCCATCATTTATTTCAGCGTTATTCTCAAAAACCTTCCATTCAACATCAGGTTTATTTATACTGCATCCGTTTCTCGCTGCAGAAAACTGCATTGTCACGCCGGAGCCTGCGTTAAGCTCTATTGTGCCGGCAGGCAGTGTGGAAAGTGTAAGCGTATCCGCGCCAAGCTTTGTTATACGCACATTATCTATGCTTGTGTTCGGCTGCACGGCAATATATGACGCCGGAGAATTATTTCTTTCGTTTACATTGTCATACTCGCTCAAAAATGTCATTTTGCCGTCTTCCCATTTATAAACCTTCATCATTATCGGCTCACTCTTACCATACTGACCGATAAGCTGAATATGATACCATGCTGACGGGTCAAGGTCGCTGCCGTCTGCCAGCAGACCCTCCGAGCCTGTATGCGGTGTAAGACGTACTGTTGCAGGCTCTCCTGTGCGTTTTATTTCATCACGTCCGATTACATTATCTCTTACGTCATACGCAACAG
>JBJEIU010000021.1:0-5006 GCA_051877355.1 Hominilimicola sp.
AGCCTACCGTAACAACATAATTATTTGAACCGTTAGCAAAAGACAACGTCCTTGAAGCTTCGTCATAGTTGTACTGATAACCTATCTTGTCAAGTATCGGTAAAATTGGTCCAAATACCTTATTCATTGTCCCAAGTCTTGCTCTCGCCGCATCTGCAACTGTCAACTCCTCGTCGTTTACCTTTATGATGTAATAGACATTTGTATCAATTTCTTTTTCAATCTTTACCTTCGACCAGTCAATATCCTTTTTTGCAAGCATAAGTGGTTTTAACGCTGTGACCGTATTTTCCGCGGGCGGTTCACCGACCTCGGGAGTAATGCCCGACTGCATAAGCGTTGTAAGACCATTTTCGTTGCTTACGGATTTTGACGTAATTTTTACAGGCTCTGATGTAATGTTGCCCATTTTTGCCGTGAGCGTAAATTCTCCTGCTGTTCTTGTTGAGCGCACAAATATTCTGTTTGTACCGTTTTCGGCGTACACATAATTCTTGCCTATTGTCGAAATACCGTCCTTCACTCCGCCGAAATAGTGCGATATGCCCTCTGACGCAGCGGTATTCTGGAAACAGTTTGTACCCATACCGGAATTATAGCCGCCCAAATACACACCGTCGCCCGAATATTCAAATTCTATTTTATCGTAATTGAGTGCGCATACATTGCCATTCTTATCCACTACTTTAACGTCAATATACGCTATATCCGAGCCGTCCGCTCTCCAGCCATCGGGCGAGGTAACAGCCTCAAGCGTAATTCCCGCCGCGTCGTAGGTTCGCTGTATCTCATCTGTCGTTATGAGTTCTCCGCGCGCGTTGTACGCTTTCGCGATAACCGCGTCGCCTTTGGTAACGTCTATATTGTCAAACTGATATACGAATCCCGAATCCGCCGTGTCATCTGTTCCTATGAGCGTTTCGGTATTTCCATCAACTCTGTAAAGTTCGATTTTCTTTACCTGTGCGCTTCCGATTGCATAAACGGTTTTCTTTGTCGGGTCGCGCTTGGCTTTCTCTGTTGTATACGCCTGATATGTCTGACCTTTGGCTGTCGCCGCGTCGGTCGTAAGGAAATAATTATATGTATCGTCCGAAACGGCAGGATAGCTCCAGTGACCTATAATATGTACGTCCGCACCGCTTGAAAACGCCGTTTTCGTACCCTCGAACATCTCCTTAGTCTGACGTACCGCGTCAACGCGTCCCGAGGTTCGGTCATTTTCCGTTCCGCTGTTTCTGCCGTGCATATTCGAGTCCGACCATACCATCATAGCCGCCGCCGAATACATACTCTTGCCCTGTCCAGCTCTGTTTGCGTAAAAATTCGAGCCGTAGTCCTTGACATTCGCAACGGTTATGCTCTCCTGTGTATGATCCCATACGTCATATCCGTCCTCCTTGCCGCCGCTTGATATGTACTTGTTTACATAATCGTAGTCGGGCGGCGAATAGTCATCCCAAACGCGGCGCGGTGCTTCATCGCGCGCGTATTCCGTTTCCATTATCGGTCCGTATTTACCGTTTTGAGCCATAGCACTCGGCGCGGTTTCCGGGCCGGCGCACATGGTACCGGCGTAGTTATAATCATAATTGAGTTCATTTGCACTTTCGGTCGAACGCGCGCCGATAAAGCGCATACCCTTTGGGTCTATTGTATCACGCAGATTAGCCATTTCCTCCGCTTTCGCCTGCGTTCCCATAGGACTGTTGCCAGTTTCCCAGAAAAGCACCGACGGACTGTTTCTGTAGTAAATCATAGCGTCGCGCATAGCCTCTGTTCGCTGCGACCACTGTCTGCCGTCCGGCGCGGTACCCTCCTTATCCCCGGCGGGACACGCTATTGCTACACCGTATTTGTCCGACGAACGCACCTCGGCGGGCTTCGGCGCAACATGCATCCAGCGAATAAAGTTCGCATTATTTTCTTTAAGCAGAGCCATATCGTAATCCTGAAGCCAGTCGGGAGCGATACCGATAACCGCCCATTCATTTGTCGAACGCTGCGCGTAGCCCGTAAGCCATACGGCTTTGTCGTTTATGAGTACGCCGTTGTCCTTGTCATAGCTGACTTTGCGGAAGCCCGTATCCTTTTTCTGAACATCAACAGCGTTTCCATTTGAGTCTCTAAGTATAGTGTAAACCGTGTATAAATACGGGTCGTCCGTTGACCAGAAACGCACGTCCGATGCGTCATAGCTTGCCGTTATATATGTAACGTCCGGCGTGTTTACCTTTGTTAGTCCTACGCCGTTGCCGGCTGCGTCGCCGTATACCTCGCTCTCCACCGCTGTTTCATATACAACACCCGCGTCGGACGCTTTTTTGACCTCAACGCTTTGGCTTGTGAAATTATATTTAAGCTTGCCCTTGTGGTCTACTACCGCAACCTCAAGCGTGTAGCTGCCGTCCGCCGCGCTTTCGTTTCTGATTTCCGCTTTTACGTTAAGCGTCGCCTTTTTCGCGCGGATATTGAAGTTGTCCGCATATATGTAATTGCCTGTTGTTTTCAAATTATTATAGAGCGGAAACGTCTGGTAAACATCGCTCGTTACGTGCAGATACGCGTCGTACACAAGACCAATCTGTGCCTCGTTAAAATCGGTCGTGTTCCACTGAAATGCCGCGCCGTTTCCTACGATTGTTTTATAGTTATCGGGCGTATAGCTGCTGCCCCACTTTTCTCCGGGGACTGTTTCAAACGGTATTCTGCCTGTTGTATTTCTCGCAAGTGTGCCGTCGTTCAGTATTGCTATAACCGCAGTTTCGCCGGGCGTTATGTATTTCGTTATGTCAAAGCCCATCGCGGTAATGCCTGCTTCGTAATAGCCGACCGCCTCTCCGTTTACCCACACATATGCCGCCTGACGTATACCCTCAAGCTCGAAAAACACCTTGCCTGTCGCACTTGTGGGAACGGTAAACGTCTTTCTGTAAAGCAGCACGTCGCGAAGATAGCTTCCCGATCCATCGGTTATATTGTTCTTGAATGCCGTAAGTCCGGCGGGAGCGTGGGGAATACTCACACTCTCCCATTCGCTGTCGTCATAGTCCTTTTCATAAAACTTTTTGCCGTTTTTGTCCGCCGTCGACATAGCCGTCCAGATTTCCGCATCTGTTCCGGCATCATAGAATTTCCAGTCCAAATTCATATTGTATGTCTGATGCGCCGACTCGGGAACGGTATAAACCTCGTCCTCGGCAAATACCGGCGTAACTATCAGCGACAATATCATTTGAGCCGTCAGCATAAGCGAGCAAAGCATACTCAGCTTTTTCCTCATTTTTCTCTCTCCTCTCAATTATTTATAGTTTTTATTAACTTTGCGACCTCGGATGTTATGTTGGGTAGGATATAATTTGAAAATGTAGTGTAATAGTGGTTATAGTCCTTCCACCACGCCATCATTTCATCCGCCTTTGCGTTCGCAGCAGCGCGTGCCGCTGTTTCTCCGTCTGCGATTGCCGCGTCATATGCCGCTTTCACGTCCGCGGTCATTTTATCGTCCGCCATTTGTCCTATATCAGCAAAACCGAGTACGTTCGGATTGTCCTTTATTTCGTCGTAAAGCTCGCGTATCGCTTGGTCATACGCGTTTGTCCTCTTGCCCTTAAAGGTCATCGTGTCCGCGTCATAGACCTTGCCTGCTGTCGCGCCATAGTTGCCTGTCGGCGTGTATGAGCCTAAAATTACATAGCCGCCCATATCAATTATCGCGTCCACATACGCCTTGTCATATCCCTTAAACTGCTCCTTTGTGCTTGATGAGTCGTTTGTGCCCATACCGCTTATTGAAACAATGTCGCCGGGGTTCATCTGAGTCAGAATAGCGTTCAATCTGCCGTTTGAGTAGAAGTTTTTATGCTGTTCTCCAGCTTTTCCACTGTTATGGAAACCGCCTATAACCTCGGCAAGTTCGGGGTATTTCGATAAATCAGTTGTTTCCGTTGACGCGATTGTGTAGCCCCACGAGCCATTCTGCTGAACAGTTGAATCGCCTATTGTCCACCAATCGGGCTTTTGAGCCGCTGTTTTTGTGACCGGAGTAATTTCAACCGACGCTATTTCACTGTCCGCTCCTACGCTTACATCCATAATATCATTGCCGAATACCGCGACATCGTAGGTGTCGCTTTCAAGAGCCGATTTTGTCCGTTCAAAGCCGGTGAGAGATGAATTGATTTTCTCACACACAATACTGCCCTTGTATTTCGTTGTAACCGTGTATACCTTGCCCTTTTCAAGTTTTACCTTAAACGTCAGGTTTGACAGTGTTCCGCCGTCTGCGCCCGATGTCGCCGAGCCTTCAATTCCGTAGCCGCGGTTATCGCTGTACACGGTTGAAGCGTTAATCGGCGTATAGCCGTCTGTTACGGTATCCGTTCCGAACACGAATTTGAGATTGTATATATTAACTCTTACAAATTTACTTATATCACCGCTCGTTGCGCGAATACCAATAATTTGCGCTTCGGCTGTATCGGAAACCGTCAGTTCGCCAGTGCTTGAATTAAGAGTTATTCCTGTCGAAGTGACTGAGGCTGTATTGTCCGCGTTATAAAGTGCGTAGGTTACTGTATCCGATTTATCATTTCCGCTACCGTCGCGCAGTACCGCCGAATAGGTTGCGGAAGTACCTACCTGCACGCCTGTCGGTGCGCTCGTGAACGTTATAGAGTCCTTCGTGCCGGTAAGCTTTATCGTAACTACCTTTGATTTACCGCCAATCGTGCAGCGTATGGGCAGCTCTCCAGATGACGCCGCAGAGTCAATCGTCAGTACCGCGCTCTGATTTCCGCTTGACGCTATGCTCACGCCCTCGGCAAATTCGTCGTCTATGCTCCACTCGGCTTTTCCAAGTGCGTCCGTGCTGTCCGTAGTTTTTGCCGATGCGGTTATCGCGACGGTCTGCGTCCCGCTGTCGGGTATGCTTGCCGTTGCGCTCGCAGGTGTTACGGTAAAGCTATTCTCGTCAATCTGTGCCTCTCGGATTACGACATTGTTTA
>JBJEIU010000022.1:0-4992 GCA_051877355.1 Hominilimicola sp.
ATTCGACTTCTGTTTGCTGTGCAAAAATTTATGTGCTGAACATATTGTATCATATGATTTCGTAAATGTAAATCTTGATTTTTGCTTACAAATCGGGATTTTCATTTACAAAACGGGAAAGTTGATTACAAAAAGAGATTTTTATTTACAAAATGGGATTTTTGTTTTACAAACGGGACTCTCATTTTGCAATTTACCCTCCTTGCATTTAGTGTAATGTAATTATAACACATTGAACTGCTAATGTCAAGCTAATAAAATGCAATTAGCAGTTTAGTATATAAATATTATATGCAAATGCAGTGAAAATATTATAGAGAGGTTATAAATGCTGATGAAGTTATCAATATATATTTCGGTTAAAAGTTTACAATCCCAAATGGGGTAAAAATTGACTGATTTATGGGTAAACTCTCCCGAGGGGCGGTCAAAATCTTAAAAAAATGGGTGAACACAGACCGCCACCCCCTCAAACGCAAATTTTCGCAAAATTAAAAGAGGGGGCTTATATTAATCCGTTTGATAATTATCGCAAAATGTGATGGACACTTAAATTTATGCATATTCCAAATCGTCTTGAAGTATGCGTTTATTCATTGGAAAAAGGTGAAAAAAGTGACAGAATTACAAAAAAATAAAATTCGCCAAATGAGACTTGATGGCTGGGGATATAAA
The DNA here is from genome assembly GCA_051877355.1 of Hominilimicola sp. GTDB lineage: Bacteria > Bacillota > Clostridia > UBA1381 > UBA1381 > Hominilimicola. Next base: position 676 of record JBJEIU010000022.1, read on the forward strand.
CACATAGCAAGTAAACTTGTCTTACCGCTTAGTACAGTAAAATCGTATTGCCGGCGAAACGGTTTAATAGGTGTTGGTTCCGTTGTGGCTTTAAATAATGAAATATCCGTACAGCTTGGCCTTATATGCAAAAACTGCGGAAGACGACTGAAACACACAGCAGGAAAACGACGCAAAGTTTACTGCTCTGACAGATGCAGAAAGGAATATTGGAATTTGAACAATGAGGTGAAAGAAAATGATTGAATCAATAGAACCCAAAGCCATGGCAGATACAGTAGCGGTTTACTGCGCACATGATAAGATTGTTGATACAGACGAACTTGTCGGCAATCCGAGAAATCCGAATAAGCATCCGAAGGAGCAGATAAACGCACTTGCAAAGATAATAAAGCGTCAGGGCTGGAGACATCCGATTGTGGTGTCGAATCGTTCGGGTTTTGTAGTGAAAGGTCACGGCAGACTTCTTGCGGCAAAGGAACTCGGAGCAAAACAGGTTCCTGTTGATTATCAGGATTATGAGAGTGAAGCCTCCGAGTATGCTGACCTTATGGCAGATAATAAAATACAGGAGTTTTCTGAACTTGATATGAAGATGTCTGCGGATATTTTGCAGGATATAAAGGACAGCGGCGATATAGAACTTGAAATGTCGGCATTCACGGAAGAAGCTTTGAATGAACTGCTTGCTAAAAATCAAGAGGATGAAATTCAGGAGGATAATGCGGATTTAACTCCTCCGGATAATCCAATATCACAGCGGGGTGATATATGGCTCTTAGGAAAACACAGGCTCATATGCGGTGACAGCACAAAAACTGAAACCTATGAAAAACTGATGGATGGTAAGAAAGCAAATCTGATAGTTACAGACCCACCGTATAACGTCGCATATGAGGGAACTGCCGGAAAGATACAAAATGACAGCATGGAAGATAAGAAATTCTATGAGTTTCTGCTTGCGGCATTTAAGGGAATGTATGATGCGTGTGCTGATGGGGCAAGTATTTATGTATTCCATGCGGATAAGGAAAGCATAAATTTCAGAACTGCTTTTTGTGATGCAGGGTTCTTCTGTCATCAGACATGTATATGGGTTAAGAACACTCCTGTTCTTGGACGCTGCGATTATCAGTATTGCCATGAACCAATTTTGGTGGGGTGGAAACCGACAGCCGGGCATAAATGGTATTCGGATAGAAAGCAGCGCACAGTATGGAATTTTGACCGACCAAAGAAATCTGAACTACATCCGACAACGAAGCCGGTGGCTTTGGTGGCATATCCGATACAGAATTCAAGCGTGGTAAACTCACTTGTTCTTGAGCCGTTCGGCGGTAGCGGAAGCACGCTTATTGCCTGTGAACAGACAGATAGAATTTGTTATGCGGCGGAGCTTGATGAAAAATTTGTTGATGTGATTGTAAGACGTTATGTGGATTTCAAAGAAAATTCAGATGATGTTTTTTTATTGCGTAACGGAAAGAAAATCCCATACGGTGAGGTGAATCGTGATGAATAATAGTTTGACGCTTGGCTCACTCTTTGATGGCAGCGGTGGATTTCCGCTTGCCGGAATGATGGCGGGAATTACTCCTGTGTGGTCATCGGAAATATTATAAACGGTATCGCTAACTTTGAGGAACATTGATTACAGTTATAGGCTTTCCTGTTTTGTCAGCGTAATCAATAGTGTGCTTTGTGCCGCGTGAAATACCGTCCCAGAATATGAGAACCACATCACAAAGCTCTACCATCTGCTCATTTCGCTTAAGCGGTGCGGCTCTGCGGTAAATGTTATACTGCGGTCGCAGAATTAGCTTTGAAATCCGGTGTTTATCGGCATAGTTTTCCGCAAGCGTGTCAACACCGCCTGCACCGCCGCTTATAATCAAATCGGTATCAGGCGGAATGTACGGTGAAATATCAAAATTTGTAATGCTTCTTGAACCGGCTATGAGCAGCTTCATGTGACCACTTCCTTTACTTTTATTATAGCATCGCATATATTAGGTGTCAAGTAGACACCATACAAAAAGAAACCAGAGTGGTATCATATATTGTAGTTAAAATAGCAGAAGGAGCTGAGAAAATGCCTGTAGTAAGAACTCAATTCACACTTAGACTTGACCCTGTTAATCATGTAAAGATTAAGAAGATTGCAGCCGGGGAATCACGAACAATGACAAACATGATTGAATACCTCATCAAAAAGGAAATTGCCCGTTACGAGAAGGAGAACGGTGAAATTCCTGTAACCGATGAGGAGTTATATCTCGAATAGTCTAAGGAGCCGCCTTTATGATAAGGGCGGCTTTTATTGTGCTGTAAAATATACAAAGTATGATGAAGATTATTGTGTAACGTACATACTTGATAAATTCTTAAATTGACGGTAATATGTGCTTACAATAAAGACAGAGGAGGATACCGTAAATGGAAATCAAGTATAATGCGTCAGGCAGTGACAAGAAAGCACTTGTCAAGGCGGTAAGCGATATTATAGGCGAGCCGTCAAAATATCTTGGCGCGCCGACATTTGCATATGCGGTCGGCGACCGTTACAAAATCACGAGAGACGGAAATCTTGAGGTTGTTGACTGTGAGGAACATGAAGATGTTGAGCATCTTATGGAAGAACTTTATAAACGCGGATTCACAGCGGAGAATATGCCTGAGGATGATGAAGAGGAAGCCATTGGATTTTCAATCGGAATGCCGATAGCGGAACTTTCCGATAAGCCATGCGACGATAAAATAATTGAAAACCTCAATGCAATTATAGCGAGTAAAAAGGCACTGTTTCAAAAGGCTTTGGATACGGAAAAAGAATTGTCGATTGAATGGGAACAAGATACGCTGTGGTTTGACTGGTTCGACCATAGAATTGATATCGATGACCTCGAAATTTATACTCCGTTTATAAAAGCGCTGTATAAAATGGCTGAAAACGCCGTAAGGGTTACGGCAAAGGAAAAGCCTGTGGAAAATGAGAAATTCGCCATGCGGACATTTTTGAACCGTATCGGTTTATCCGGCAAGGAATATAAACCACTCCGCAAGGCTCTTATAAAAAATCTGAGCGGGAACAGCGCGTTCCGGTACGGCAGACCGGAAAATAACTGACCGCAACATGTACATAAATTGTGTATATCTTGCGATAAAAACCACAATATATTGTGTACTAATGGTATTGATATAATCTCCGAATGACGGTAATATACACTCAACAAAACAAAAGGAGATTATAAACCATGAACGAGAAAACACGAATTCAGATTGAGGAAATGAAAAAGCAGACTATCGGTGTTGAGGTCGAGATGAACAGCATCACCAGAGAAAAAGCCGCGAGGATTGCAGCTGCATATTTCGGAACAGGCAGGTACGAAGACACAGCACGCAGAAACGGTTACAGCACTTGGTCGGCTTGGGATGCGGACGGCAGAGAGTGGAAATTTCAGAGAGACGTGAGCATTTCGGGAACGGACAGCGAAAAATGCGAATTGGTAACGCCGATACTTTATTACAGAGACATTGAAACCTTGCAGGAACTTGTCAGACAGCTCAGACACGCAGGGGCAAAAAGCGATTACACCCGCGGCTGCGGAATTCACATACATGTCGGAGCAAACGGACACACTCCGCGGACGCTCAGAAACCTTGCAAACATCATGGCAAGCCATGAAAACCTCTTAATAGACGCAATTAACATCGCAGAGAGCAGAACGCGCAGCTATTGCCAGACGGTGGACAAGGATTTTCTGAAAAATCTAAACGAAAAGAAACCAAAGACAATGTCCGAGCTTGCGGATATTTGGTACGGTACACAGAGTGATTGCAGAAACCGCAGTCAGCATTACCACAGCAGCCGATACCATCAGCTTAATTACCACTCAGTATTCACTAAGGGAACAATTGAGTTCAGACTTTTCCAATTTGACGCTCCGGCGAACGGCAAGCGGAACGGTCTGCATGCCGGACAGCTAAAAAGCTACATACAGCTTTGCTTGGCGCTGAGTCAGATGGCAAAAACGGTAAAGAGCGCAAGCCCCAAACCTCAGCAGAATGAAAATCCGAAATACGCAATGAGGACATGGCTTTTAAGACTTGGCTTTATCGGCGATGAGTTTGCGACAGCGAGAGAGGTTCTTACCAAAAGACTTGCCGGAGACGCATCATTCCGAAACGGGAGAACGGCATAATCAAAGGAAATAGCCTCCTGCCACTTTGAATATACGACCGCATAGGCGGTCTTAAGGTGGTAGAAGGGTGTTTCCGCAAAGGGACGTTCCCCTTCGGAAAGGAATGATTTAAAAT
>JBJEIU010000023.1:0-4977 GCA_051877355.1 Hominilimicola sp.
CGCTGTCCTTCGCGCCGTTCCGTGCCATTCCCTCCACTATCAGCAGATTTTCGGGTGTGGACCATTTCTCATATTTGCCTTTTCCCTTGTGCGCTCCGTCCTTCGGCATATCATAAAACACATGCAGAACAAACGCGCTTGTGATGAGGCTATAAGCACGTTTAAGACTGCGTGGAAGTCGTATCAGGCTTACTTAAAGAATCATCAGTAAAGGTCCCTATCGTAAACTCGTCTGAGTACGGCTTCCTCACCAATCGCTGGCTTTGTAAAAGTACTACAAGGTCAGCGATTTCTTTTTCTGCGCCTTTAATTGTAATTTCCATTTTTTTTCACCTCCAATCATGCGGGCTTGTTTGCGTTAGCATTGCTGAAAAGATATTCAAATCCATATCCGTCAGATTTGAAGTACTTATCAACAATCTTAATTGCCTCCGGAACTGTAAAATCAGTTCTTCCGTCAATTTTATTTCTTGCGGTTTTATCTGTACAGCAAAGTACAGATGAGATTGAAGAAACAGGGTCAAGACCTTTTCTCACAAATTCAGCTTTAAGATTTAGCAGCATATTTTTCACCTCACTATCAATCTTACCGAATATGGTAAGTTTATGATTATATAATAGCACCATATTCGGTAAATGTCAAGGCTTTTTTTGAAAAAAATTATAAAATTCGGTAATTTTGTCTTGACAATAGGTAATTTCTGTTATATAATATAGCTGTGGAGGTGAATAATTTGGAATTCTCTATTGAGCAGACTGTTGATAGAATACATGAGCTTATGAAAAAAGAAAAAATCAAAAATACACAACTTGCTTCAAAAGCCGGTGTTTCTGTACATACATTGGGGAAGGTTTTACGACTTGAAACAAGAGAACCGTCTGTAAGTTTGATTATTAATGTTGCAAACGCTTTGGGCGTAAGTGCAGATTATTTGATAACCGGTGAAGATGTTCATGAAAAAAATGGTGGCTTTAAGATAAGTGACCACGAAAAAAGCGTAATATTAGCATATCGTGAGCAGTCTGAAAGTGTGCAGGCTACGATTGACAAAATTCTTGATGTTGAAAGACCTGTGACAGAAAAACAAGCTAAGAAAATCGGTTAAGAATACAAAAGTCTGTCGGCGGAAAACATTGACAGACAGTGTAAGTATTATAGACAGGTAGGAGAAATTAATATGGGTAATTCAGACTTTGGAAAAGTATCTACCGCCTTTGAGTTTACTTCTCAGTATGACTGCAAAATAAACATACACAACAGACCGGAAATGATTCGTCTTATTGAAAAACACACAATTCCGGAATACGAAAAAGTTTTTGTGGATACATTCAATTTTAAGCCGGTAGATGTTAAGCATAACTATTCCGATGATGAGATTTCACAAAAAGTGCGTTTCATAGTTTTTGAACAGCTTTCAAGGGCTGGAACGTGCAAGCGTTGGATCAGGGACGCAGTAAAGCCCGATGTATTCTTCACCAATTATGAAGAGCTTATGACGATCCTTGAAAATCTGATAGATTTTGAGGGGTATTTCCCGTTCTATAAGCCTACGCCCTCGGAAATGTACAGGGATTACAAAGAAAACAAGGAACGCTATGTCAACGAGTTTATAGACCGTTGGTATCCTTATATGTATAGCCAGCTTTCAAAGCTGAAAACCGAAAAGGCTCAATATGATAAAGCTGTTAAGCTTCGCACGGAATTGGAGAAATACGAGAAACATTTTTCGGCAAAGAATATTGAATATCTTAACACAAAAAGAAATAGCGAATCCGCTTATGTGAGCCCTAAAAAGCAATTGGTCTTTGATTCTGCACAGGAGAAAAACCTTCTGAATGATCTTAACCGTTGTAAAAAATATATTGATAAACATTTTGCCTATATTGCATTGCAGGATTTTTATTATAAATATCGGGAAGATAGTGTTTATTTGAATAAGTGTATCAAATATTGCCTTGAAGATATATCTATTCTTTCTAATATGAATGCGGAATATAAAGCAGATGAAATAAAAGAACATGGATTTGCATCTCAATTAAGCGGTGATAGCAGTTATATTGACGGAATAAAAAAATACGGCTTTTCGGCTCCAATACCTGCATATAAGCGCCTTTGTATTATTTATGAAAAACAAAAGGATTACACCACGGCATTAAAATACTGCAATGAAGCGATAGATTATTATAAGGCACACAATGTTACAAGCCAGATAGATGAATTTGTCAATCGAAAAGAGAAGCTTTCCTCTAAGATAAGTGGAAAATCATCTGTGCAACACACAACGAAGAACACGTCAAAAGCCCCAAAAAGTAATACCCCTAAATCGTATAGTAATTATGACGTATCTGAAAAACACAGTAATGATTCTCAAATTCAAAACAATTCTATAAATAACGAAAAATACAATGCCCCATTGAAGCAGACAGAGAATAACAAAAAGATTAGTATTTCGGATTTTCTTTACGGTACCGCGGTTGTAAATTTGGTGGCCGCAGGAGTATGTTTTATTGTATGTCCCGAAATAAAATTGTTATTTTTAGTTTTAGCGATTATATGCGTTATGATTGGAAAAACAATAAAACAGATACATAAATAATATATTATAAAATCCAGCACTATGTTTTAGCACCTAATATCGTAGGAATATTAATATCATCATTGGAAACATATATCGATATAAGGAGGGCATTTATCATGAGTACAAAAGAATACGCATACAGCCTGATAGACAGCATGACCGAGGAACAGCTCAAAGGTTTTATCCTGCTTTTCGGCGGTCTTGCAGGCGGCTCGGAAGTGCCGAACGAAGAGCCCTATGAAGCAATAAGCGAGGTCGAGGACATGAAGCGCCACCCCGAAAAATACAAGAGCTATGATGATGTAGACCTGATGTTCAAGGAGCTGTTGTCATGAAAAACAAAGTCAAATGTAACGTGATGTTAAATATGTTCAAATATCACTAAATTTATCATCTTGTTTTGTGTAATCATACAAAAAGATTTTTTGGATATTGCATTTTATCAGCCAATGAGTATAATATATAATGTAGATTGTCTACAATTAATTTGATAGTATACTCTCGGCAGTAGTTGCCCCACCATAAGGGGATTTACAAGACCGGGAGTATTTTTTTTAGGAAGTGACGTTTGGGAGCTGTCATAAAGAAAGACTTATATGAGCATATTGACGGACTGATAAACTGTCTACCTAAACAGTAAAAATAAATAATTCCCCGCCCAGCGCGCCAACGCCGAACGGGGAATCAAAGGGAGCTATGCCATAACATAATAACCAAGCAAGTTAATTATAGCATATCTCCTTGAAAAAGTCAAGAATCAAGGAGGAATTTCATGAAAACAACAGCAGTATACGCGCGGTTTTCCTCGGATAATCAGCGCAAGGAATCGATCGACGAGCAAGTCAGAGCCTGCAAGTATTATGCACAGCAGACAGGGCAGTATGATATAATCAAGATCTACTCCGACGAAGCTCTGAGCGGCTTCAAGCATACCCACAAGCGAGAGGGGTTCCTCCAATTGATGGAGGACGCCAGGGCTCACAAGTTCGAGGCGGTCATGGTGTATGAGCTGTCCCGCTTTTCGCGTAATGGCACCGATACCATAACCTACACCGAAGAGCTTGAACGGCTCGGCATTGAGTTTGTGTCTGTTCGCGAGCGCCTCGACCAGACCCCCGAAGGCCGCATGATGATGTACGTCATCACAGGAATGAACGAGTATTACTCCCGAAACCTTGCGATTGAGGTCATGAGAGGCTTGAAGGAAAATGCCTACAACGCCAAGCACACAGGCGGACTTCCTCCGCTGGGCTATGACGTAGACAAGGACGGTCACTATATAATCAATCCCGTAGAAGCTGCTGCTGTCCGTCTGATATTCGATATGTACTTATCGGGGAGCGGCTACACGGTGATCTGCGACGAGCTCAACGATAGGGGATATAGAACCAAGCGAGGGAACAAGTTCGCAAGAAACAGCCTGTATGACTTGCTACGTAACGAGAAATACACGGGAGATTTTATCTATAATCGAACTGCCAAGCCGAAGAACGGCAAGCAGAACCGTCATGCATACAAGGACGAGCCGGACGTTATCCGCGTAGAAAATGCCTTCCCCTCAATTATTACGCGGGAAGAATACGAAGAGGTGCTGAGAAAAATGAAGCAGAATGAGCATAAGGGCGGAAGAAACGGTGCCGTACATGATTATATGCTGTCAGGTAAGGTCTACTGCGGTCATTGTGGGAAGTCCATGTACGGCGAAACCAGACGCCGCCGGGGAAGTGATTTTGCATATTATAGCTGTAATGGCCATAAAGCGCATATATGTGATAAACATTCCGTTCGCTGCGAACGCCTGGAAGAGGAAGTAATCAAACAGCTTAACGATATGTTTTTCCCGGATGAAGTGTTGGACGCTATCACCGAAGAGATACAATCGACACCATATAATGAGCAGGCGGAAATAAAAGCTGCAATGCTCCGCAAGCAGTCAGCGGAGCTTAAGCGCAAGATTGACAACGGTACAAAGGCAATACTTGACGGGGTCGACAGTGACGAGCTGAGAGAAGCCGTCAAGGAGTGCAGTGCTCAGAAGAAGGCTATTGACCGCCGAATACTGGAGATAGAGACCGCCGCCGACAATTACGGCAAGACTGCGGACGAGATCAGAGCACACGCTAAGCGTTTTGCCAATATAGCAAACCTGCCGCGGGAGCAGCAGAAAAGGATCATACAAGAATTTGTATGGCGGATATACGTATACGACAATGACGGGCCCGACGGAGGCAGCAAGGTAAAAATAGTGCTTGCCTCGACAGAGCAGGCAAGGGCGGAGCTGGATAACATGGCAAGCGACTATGTTGCTATTACAGATTTGTTGTCGAATGCAAGGGGCAACGCCCTGGAAGCCCGAACCGGGTATGACTCAGCGTCAGATTGATAAGGAACTTAACCG
>JBJEIU010000024.1:0-22510 GCA_051877355.1 Hominilimicola sp.
AACTACTGGATGCATAACGGATATATTAATATAGACGGTAAAAAGATGAGCAAGTCGCTGGGAAATTTCTTCACCGTAAGAGATATTCTGAAGGAATATGACGGCGAGATTATCCGCTTTTTCATGCTTTCAGCGCACTACAGAAACCCGATTAATTTTGCTGACACTCTTATGGAGCAGGCAAAATCCGCGGTTGAAAGAGTGTATACATGTATAGATAATCTTGAATTTTTACTTAAAAACAGCGAGGACAGAGAGCCTACGGACACGGAAAAGGAATACAGTGTAAAGCTTGACGAGTGCAAGCATAAATTTATTGACGCTATGGACGACGATTTGAATACCGCGGACGCAATAGCCGCAATCTTTGATATTGTCTATGCTTCAAACACCGCACTTTCGAATGAAAATAAGAATGCAAAATCAGTTGTTCAAAAGACGCTTGACATGATACATGAGCTTGGAAACGTGCTTGGACTTTTCCAGAAATCTAGCAAAAAGTCGCTTGACACTGAAATCGAGGAGCTGATTGAAAGGCGTAACAAGGCGCGCGAAGAAAAGAACTGGGCAGAGGCAGACGCAATCCGTGACAAGCTGAAAGAAATGAATATCGTTCTGAAGGATACACCGATGGGTGTGAAGTGGAGCTATGCCGAATGATGCTGACAAATAAAAAACCATCACAGTTTTCACCACTCGCGCTTGCCTATATCGGTGACGGAGTGTATGAGCTTTTTGTGCGCACAAAGGTAATTGAGGAACACGAAAATCTTCCTGCAAATAAGCTGCATAAAAAGACTGTGCAGTATGTAAAGGCGCACTCACAGGCAAACAGTATTGACGCAATGCTTCCTCATCTGAATGAGGATGAAACGGCAGTTTATAAGCGCGGCAGAAATGCGAAATCCAACACCATGCCTAAAAATGCCGATATGGCTGACTACAGAAAAGCCACAGGCTTTGAAGCGCTTATAGGCTTTATGTATCTTTCGGGCGAGAACGAAAGACTTAATGAACTTATGAATATAGCGTATGAAAATGCGTTAGAAAAATAATATAAACTAAGGGAGGAAACACAACAAATGGATAAGAAAAGAGTCACAGAGCTTTCTATCATTGCGAACAATGTCCGCAAAAATGCTCTGACTGCTGTATACAACGCAGCATCAGGACATCCGGGAGGCTCGCTTTCAATAGCGGACGTGCTTACGCTGCTTTACTTTGAGGTAATGAACGTTGACCCGAAGAATCCGAAAATGGAGAACAGGGACAGATTTGTGCTGTCCAAGGGACATACTGCGCCTGCGCTTTACGGCGTTCTGGCTGAAAGAGGCTTTATCCCCAAGGAAGATGTAAAAACTTTCAGACGTATAGACAGCTATCTTCAGGGTCATCCTGATATGAATAAGGTACCGGGCGTTGATATGTCCACCGGTTCGCTTGGACAGGGTGTATCAGCGGCAGGCGGTATGGCGCTTTCTGCAAAGCTTGACGGCAAGGATTACAGAGTTTATTCAATCCTCGGCGACGGCGAGCTTGAAGAAGGACAGGTATGGGAGCAGGCAATGTTTGCGGCTCATTATAAGCTGGACAACTTCACAATCTTTATTGATAACAACGGCTTGCAGATAGACGGCGACATTACAAAGGTAATGAACCCTACTCCTATTGATAAGAAGTTTGAGGCCTTTGGCTGGCATGTTATTGTTACGGACGCGCATGATTTTGAAAAGCTGCTTGCGGCAGTTGAAGAAGCAAAGGCTACAAAGGGTCAGCCTACAGCAATCATCATGAAGTCTGTAAAGGGCAGAAACGTATCATTCATGGAGAATAATCCTGCATGGCACGGCGCAGCACCCAAGGAGGAAGAATACAATCAGGCTATCGCAGAGCTTGACGAGATAATCAAGGGATTGGAGGCGAGTCTATAATGGCAAAAAAGGCTACAAGAGAATCATACGGAGCGGCGCTTGTAAAGTACGGTGATAACCCGAACGTTGTTGTGCTTGACGCCGACCTTTCAAAGTCAACAAAAACAGATATGTTTAAAAAGACATATCCTGACAGATTTATAAATATGGGTATTGCCGAGGGCAACATGATGTGCGTTGCCGCAGGACTTGCCGCAACTGGCAAGATTGCTTTCGCGTCAACATTTGCCATGTTCGCCGCAGGCAGAGCTTTTGAACAGGTAAGAAACTCAATCGGCTATACAAACCTTAACGTAAAAATCGGCGCGACTCACGCCGGAATTTCTGTAGGTGAGGACGGCGCTTCTCATCAGTGTCTTGAGGATATTGCGCTGATGCGCTCAATTCCGAATATGGTTGTAATCAATCCTGCTGATGATATTGAAGCAATGCAGGCTGTAAAGGCTGCTATCGATCATGAAGGTCCTGTATACATGAGATTTGGACGTCTCGCAGTAGACGATGTGAATGGCGAGGACTATAAGTTCGAGCTTGGCAAAGGCGTACAGCTTAAGGACGGTAATGACGCAACAATTATTGCGACCGGTCTTATGGTCGGCAAGGCTCTTGAAGCTGCCCAAATGCTTAAGAATGAGGGCATTGACGCAAGAGTAATTAATATCCATACAATAAAGCCTATTGACGAGGATATAATAACAAAGGCGGCAAAGGAAACAGGCGCAATTGTAACGGCTGAGGAGCATTATATAATGGGCGGTCTTGGTAGCGCTGTAACAGAGGTTGTATGTGCTAACGCACCTGTACCGGTAAAAATTATCGGCACAGACCGTTTTGGCAAATCAGGCAAACCTGCACAGCTGTTTGAGGAATATGGACTTACAGCCGAAAATATTGTTAAGAATGTAAAGGAAGCTATTGCGATGAAATAAGGTCTGAACCTTATGTGAAGGGAGTTAGTGATTACTGATATGAAAAAGGTATTGCTTATAGCGGCAAGTCTGCTTATGATAATCGGCTTGTGCGCGTGCGGAGGAGGTGGAGGACTTTTTGCAAAGCCCACACCGACGCCTGTGCCTGATATTGACCCTGCCTCGCTTATAACGGCTGATGATGTGGCAATTAATGCGGGATATACTCCTGTCGTTGAGCAGTCAGGCACGATGCGCGAGGGTAATGTGGGCAGCGTGCTTTACAGAAGCGAGCCTATAGGTCAGAATGATACGGTCAGCGTTAAGATAACCCAGTTTACCGACACTATTGATTATCAGCAGCTGTTCGAGAAATATGAGCAGGATAAGGCGAAGCGTCCGAGCGCGGAGCTTATCGAGGGTATAGGTCAGGAAGCATATATTGCTTTTCCGACTATTCATATTTATGACAGAGGCTGTATAATTGAAATAACTGCCGGCAGCGGCGCAGATGACACACAGAAAAATCTTCTAAAAAATCTTGCGATTACCGCAACTGGTAGACTTGAAGCAATTATTCCCGATAATACAAAGAAGGATTAACACGCAAAGGACGTCTGAGGACGTCCTTTGTTCTTTTTTTGTAAAGAAAATATTACCAATAATTTCTTAAGAAAATCAGACAAAAGCCCTTGATTTTTTTTAGTAACTATGATAAGATAAATAAATTTGACTTTTGGATAAATTTGTGTTAAAATATAAAGGTAGAGAATTTGGTTTTGGTAGAAAGGCGGTAAAGTAAGATGTATTGCGTCGGCGATAAGGTTGTACATCCCATGCATGGTGCGGGTACAATAGAAGAAATTAAAGAAATGGAAATTGTCGGCAAAAAGCGTCAATACTATGTTGTCAGATTTGCTATAGGTAATATGGTTACGAATATCCCTATTGACAGTGTAGACAGTATCGGTATTCGTCACATTATAGATAAGCAGGAGGCAAAGAAGGTTCTCCAATGCTTCCGTGATGCTGAAATTGAGGACGACAGCAACTGGAACAAGCGCCAAAGAGATAACCTTGTAAAGGTTAAGTCAGGTGATATTTATCAGGTACTCGGTGTAGTAAAGGAGCTTATGTACCGTGACAGGACAAAGGGACTTTCTACGAGTGAAAGAAAAACTCTTGGAAGTGCAAAGCAGATTGTGGTTAGTGAGCTTGTTTTGTCCGAGGTGGCTGATATAAGTGATATTGAGAGTATAATGAGCGATACAGTGGAGGCTCTGGTTTAGGAAAACAGCACATTTCATAGAAGTGGAATGTGCTGATTTTGCGTATGGAGGGAAAGTATGAAGATTACAGCAGTTATTGTGGCAGGCGGCAAGGGTACAAGAATGGGCGCGGATAAAAACAAGGTGTTTTTGTCACTTATGGACAGAGAGGTGATTTATTATACTATTTCAGTTTTTGAAAAAAACAGCCGCATTGATGATATAGTAGTTGTGACGGGTACGGACGATATTGAGGAATGTAGGCTCATTGTGGAAAAATATCAGCTAAGTAAGGTCAGGTGTATCATAGAAGGCGGAGTGACGCGTCAGCAGTCAGTAATGAACGGACTGCTTGCTTCAGATTGTGACATTGTGATTATACATGACGGCGCGAGGGCACTTGTCACGGACATCGAGATAAATAATTCCATAGATGACTGCATAAAATACGGCGCGGCAGCTGTGGGAGTAAAGTGCAAGGACACTCTTAAAAGCACGGATAAAGACGGCTTTATATCGGGAACTGTTAACCGTGAGAGCACATATTTTATCCAGACACCGCAGACCTTTTATTGTGACAAAATACTTGAGATGCACAAAAAGGCTGAAAATGAAGGCTTTGAAGCAACGGATGATTGTATGATAGCCGAGCATTACGGCGAAAAAATAAAAATAAGCGCCGGCAGCTATGAAAACATCAAGCTGACAACGCCTGATGACATGATAACAGGAGAACGAATATTAAGAAAGCGTGGTGTCTGAAATGAGAATAGGACAAGGATATGATGTACACAAATTGGTTGAAGGCAGAGACTGCATAATATGCGGTGTAAAGATACCGTATGAGAAGGGGCTTTTGGGACACAGCGACGCGGATGTGGCGCTTCACGCGCTTTCAGACGCGCTTCTGGGCGCTGCGGCACTGGGCGATATAGGAAAGCATTTTCCTGACACAGACGAGCGGTATAAGGGTGCGGACAGCCGTGTTCTGCTGCGTGAGGTGGTAAAGAAAATATCCGAAAAAGGCTATGCGGTGGAAAATGCGGATGTAACAATAGTTGCGCAGCGCCCGAAGATGTCACCGTATATTGAGCAGATGCGCAAAAATATCGCAGAGGATTTGGGCGTGAGTGTTGACGATGTGAATGTCAAGGCGACCACAACTGAAAAGCTTGGCTTCGAGGGCAGAGGCGAGGGAATATCGGCAAATGCTGTAGTATTGTTAAAATAGGAGGATTATATTTTGAACATATACGATTTTGACGAAACCATTTATGACAGTGACAGTACAAAGGATTTCTATTTTTACTGTCTGAAAAAATATCCTAAAATACTTCTGAGCGTGCCGTGTATGGCATGGGCGTTTTTACTGTATATACTCGGCGTATATACAAAGACACAGTTCAAGGAAAAGATGTATCGTTTTTTGCGATATGTCCCCGATGTTGACAAGGCTTTGAAGGATTTCTGGAATATAAATGAGAATAAGGTAAAGCAATGGTATAAGGACAGACAGCGGTGTGACGATATAATTATTTCCGCGTCTCCTGAATTTTTGCTTGAACCGATATGTAAAAGACTTGGCATAAAACATCTGATAGCCTCAAGGGTTGATAAAAAAACAGGCATATATACTGGCGAAAACTGCCATGGTGAGGAAAAGGTAAAGCGTCTTTATGAGCTTTTTCCTGAGGCTGTGTGTGAGGAATTTTATTCTGATTCACTGTCGGATACACCGCTTGCCAATCTTGCGGCAACTGCAAAAATAATCCGCGGCACAGAGCTTGTGGAATGGAATGAATATAAGCCGTCAAAACTTAAGATGTTTTTGTCGAGAGAGTTTTTGTCATTCCTTATTGTGGGCGGAATAAATACGGTGAGCAACGTAATTTTCTCGACAATATATTCAATATTCATACCAAATACAACGCTTGCTTTTTTTCCGGGATATATAACCTCAAATGTGGTATCATATCTGCTCAACAGCAAGCTGACATTTAATGAAAAACTGGGATTTGTGAAGTTTATAAAATTCTTTATATCCTATATCCCGAATTTCGTGATACAGACGGTCATAGTGTACCTGTTTGACCGTTTTATCCACGGACCAAGCGTAATTGCATATGCGCTTGCCGCAATAATCGGCGTACCTGTGACGTTTGTATTTATGAAGATATTTACTTTTAAGAAAAAATAAAAATCAGGTGCATTAGCACCTGATTTTTTTGATACATGTTTATTCACCCAATTTGTAAAAATCATCAAAGAATGTCGGATATGACACGCAAGCGCATCCGCTGTCATCAAGAGTTGATTCACCGTCTGCCAGCTGTGCCAGTACCGTAAGGCTCATAGCCATTCTGTGGTCGCCGTAGGTTTTAAAATCAGCGCCGTGAATTGGCTTGCCGCCGTTTATAATCATTCCGTCATCTGTTTCTGTAATATCAATACCGCATTTTGCGAATTCGTCCACAACGGCGAGAATTCTGTTTGTTTCCTTTACCTTTAATTCCTGAGCGTCCTTAATAACTGTTTCGCCCTCAGCAAACACTGCTGCCACGGCAATGACGGGAAGCTCGTCTATAAGCCTCGGAATAATATCGCCGCCGATTGTTGTACCACTTAGGGACGATGAACGTACGGTTATATCCGCAACGCTTTCACCTGCGCTTGTGCGCATATTTTCAAGTGTAATGTCTGCGCCCATATCCTTAAGTACGTCTATAATACCAGTTCTTGTGGGATTTACGCCCACATTTGTTATTGTAATTTCCGAATTGGGCATAACCGCGCCAAGCACCATAAAGAATGCAGCCGAGGAAATATCTCCCGGCACGTCAACATTCACGGCAGATAGCTTCTCTGTTGTTTTAACGGTAATATCAAGACCGTTCACGTTTATATCCGCACCCATAGCCCCAAGCATAAGCTCTGTATGGTCGCGTGATTTTTCCATTTCATGCACAACCGTTTCACCATCGGCGTAAAGTCCGGCAAGGATAATCGCCGTCTTTACCTGCGCGGAAGCGACAGGCATTTTGTAATCAATTCCGTGAAGCGTAGTTCCTGTTATGTACAGAGGGCAGTATTCATTTTCAATTTTCGCTCCCATAAGCGCAAGCGGTTTTGTAACTCTGCCCATGGGACGTTTTTGGATTGACGCATCACCTGTGATAGCTGTGTCAAAATCCTGCGCGGAGAGAATACCGCACAAAAGACGTGTTGTAGTTCCGCTGTTACCGGTGTATAGCATATCCTGCGGCTTTTTAAGTCCTCTCAGACCGTTGCCTGTGACGGTGACGTTTTCGCCGTCTACATTTATATCTATGCCCATTTTGCGGAAACAATCTATAGTTGAAAGGCAGTCTGCGCCTTTAAGAAATCCTGTTATTTCAGTAGTGCCGTCAGCAAGAGAACCGAGCATGACCGCGCGGTGGGAGATGGATTTATCTCCGGGAACCTTTATAGAGCCGTTTGCCTTTGAAATTTTTTTTATAACCATTTTTAATCCTCCGTATAATTCAAATCCCACAGCGGGTTTTTTTCATATGCTGTTTTATTATATCATAAATATGGTGTAAAGACAAGTTTTAAATAATATGGAGGAATTTATGAAAAAACAAAGCTTTCTTACGGGCGCGCTCATACTGATGATAGCAAATGCAATATCGAAAATACTCGGTGCGGTGTTCAAAATACCGCTCACATATATACTGCGTGAACAGGGAATGGCAGTGTTCAATATTGCCTTTGAGGTTTACATAATGTTTTTGTCGTTCATAATTTCGGGACTGCCATTTGCAATATCAAAACTCGTGGCGGAGTCAAATTCACGCAGGGAATACGGAAGAACGCACAAAATTGTGCGTGTGTCAACGGTGCTTCTGATAATTATAGGAGTGGCGGGAAGCCTTGCTCTTTACGCGGGTGCGCCATTTTTTGCGCTTGCAATGAAGGAGGAAAAGGCGGTGTACGCTATACGCATGATTTCACCGTCAATCTTCTTTGTGGCGTTGGGAACCTCGTTTAAAAGCTATTATCAGGGCGTTTCCAATATGATACCGACGGCAATTTCTCAGGTGGTTGAAGCTGTAGTAAAGCTGGCGGCGGGATATTACCTTGCTGTGCTGTTTGTGAATTACGGCATTGAAAAAACAGCCGGCGGAGCAATAATGGGTGTTACGGCAGGCGAGATTGTAGCTACTGCAATTCTAATGCTCATGTACGTTTTCAGAAGTGATAAGGTTTATATAAAATCCAATGTCAAAACGAAAGAAATATTAAAAGATTTATTATCCATAGCGCTTCCGTTGCTGTGCGCGTCGGTTGTGTCAAACGCGATAAATGTTGCTGACACAACCCTTATACGCTCCAGACTGTTGGACGGAGGATTTTCGGCAGACGAGGCAAGGTTTTTGTACGGCGCATACACAGGCTATGCGCTTACGGTATTTCACTTGCCCGTTGGAATATTGGGAACTCTTGGCGTAAGCATACTGCCTGTGGTGGCGGGGGCGATAGCCGTAAATAATATGAGAAAGGCACAGCTTGCTACAGATATAGGAATACGTCTTGCGGTCATGCTGTCGCTGCCTTGTGGCGTTGTAATGTACACAATGAGTAGTGAAATACTGTCTGTGTTGTTTCATAACAGCGCTTCATCTCTTATGCTCAGGGCAGTTGCGTCCTGCGTAGTCATGATGTGCGTAACGCAGATAACCTCATCAATACTGCAATCGGCAGGAAAAATAATGCTGCCGTTTTTTACGGCTCTGGCGGGAAGCACCATAAAGCTTTCACTTAGTTGGTATCTTGTAGCGATACCTGAAATAAACATTTACGGCAGCGCAATAAGCTCAATTGCGGCATATACAGTGGTTATGATACTGAATTTAATTGCAATACGCAAATGTTTATGTTTAAAACAAAATATTATGGCAATAATTATAAAGCCTGCGGCAGCGGCAGCTGTTATGCTGATTGTGATAAGGCTCTTAAAAGAACCTGTTTCCTCGTTGTGCGGCGGAATAATCAGCTTTGCTCTGGTATGCGTTACAGCGTGCATAGCCTATGCAGCGGTGCTGCTGCTTACCAATGCTGTGTCGGTAGGCGAGGTGCGGAAAATACTTAAAGGTTAGACTTGTAAAAAATACTGCGGGGTGGTATACTATAAAATAGTATTATTTATAGAAAGGAAGAATAACAAATGAAAAAGTATACTATAGATGACTTGCGTGATATAATGGCAGCGCTGCGCGGCGAAAATGGCTGTCCTTGGGATAAGGAGCAGACACATCAGAGTATAAAGAAGAGCATGATAGAGGAGTGCTATGAAGCCATAGACGCGCTGGACAGCGGTGATGACCATGCCTTTGCAAACGAGCTTGGTGACGTGCTTTTGCAGGTGGTGTTCCATTCGAGAATAGCCGAGGAAAGAGGCGCGTTCAGCTTTGACGATGTGGTGAATGAGATATGCACAAAGCTTATAACACGTCATACTCATGTGTTTGGCGAAGATAAGGCAGTCAGCGCGGAGGAAGCACTGGGACAGTGGGAAAAGAACAAGAAGAAAGAGAAAAATCTTGACTCCTACACGGCGATGCTTCAGGATGTGCCGCATTATCTTCCCGCGCTTATGCGAAGCGAAAAAATACAGAAGAAGGCAGGAAGTGTTGGCTTTGACTGGCAGGAAACAGACAGTGTATATGATAAGGTAAATGAGGAAATAGCGGAGCTCAGAGAAGCCGTGAATACGGGCAGCACGGAAAAGATTGAGGAGGAATACGGCGATTTGCTGTTCAGTGTTGTAAATCTCGGACGTCATCTGAAACTTACGCCCGAAATCGCGCTTACAAAGGCTTCCGACAAATTCATAAAGCGCTTTGAAAAGATGGAAAAGGAAGCAGAAAAGGAAAATATTGATATGGCTCAGCTTTCAGCCGAAGAGCTTGATGAGCTTTGGGAAAAAGCAAAGAAAGTATAAGAGAGCCGTCTTTTTTAGGAAAAATTGGCTTAAAATGGCGGAAAACTATTGACAGATTGAAAAAAATGTAATAGAATTAGTAACGAACAGGCATTTTCGACGAAGTGTCTGAAAGACTAATAAATTTTTTTTTGAATGATTAGGAGGAAAAATCATGAACAAAACAGAATTAGTAGCAGCAGTAGCTCAGAAGGCTGAACTATCAAAGAAGGACGCTGAAAAGGCAGTTGCAGCAGTTACAGCAGCAATCACAGACGCTTTGACAGCAGGCGATAAGGTACAGCTTGTTGGTTTTGGTACATTTGAAGTAAGACAGAGAGAAGCAAGAACAGGTAAGAACCCTCGTACAGGCGAGGCTATTGAGATTGCAGCTTCAAAGGTTCCTGCATTCAAGGCAGGCAAGGCTCTTAAGGAAGTTGTAAACAAGTAATTGAGCTTTTACGGAAAATGTACGGGTGCTGCTCTTTTATGCAGTGCCCGTATTTTGTTTATGAGGAGAAAAAATATGAGAATAGATAAATATTTAAAGGTATCAAGACTTATAAAAAGACGTTCCGTTGCAAACGAAGCCTGTGACCAGGGCAGAATAACCGTAAACGGAAAGATTGTAAAGGCATCATATGACGTTAAAGAAAACGACATAATCGAAATAAAAATGGGCGAAAGGATTATAAAGGTGCAGGTGTGCGCCATTGCGGAGCATGTGTTGAAAAATGACGCTTCATCGCTGTATAAACCTTTGCAGTAATATAATTTGCGGACTTGTCATATATTTTAGTGATATTAAATATATGGAGGGAACGCTATGGAAAAGAATACGGTATCGGAGCATTCACTCACGATGATGAACAGAGCAAATATGTCATTGTCGGGAGTTAAAGATGTGTCGGAGTTTTCGGACAGCCGAGTAGTGCTGAAAACCACTATGGGCGGACTTGTGATAAAGGGACGGAAGCTTTCCATAAATCAGCTCAATACTGATGCAGGCACGCTGGACGTAAACGGTGAAATACAGTGCGTTCAGTATACAAAAACGGGCAGTGACGGAGTACTGGCAGGACTTTTTAAATGATGAGCAGAGAGGTTTTTGTATTTGGGATTATGGTAGCGTGCGGAGGAGGAATATCGTTACTGTTTGACCTGCTGCGCGCGTTTCGCATTGAGGCGAAACCGCCCGTATGGGCGGTCGCTGTAAGCGATGTGCTTTTTTGTGCCGTTTCGATGTTTTGCGCAGTGGCATGTGTGTGGAATTTTAACAGCGGCATTTTCAGATTTTATGAAATAATCGGACTGATTTTGGGCATAGTTTTTTATTTTTTACTATTAAGTAAATGGATTTTGAGGTTTTTTTTGTTTATAATTAAAAATATTTTAAAATTTGTTAAACTTATTTTAAAAATACTCTTGACACCGTCGTTATTTTTGTATAAAATTTTAATAGTGCCTATACAGAGATGTATTAAAAAAATAAGACGAAGGGGTCACGGTACTTATGCTGAACGAATACAGGAACAAAATCATTGATTTTGTTGTGGAACATAAAAAGCAGATTAAGATATGGATATTTGTATTGCTTGTGGGAGGTATGACATTCAAGGGGCTTATGCAGATTCCGCAGATAAAATCCTCCAAGGCTGAAATAGCCCGTCTGACAGACCAGATTGAATATGAGAAGGAACGTCAGAAGGAGGTTGCTGAGCTTAAGGGCAAGGTCAATTCCGATGAGTACATAGAAAAAATAGCAAGTGAAAAGCTTGGTCTTATAAAGAGTAATTCTAAGGTTTTTGTGGACGTATCCGGTGAACAGCAATAAACGAGTAAGAGAGGAAAAACAAAATAATTATGGTTGCAGTTGGAAGTATAGTTGAAGGCAAGGTTGTAAGTGTAATGCCGTTTGGTGCATTCGTGGATATAGGAAACAAGCAGTCCGGACTTGTCCACATATCTGAAATATCCTCAAGATATGTTAAGGACATCAATGAATGTGTAAAAAAGGGTGATACCGTAAAGGTAAAGGTTATAAAGGTAGATGATTCAGGAAAGATAAGTCTTTCCATGAAGCAGGCTGAGGAGAGAAAGGAAAGGACTCCTGCCGCAAGAGCGGAGAAAAAGGGCCCAGTGCGTCCTGCGGAGATAGACTGGAGCGCATCCTCTTCTGAAGGTCTGTCCTTTGAGGATAAGCTTTCAAAATTTAAGCAGGACAGTGACGAGAAAATGCAGACGCTGAAGCGAAATAACGATTCAAAACGTTCCGGCGGCTACAGCAGAAAGAATAACCATTCATTTTAAATAGAATTTGTCGGGCGGAAACGGGGTTTTTCCGCCTGTTTTGTTATAACATAGGGAATTCACCCGCGCAGTTTGTAATTTTGTTTATGTAAAGAACTATTCTGCGCGCTTTATATATCCGCCTGTAACGGCTGAAAATCTGTATATAGGAGATAAATATGATTTCATTAAAGGAGAACAAAAGAATATTTCCTCTTGTGGGCGCAATTATTGTGTTTGTGCTTTCGCTTTCGGTGTTATACCTTGGAAATAATATAGGTCTTTCCGATAATGGCGACTTCAGGCGTGTTCTGCTTGTGAATAACATGGAATACGAAAATGAGGACAATTATTATTATCTTTTCAAGCAGGATTATAAAATGAAGGTGGAGGGTGATACCTTTTGGGAAAAGGTATCATACCTGTGCGAAAGCAACAATGAGGAGGAAATATATTCTTCGCCGCATTTTATCATAATAAAGGCATCCAAGGTTATGAATTTTGTTGTGAATTCAATACTTGTAAGGGACGAAACGCACTATGACATATGGTATCTTGCCTTTATTTACATACTCATGCTGTCTATGGCGGCATGGGGAATATTCACGTTTTTCGCGGACGAGGCAAGAAAACTGCAAATAGCGGTTTTTGTGATATTTATAGTAATGTTCTGCGATGCAGGGTATCTGCTGTATTTCAACTCGCTTTACGGCGAACCGCTGCAATATGTGGCGCTTATGATGCTTATCGCGCTTGGACTGCTCATATACAAGCGTCCGACTATTCCGAAGATAGCGTGTTTCTTTGTGTCGCTCTATTTCTTTGCAGGCTCAAAGCTTGCAAATGTGCCGTATTCGGTAATAGTGTCGTTTTTGGCGCTGTCCTTTGTGTTTCTGCGCTCTGACAGACGCTATAGAATAGGTATAGCCGTGTCGGTGGTGCTTGCGGCGGCATGTATCGCTAATCTGTATCTGAGCATACCTGCATGGATGCACAATGACACAACGTATCAGTCGGTATTTTTTGGGGCGGTAAAGGAAAGCGAAACACCCGAAAAGGATTTACAGCAGCTTGGCATTGACACGAAATATCTTCCTCTTGTCAATACTCATGCATATATGGATGAGGGCGAATACCCAATTGACATAACAACAACCGAATTTGAGCATGATTTTTATGATAAGGTGTCAAAAATTGACGTTGTATTCTTTTATTTAAGACACCCCGTAAGATTTGTTCATAAAATAGCATTTTCTATAGAAAATTCATCTAGTCTGCGACCGCTCAATTCAGGCAATTCCGAAACAGTGCTTATGGATTATTCCAACCGCTACAGCATATGGAGCAATCTGCGTGTGGCGTCAAGGTTTTTGTATAATCCGATTATAGTGTTTCTGATGGCGCTGATAATGACGGTTTATGTGGTGCTTGTGCATATTTATCTTGTACGCAGCAAGAAGCAGACGGACGAAAAACGGCTGTATCTGATTATGGCGATGTACGTGCTTATAGTCGGTCTGTGGGTGAATATGTGTCTGCCGATTATCGGCAACGGCGAAGCCGATATTATGAAGCATATGTTCCTGTTCACGAACTTTATGGACGTGCTTTTTGCGGCGATAATAATCGGTATAGTGAATATGCACACAAAAAACAGAATTATATCTCTTTCAGCTCTGGCAATTGTAATGGTCGCATTGCAGATTGAACCGCCCAAGGAAACTGTGGAGTTCGGCAGGTATAACGGCAAGCCGATAAAATGGGAGGTTATGCAGGAATACGAGGACGGAAGCAAGGCGCTTGTGACAAAATCCTGCGTTACAGAACGTATATTTGATGATGAAAACAACATGTGGGAAACAAGCGATTTGCGCGAGTGGCTCAACAGCGAGTTTATAACAGAATTCACAATGGATGAGCTTGCAAGGATTGTGCCGCAGCATAATGAGGTTATGCTGACCTATAATGACCGCGGACTTGCCCAGAGCGGCAATCACACCCATTTCTGGAGCGCAACGCGTAATGAAGTTGCGGATTTGAGCGAAACGGCATATAAGTATTATGTAGACGACATGGTATATATACCCACTCTTGATATGATGAAGGATATTGACGTGAACGGCTCATACTGGATTTTATGTCCCTACGGCTATAATGACAAAATGCAGCGTTATATGAAGAATGATGGGTTTATTCTGCATACAAATGTTGATAATATATATGGAGTACGGGCGGCGGTTCGGATAAAATAAAATCGCCCGGCTCACCACTTTTCGGTAAGGATAGTAAATGTGTACTGCTTTTTGCCTACAAAGCAGCAATCTGAACGATTTTCTTAATTCGAACAAAACATAGAACAGTAGATTTCAGAAAGGAACAGACATGAGAAGTGAAATAAATCTGACAATGCTTACGGATTTTTATGAATTTACCATGATGAACGGCTTCTTTGCCGAGGGGTACAAGGACAAAACGGCATATTTTGATATGTTTTTCAGAAAAGTTCCCGATAACGGAGGCTTTGCCATAATGGCAGGCGTTGAACAGATGATTGAATATATAAAGGAAATACAATTTACCGATGAGGATATTGATTTTCTTCGCAGCAAAGGGATATTTAAAGAGGAATTTCTTGACTATCTGAAGAACTTTAAATTCGAGTGCGATGTGTGGGCAATTCCCGAGGGCACGCCCATATTTCCGGGCGAGCCGGTTGTGACGGTGCGCGGCCCTGTAATTCAGGCGCAGTTTCTGGAAACAATGCTGCTTCTGACGATAAACCATCAGAGCCTTATCGCAACCAAGGCAAACAGAATTGTGCGCGCCGCAGACGGCAGAGCTGTTATGGAGTTTGGTTCAAGACGCGCACAGGGCTACAGCGGCGCGGTGGTAGGCGCGAGAGCCGCCTATATAGGTGGCGTAAACGGCACAGCCTGTGCAATTTCGGACGAAATTTATGGCGTACCTGCCCTCGGCACAATGGCACATAGCTGGGTACAGCTTTTTGACAGCGAGTATGAGGCATTCAAGGCGTATGCAAAAAATTATCCACACGGCTGTACGCTGCTTGTGGATACCTACAATGTGCTGAAATCGGGCATACCCAACGCAATAAAGGTTTTTGACGAGGTGCTAAAGCCGATAGGCGCAAGACCTGTGGGCGTTAGGATTGATTCTGGAGATATAACGTATCTTTCAAAAAAGTGCCGTGAAATGCTTGATAATGCAGGTTATCCCGACTGCAAGATAGTCGCATCAAATTCGCTTGACGAATATATAATCCGCGATATGCTTTTGCAGGGTGCAAAGATTGACTCATTCGGTGTCGGCGAAAGGCTTATAACATCAAAGTCTGAGCCTGTTTTCGGCGGCGTGTATAAGCTTGTTGCGACAGAGGACAATGACGGCAATATTACGCCTAAAATAAAAATAAGCGAGAATGTGGCGAAGATTACCACGCCCGGTTTTAAACAGGTACACCGTTTGTATTCCAAAAAGGATTCAAGCGCAATAGCGGACGTTATAACGATGCACGGCGAAAGTATAGATGACACAAAGCCGTACACCATATTTGACCCAGAGCATACGTGGAAAAGAAAGACCATAACGGACTTTTATTCGCGTGAGATGTTAAAGCCTGTGTTCGTAAAGGGCGAGTGCGTGTATGACAGTCCAGACCTTGACGTATTGAGGGAATACTGTAAAATGGAGGTTGACGGATTGTGGGACGAGGTAAAGCGGTTTGAAAATCCGCATACCTATTACGTTGACCTGTCGGAGAACTTGTGGAAATTAAAGCATAAAATGCTGGAGGAATACCAAGATTAAAATGGATACAAAATTGTTCGGTACAGAAGAAAATGAAATAAATGAAGCGGGAAAAATTATAAGAAACGGCGGACTTGTGGCGTTCCCGACGGAAACGGTGTACGGTCTGGGCGCGTCGGCATTCGACGCTGACGCGGCAAAAAAGATTTACGCCGCAAAGGGCAGACCGTCGGATAATCCGCTTATTGTACACGTGTGCGATAAGGCGCAGATAAAAGATATTGTGGTGGAAATTCCCGAAGCGGCTCAGATAGTAATAGATAAATTCATGCCGGGACCTGTGACAATTATTCTTAAAAAGAAATCGGTCGTTCCTGATGACGTAACGGCGGGACTTGACACGGTTGCAATACGCTTTCCGGCGCATGAAACGGCGCAAAGACTTATAGCGGCGGCAGGTGTTCCGATAGCCGCGCCGAGCGCCAATTTATCGGGTAAGCCGAGTCCCACAAAGGCAAAGCATGTCATAAAGGATATGACGGGCAGAATAGACGCCATAATTGACGGCGGCGACTGCAATGTGGGCGTTGAGTCCACAATAGTGGATTTCACAGGCGAAAGACCTGTTATACTCCGTCCGGGCGGTGTGACCTATGATGATTTAAAGGCGCATGGCATTGACGTTGAGATTGACAAAAATATATTGCAGTCAATCGCGCCTGATGAAATACCCAAATGTCCCGGAATGAAATACAAGCATTACGCGCCCAACGCCGAGGTAACTGTGGTCGAGGGCGAAAGAATTAAGGTACAGAAAAAGATTAAGGAGCTGCTAAGTAAAACTAACGGCAAAATCGCGGGAGTGCTTACAATGTACGGCGCGGATTATGACAACGCCGTAATCCTTTCCGCGGGAAGCACAAATAAGGAATACGCAAAAAATCTGTTTTCCGCCCTGCGTGAATTTGACGAGCTGGGCGTTGAGGTTGTTTTTGCGGAGTTTAGCGAAAAGGACGGCTACGGACTTGCGGTGAAAAACCGTCTTTATAAGGCGGCGGCACAAAGGGTTATACACGTTTAAAAGGAGATAAAAGCTATGAATATATTATTTGTATGCACAGGAAATACCTGCCGCAGCGCAATGGCGGCGGCAATAATGGACAAAATCGCGGTTGAAAATGACCTTGATGTATTTATAGAATCGGCTGGCATATTCGCCGAGGACGGCATGGGCGCAAGCGAAAACGCTATAAAGGCTCTTGCAAAGTACGGCATAGACCTTACAAACCATAGGACGCAGCCTGTAACGGAGGACTTAATAAAGCAGTGTGATGTTATATTGACAATGACACAGGCGCATAAGCAGATTTTAGAGCCGATGGCTAAGGGCAAGGTGTATACGCTGATGGAATACGCAGGCTTTCAGGGCGATGTGCAGGACCCATACGGCGGCGATTTGGAGGAATACGAGGAGTGCGCGCGGGAGATATATGACGCGCTTGTGGACGTGGCTGAAAAGATAGCAGATATGCAGAATAAAGACTGATATGACAGAGATTGTACGAATGACGGAGCAGGACGTACCGGAGGTGGCGGAGCTTGAAAAAAAGTGCTTTGCCGTTCCCTGGTCGGAAAAGTCCTTTAGTGATGAAATGAAAAATAAGCTTGCGGTATATTTTGTCGCGAAATCTGACGGCAGATGTATCGGCTATGCCGGATTCTGGAATGTATCGGGCGAGGGCGGCATAACCAATGTGGCGGTGCTTCCCGAATACAGACGGCAGGGTGTAGGCAGTCTGCTTATAAGCGAAATGATTAAAACAGCCGCAAAATTAAATCTTGAATTACTTACCCTTGAGGTACGTAAGAGCAATATAAGCGCGCAGGGCTTGTATAAAAAGTACGGTTTTGATATAATAGGAGAGAGAAAACGATACTACAGTGATAACGGCGAGGACGCGTGGATTATGACAAAGAACTTCGCGTATAATGAGGAGTGATAAAGTGCTGATACTTGGAATAGAAAGCTCATGTGACGAAACGGCCGCCGCAGTTGTAAGAGACGGACGAGAGGTTTTGTCAAACGTAATAAATACACAGATTGCGCTGCATAAGAAATTCGGCGGCGTTGTGCCGGAGGTTGCGTCGAGACGGCATATTGAAACAATAGATGCGGTAATAGATGAAGCGCTTGAGCAGGCGAATGTCACATTTGACGATATTGATGCGATAGCAGTTACATACGGACCGGGGCTTGTTGGCGCGCTACTTGTGGGTGTATCCACGGCAAAGGCGCTTGCGTTCGCGCTTAATAAGCCGCTTGTACCGGTACACCATATCAAGGGACACATAATGGCGAACTTTGTGGCGCATAAAGATTTAGAGCCTCCGTTTGTGTGTCTTGTTGCGTCTGGGGGACACAGCCATATAGTGAGCGTGGAGGACTATACACAGCTTGAAATAATGGGCAGAACCCGTGACGACGCGGCAGGCGAAGCTTTTGATAAAATCGCGCGCGTGCTGGGACTGGGTTATCCCGGGGGCCCGCTTATAGATAAGCTTGCAAAGGAGGGAAATCCCGAAGCGGTAAAATTCCCACGCGTAAGAATGGATAAAAATTCGCTTGATTTTTCATTCAGCGGAGTAAAAACGGCGGTTATAAATTATCTGCACAAGAAAGAACAAAACGGCGAGGAATACAACAAGGCTGATATTGCCGCAAGCTTTCAGGACGCTGTTACAGACGTTTTGTGTGAGCATACGATAGAGGCGGCAAAAATAAAGAACAGCAAAATAATCGCTCTTGCAGGCGGCGTAGCGTCAAACAGCGCGCTGCGCGAAAAAATGACACGCGAAGCGGGCAAAGAGGGAATAAGGGTAGTCTATCCCGAGCCTGTATTGTGTACGGATAATGCGGTAATGATAGCCTGCGCGGGCTATTACGGCTATCTTGAAAAGAATTTTGCGGATATGACGCTTAACGCAGTTCCGTCATTACAGTTGTAATGGGGACACTAAAACAGGGACACTAAAAAGGAAGAAAAGTAATGGAAAAATTATTTGTAGATTTAGGTAAAAATTCATATGATATACTTTTTTCAGACAGCTTTGCCGCATTGCCAAAGGCATTGTCGGACATAAACGCGCCGAAAAAGCTGCTTGTCGTAACGGACAGCAATGTTGAAAAGCTGTACGCGGACGAGGTAAACAATCTGCTTAGGGAAAACGGCTACGACAGCGCGGTTTACGCATTTACGGCAGGTGAGGAAAACAAGAATATGGACTCAATACTGGGCATTTGCAGAGCGTGTATTGAGCATGAAATGGACAGAAAAAGCATGATTGTCGCGCTTGGCGGTGGAGTTGTGGGCGATATGGCAGGCTTTGCGGCGGCTATATTTCTGCGCGGAATTGATTTTGTGCAAGTGCCGACAACGCTTCTTTCGCAGTCGGACAGCTCTGTGGGCGGTAAGACAGGCATTGACTTTATGGAAAGCAAAAATATACTTGGCGCGTTCCATCAGCCAAAGCTTGTATACATTAATGTGGGGACATTAAAAACACTTCCTCCCGAACAGTTTGTTTCGGGCATGGGTGAGGTCATAAAGCACGGAATAATACGTGACGGCTCATTTTTCGACTATGTGGAGGAAAACAGCGAAAAGATAAAAACGCTTGACAGTGAAACGCTTATAAAAATGGACAAGATAAACTGTTCAATAAAGGCGGACGTTGTGGAGCAGGACGAAAAGGAAATGGGACTGCGCACCATACTTAATTTCGGACACACAATAGGTCATGCTGTTGAGTCGGCTTATGATTTCAAGATGACACACGGCGAGTGTGTGGGTATCGGCATGATTGGCGCAGGCTATATTGCGCATAAGCGCAAAATGATAGACGCGGAAACTTTAAATCGCATAGAGAATATACTTGATCTGTATGGCTTTAAAACACGCGTAAAGCTGCCCGAAAAGGAAACGGTATTTTCTTTCATGCAGAAGGACAAAAAGAAGATAGCCGGCAAGCTGAAATTTGTATTGCCAACAAAAATAGGCGAGGTAATGCAGACAACGGACGTAACAAAGGATGAGATTTTTGCCGCCTTTGATTACATAAGCGAATAGGAGAAAAATATGATTTGGCTGATTATTTCAATACTTATAATAATAGCTGACCAGTTGGTAAAATATTTTGTCGCTACAGGAATGAACGTTGGCGATACACTATTTTCAGTGCTTAATTTATTTGATATAACATATGTACAGAATGAGGGCGCGGCATTTTCAATCCTGTCCGGTAAGCTGTCGCTTCTGAGCCTGATTTCTATAATGTTCTGCGTAGGCGTTGCGGTGTACTGGATTAAGAAAAAACCAACGCATCCGCTTTTATGCACTGCTCTTACAATGATGTTTGCGGGTGCGTTCGGCAACGCGGTTGACAGAATTTTCCGGGGGTTTGTGGTGGATTATATACAGACCAAATTTATAACATTCCCTGTGTTCAATATTGCGGATATAGGCATTACCGTCGGCGCGGCACTGCTTGTGCTGTACGTTATCCTGTTTGATAAGGAAGATAAAAATGCAAAAAATAACACTGAATGCAACTGATGAAAATTCTGGCGAACGCCTTGACAAATTCATAGCTGATAACAGCGACATTTCCCGCAGCTACGCGGCGAAACTTTGCGAGGACGGACTTGTTATGCTCGGCGGCAAGCCGCTTGCCAAGAAATATAAAATAACGGGCGGCGAGGAAATAACGATAGACGTTCCCGAACCCGAGGAGCTTTCCATAGAACCCGAGGACATACCGCTTGACATAGTCTATGAGGACAGCGACGTGATAGTCGTGAACAAACCACAGGGACTGTGCGTACACCCTGCGCCGGGCAATGAGCGCGGAACGCTTGTGAACGGTCTTGTATACCACTGCGGCGGCGAGCTGTCCGCTATAAACGGCGTAATACGTCCGGGAATAGTACACCGCATTGACAAGGACACATCGGGACTGCTTATTGTGGCAAAGAATAACGAGGCGCATCTGAAATTATCCGAGCAACTAAAGGAACACAAGGCAATGCGAAAGTATGTTGCTCTTGTAAACGGAAACATAAAGGAGGAGGGCGGCACGATAAATAAGCCCATAGGAAGAAATCCCGCCGACAGAAAGAAAATGGCAGTTGTGCAGGGCGGACGTGAAGCGGTAACGTACTTTAACGTACTTGAACGCTATGGTCAGTATACCCTTGTGGAGTGTATACTTGAAACGGGCAGAACGCACCAGATAAGAGTGCATATGGCGTCCATAGGTCACAGCATTGTAGGCGACCCGCTGTACGGAATTAAAAAGGAAAAGTTTAATTTATCAGGACAGCTTCTCCACGCAAAAACGATAGGCTTTGTCCACCCGACAACGGGAGAGATGATGGAATTTTCAAGCGAAATCCCCGAACATTTCCGAAATGTGCTTGAAAGGCTGAGAAAAATATAAACTTTTGATAAAAAATGTAAGCTAACACTTGCATTTTTACGTCGAAAAAGGTATTATTAATATATAATTATATTGGGAGTGATTACATAATGTTAGAATTGTGCGTTGTATTCGGCGGTCAGTCGCCGGAGCATGACATTTCAAGAAAGTCTGTAACATCGGTTTTGAATAACCTTGATAAGAATAAATATAATATTTCTGTTATTGGAATTACAAAGAACGGCGCGTGGTATTTGTACACAGGCGACTATAAAAATATCGAGGGCGGAGAATGGGAACAGGATACCGCAAACAAGAAGAAAGCAATTATTTCACCTGACGCGGAGGATAAGGCAATACTTGTGTTGGATGGTGATAAGGTAAGCAAAATACATCCTGACGTCATATTCCCTGTACTCCACGGCGAATTTGGCGAGGACGGCACGATTCAGGGTTTGTTTGAGCTTTCCAATATTCCGTACGTGGGTATGGGCGTGTTGGCGTCTGCCAACGGCATGGATAAGACCTTTTCAAAGATTGTGTTTGAAAATGCAGAAATACCGCAGGCGGACTGGGTAGTTGTGAACAGGACAGACGACTATGAAAAGAAAATGGACGAAATTGAGAAAAAGCTTGGCTATCCGTGCTTTGTAAAGCCTGCGAGAACAGGCTCATCTGTGGGTGTAGGCAAGGCACATGACAGGGCTGAGCTTAAGAGCGCAATAGAAAACGCGGCACAGTTCGACAGAAAAATACTTGTTGAGGAAAATATAGACGGACATGAGGTTGAATGTGCTGTTTTAGGTAATGAAGACCCGAAAGCGGCAACTGTGGGCGAGATTATGCCTACCGTTGAGTTTTACGATTTTGATGCAAAGTATAACGACAATTCAACACAGCTTCAAATTC
>JBJEIU010000025.1:0-4964 GCA_051877355.1 Hominilimicola sp.
TATTACAGAAATAAAAATAAACGATTTTCGAGCAGGGCTAATGCATGATGTGTGTTTGTAAAGTTTCATAAATTCTCATAAAAGACGCAGAAATAATACTTGACAAAATCTAAGTGCCGCTGTATAATAGCTACATAAACTATAAACGGCAGAAAGCGAGGGGCGATTGAATGACGCAGACGGATAATGTAACCAGTGCTGACAACGGAAAAGGCAATACGAATAAGACGAAACAGCAGTTGCCGCCCGAGCTTTTGCCCGAAAAGAGAAAACGGGGGCGACCGCGCAAGGATGACCCCGTGCAGAAGATTGTGTTAGACCCAAAGTCAGTCGAGCGTAGAAAGAATCAGCAGAAAGCTTTAAATGACACGTTGACACGCTCGTTGAAAGCCGATGCAAACGAGGACTTGCAAGCGAAAGACACTCGGAACATTATCAGGCACAACATGAAGCTTGCAGAGTTACCGCCGATTGACCTCACGAACCCCAAACATGTTGAGTACCGTGTTAAAGAGTACTTCGAGATATGCGACGAGGACAATATCAAGCCGCATATTCCGGGACTTGCGATTGCTTGCGGAACAACGGCGCAGTATCTTTGGCGGCTTCGGTCGCAAGCGGCGGCAGGGAACCTCCCTAAAGGCAACGCAGAAGTGCAAGCGGTGTTTTTGAGGGCAATTTCAGTATTGCAAGGCGCAGCCGAAAACATGTTGCTTGAAGGCTCGACTAATCCCGTGGCAATGTTCTTTCATATGCGAAACAATTACGGCTATCGCAATGCCGACGAACCTGCAATCATTATAACGAACAAGGCTCTCGGAGATGCGGAAAGCACAGAAAGCATTGCAGCTCGATACAGAGCGAGCGTTGTTGACGTGGGCGAATTTGAAATTGTTGACGCAAACGACACAAACAACACAAACAAGCAGAAAGACGAACAAACTGTTGATGCAACAGCGCAATAATTTACCAATACTAAACTTTTGTTTAGAAATATTAAACCCATCACGCAGATGTACATATTTTTGTACTGTGTTGTCGCGTGACACGTTAGGAAGGGTTGTTGATATACTAATTCCCTAACGCTTTGACAATTAAATATGTCGGATTTTGACTTTGCGATTTTCGGCAATGCAAGCAGGCTGTTTCCTTTAATGTGTGTCGTGTTTTCTCCTTTTATGTTATACCTCTGACTTGTGAGCGTTGCCTTTGTCGGGAGTGGGTTTTACTCCTTTTTTCCCACTCCATTTGTTAAGCCCCTGCTGTTTTTTTCTGGTTTTTTCGGCAGGGGCTTTTGTTGTTTGGTTTGCATTGTGAGGCTTGTGTTTATCTGGAGAGTCCGTTAATCACGGAAAATAGAATTGCCTCCGCAATGACGATGCAGACGGTGGCAATGACGAATACGGGCATTGTCTCCGAGCCTAACTTGCTGCTCAGAGCGATTAGCGGAAGCGCAGAAAGGATATATATAAGTGCTCGTGTTTTGCCTTTGACGGGGCGCAATGGGCGTTTGGCTTTAACTGCCTTTGTCGGTTGTGGTTTCGGCGGTGCAAATTCCATAGCGGCAGCAACAGCCGTGTCTATGTCGTCGTCGGTACAATTCGGAATATCAATTAGCAGGGGTGCTATCGTGTCGGGCGTCAAGTAGTAGCCTTTGCCGTATTTCGGCAGGGTTTCAGCTCCTTTCACGTTGATGATGTTCCGGCTATCTATTGCGCTTGGGCAACGCAGCGCAACGCGGCTATCCATATTGACCTTTATTTGACCGCTCACGATGTCCCGTGTTGGGCGTTGAGTAGCTATAAATAGATGCACCTTTGCGGCGCGTCCGAGCTGTGCAAGCCGCATCAGGAGCGGTAGTGTGCGTTTCTTGTCCGTGGTTATCAAGTCGGCGAATTCGTCAACGATAACGTATACATCGGAGCCGCAGAACCGCCGCCGCTGTGTGCGTTGCATTTGGTCGTAGCGGTTCATCATTAGCTCAACGGCATATTCAAGCGTGTTTGTCATTGCGTCGGGGTCGCAAGCATAGGCAAGACAGTGCGGCGTTTTTGCATAGCAGGACAGCTCAACGCGTTTCGGGTCAATCAAAATTAACTGTACCAATGTTGGCGGCTTTTTGATTAAGTCGCAGACAAGCCCATTCAGCAGAACGGACTTGCCCGAACCCGTGCAGCCTGCTATCAATAAGTGTGGCTGCTGTTCCATGTTGTAATAGAGAATGGACGGAGACTTTTGCATGTTGCACCTTCTTAAATGCTCTTGTTGGTGAAAACCTTTTGGCGTTCGTTCTGTGCTTTGTCGTCTTCCTCGGTGAAGTTGCGCAATGGCATGAGCAGACCGAAGCCGAAGTCTGAATAGAAATTCAAGGGGCTTAGTCTCGTGCCGTTATAGCGCAGCTCTCGAACGTCGGGGAATACCTCCATCATGTCGGCAAGATCCTCCGCATTTACGGAGGGCGAGCCTGCCCCGAAGCTATATACAACCTTAATGTTTTTAACTTTTGCGTTCTTTTGGCGCGCCTTTTCGTGCTTTATATATGCTTTAAGTGTTGCAAGGTTAGGCAACGGCAGCGAGCCGGAGGGCATGATTTTGGGAATGAATTTGTTGTAACTTGTCATATATTCCATGCCTTCGGGCAAATCAGGCAAGGGTAAAGGCGAGTCGAAGACCGCAAGGCGGATGCCGTCGCATACGACTTGCTTGCCGTCGTTGGTTGTGTATGCGTAGCTTAATGGATGCTCTTCCCCTCTTCGCTTTATATTTGATTTCAAAATCCGCATAGCGGCTTTCTGCCTTGCACCGTTTCCGTTCGCTCGTGCGGTGTCTCGCTGCAAGTCCTTTTCTAATTCGCTGCGTAAAAGCTGCAGCTCCTGCTTTGTGTGTTCGTTGTCGTTCTCGTCAAGAGCGAGCAAGGCGTCAAAAACTCGCTGATAAATAGCGTCTTTGTTCATCTGTGTTTTCCTTTCTTGTCTTTCTTTATTCTTGAGTGATTTTTTCCAATTCGTCAAGCCTGCTTTCAATGTTTTTCAAAAGCCAGAGGCTTGCCGGAACGCATGATCGTAATTCGGGGACTATAACAAAGAAGTCGTTATCTGCTCCGTAGTCACCTTTTGCATATCTCCAGGCGTCAAGCAGCTGTATCTTATGTGCTTGTAGCTTTTCCGGAGGTAGCTTTAAAATGTCGATCGTTACAAGCCTTTCAGCCTTTTTTCTGTTCATTATTGTTTCCTTTCTACCCTTATCCCTCTGCTTCTTCAAGGAACATATCGGCCAGCATCGCCTGATAATTAAGATCCTCAATTGTAGGAGTGTCGTCTGGAGCTACAACATCGGAAGCGAGGGAGTTTATAAAGTCGCTGACTTCGCTATTGTAGATGCCTTTCCTAAAATCGCCAGTCTTAGTGAAAACTTCGCTCTCATGAGCTTTAACGTATTCAACAATCCTGCTCCAAAGCTCTCCATTTGGATCGTGCTTACCCGAATTATAATAAACGAGATCTGCATACATGAATCTGATAGGGTTATGCAGGCTGCCGAGCCTTTCCTCGATGTCTGAAACAACTCCTTTTTCCATGTAATCTACCCATCCGCCGCTGAGCTTACCATCGCAGAAGGTCTGCGCGTTATAACAGATTTCTTTCTTAGCGTTATTGAAACTAACAAAAATACGGTTCTCATCATCTACGGCAGTGGTGCCCATCGGCTCGTTACAGATGTAGTATTTGACTTCTTTCATTTTTGTTTCCTTTCTACCCTCGTACCCTCCGGGGCGGGATATTTTATTTATATGCCACGGACGCAAACAAAAAACCATGTTTCATCGTCAATGTATCTTTCTTCCACCCAACCACCAACCTGACGCGCCAAAGACAAAGCCCAAGCAAAGTCTCTCACTTTATTAACCACCATTTTATATCCTTTCTACGGCGGGTTGCTGTTCAATACTCAAAGCGCCCAATGGATAACATATTGTTTGCCGTCGAAATTGACAACAACGTTGAATTCGTCTGCGACTTCAAAGCATCCATTGCTAAAGTTATTGATATGTTCCGCCGTTTCAGTAATAGCGGAGATAACCCGCGCGGTATATTCCAGTTCCTTCGCGTAATCGTCATCGTCTATCACGTCGCTTGCTTTCATCTCTTCGGGAATCTCTCGATAGACTTCGATGAAGCTCTGAAGCTCCATAACGTAGGTTCCCCGTTCAAGCTCTCGCTTCGCTTCTCTCTTGTTCTCGCCCACGTTCATTAAGATTGCGAGCTTTCTTTCGTATTCATCGCGATTCATACTTTCTTCAACCGTCATTTGGGTTTCCTTTCTGGTGTTCGGGATCTCCTTTCCCTTTTCTTGTGGCCTGTCTCTTCGGTACGGGTAGGCCGTTCCCCGTAGACGCCCTTCCCGGGCGTTTCGACTTAGCAAGTTTCTTCGGTTTCTTCGGTTTCCTCAGCATCCTTGCCGCATTCATGCGCTTTCATTTCCATTTCAGCAAGTAAGCTCTGAAGCATCTTTACGAATTTCTCGCCCTTTTCCGTGCCGGCCTTAGCCCAAAGATTGCCGCAGCTATTAACGGAGAAGAACGTATCGCGGTACTTCGCGAACTCGCCGTACTTGCCCTTGCTCGTTCCGAAAGTCCAGCACTTCAAACCGTCTGCCGGAATCGAGTAGTAACCGTTCTCGTTGGGTGTCATGTGTGCGCTGACCTTTTCCTGTGCCTTGCGTCCCCATCTGTAAAACTCGTTTGTTCCTGCGTTGATATAGCGATAGTCTTTGTACATTCTCGTTATCCTTCCGTCTTTAAGGGTTTCCTTCCCCTGTCTTCATTCGTATTATAACGCAACAGCGCGGCATCTTCAAGGGCAAAATTAGTACGGAATTGTAGCAATATTATGTCATGATTATCACATGCAGCACAACCTTTTGATGTGTACACATTTTCGCACACGCACTCGCAACCGCTGCAA
>JBJEIU010000026.1:0-4947 GCA_051877355.1 Hominilimicola sp.
AATATCAGCCATAGCAATTTCCCTTGCTTTTTCCTCACCAAGACCAAGCTTTATATATTTTTCTATGTATAAATCATATGACTTCTCCGCATACGGCTCAAGGATAAGGTCGGCTGACGGAACGGTAAAACCACCGTACTGCTGGCTTGCTGCCGACAGCACAATATCGCCTATAACGTCAAATGCAACGTCAAGCGTTTTCGGCTCATTATACCACAGATTGCCCATTTCAAAGCCGCCCTTTAGAACGCTTTCCACGTCAAAAAGACAGCAGTTCATTGTATCACGACGTGCAGACATATCGTGTATATAAATATATCCGTCGCGGCATGCCTGCAATTCCTCGGTTGTAAGGAAAAACTTCTTATAAAGTTCCTTGTTAAGCTGATTAAAAATAAGACTTCTCTTTGTGGAAACAAGCGCGCTGTCAGTATTTGAATTTTCTTTATCGCCGATATACATGATGGATTGACTTTTTTTGTAAACCTCATCAAGCATCTGGACAAAGTCCTGCTTGTAATTTCTGTAATCGCGGTAGCTTTTCGCAACCTTTGGGTTTACCCTCTCAAGCGCTCCCTCTACTATATTGTGCATTTCGGAAATCTGAATTTCCTCCTTGCCCATTTTTCTCGCCTCGTCCTCGACAAATTTGCATATGAAATCAATTTCCTCATCCGTAAATTTTACAAGTGCGCGAAATGCCGATTTATTAACTGCAACAACTACTTTCTGTACGTTAAACGGCTCTTTTGTATTATCTTTTTTTACTACTTTCATAATTTATACACCCCTCTGCCAATTTCTAAGTTTATGCTGACCACAATATATTGTGGTATTTTAGACTGTTTTCTATTATAGCACCCAATATCTGTTTTTGCAATTACAGCCTTATTATCTATTTGTTACAACAATATTACATTTACATTTTCCGCATAGCTACGCCAAAATTTGTTCTCAAAAACAAAATTTACATGGCTAACAAATTGTATTTTGAGGATAATATAGACTATAAATCATGTGGGAGGTACAGTATGAAATTACTTTTTAAATCAATATATTTGTTTCTTTTAGGGGTATACGCGGAATGTTATAAGAAAAGATTTGATTATATTATGGATAAAACCATAAAAAAAGGCGGCAATATTGCCAGTCCTTCTCTTACGCATATGTCAAACAGATGCTATGCGCTCTATACGCGTTTTAAAGAGCGTGAAAAGGAACTCTGCTATGAAATGCGAAGACACAAAATGCAGCGTTGAACTTAGTTAATGTAAAACAACGTTTTTTCAACAGTGTGTTTGTGCAAATTATTTAAAACATTTTATAAAAAATCGTGCATATTTTTTTGCTTACTTCTTGATTTTATCGTACAAAAGTGATATTATATTGTTATGTATATAACAAATATACCAAGGAGAGCTTAAACTCGTTTTAAACCCTTCTTAAAGACAAAAAACAAGAGGAGGAATATTTCCGATGGCAAGAAAAATGAAAACCATGGATGGTAACAACGCCGCTGCTTATGCATCATATGCGTTTACAGATGTCGCTGCTATCTATCCTATCACACCATCATCCACAATGGCAGAAGTTACAGACAAATGGTCTGCTGCCGGACAAAAAAACATTTTCGGACGCACTGTAAAGGTTGTAGAAATGCAGTCTGAAGCAGGTGCCGCAGGTGCCGTTCACGGTTCACTTACAGCAGGCGCTCTTACAACAACTTATACAGCTTCTCAGGGTCTTTTGCTTATGATTCCTAACATGTATAAGATTGCAGGCGAACAGCTTCCATGCGTATTCAACGTATCAGCAAGAGCTTTGGCTTCACATGCACTTTCAATTTTCGGCGACCACCAGGACGTTATGGCATGTCGTCAGACAGGCTTTGCTATGCTTGCTTCAACAAATCCGCAGGAGGCAATGGACCTTGGCGCAGTTGCTCACCTTTCAACAATAAAGGGCAGAGTTCCTTTCATTCATTTCTTTGACGGTTTCAGAACATCTCACGAGTATCAAAAGGTTGCTTGCTGGGATTACGCTGACCTTGCAGATATGCTTGACTGGGATGCACTTAGCGATTTCAGACATAAGTCACTTAATCCTGAACATCCTGCACAGAGAGGTACAGCTCAGAACCCTGACGTATTCTTCCAGGCAAAGGAAGCTTCAAACAAGGCTTATGACGCTATCCCTGCAGTTGTTCAGGAATACATGGACAAGGTTAACGAAAAGATTGGCAGCGACTATAAGCTGTTCAACTACTACGGTGCTCCTGACGCTGATGAAATCATCGTTGCTATGGGCAGTGTATGCGATACAATTTCAGAAACAATTGATTACTTAAACAAAAACGGCCGTAAGGTTGGTCTTGTTAAGGTAAGACTTTACAGACCGTTCTCAATCAAGAACTTCGTAGAAGCGATTCCTTCAACTGTTAAGAAGATAAGCGTTCTTGACAGAACAAAGGAGCCGGGTTCAATCGGCGAGCCTCTTTATCTTGATGTTGTTGCAGCACTTCGTGATACGCAGTTTGCAGATGTTCCTGTATATTCAGGCCGTTACGGTCTTGGTTCAAAGGATACTACTCCTGCACAGATTATCGCTGTATATAAGAACACAGAAAAGAAGAGATTTACAATCGGTATCAACGATGATGTTACAAATCTTTCACTTCCTCTTGATGAAAATCCTGACACAACTCCGGAGGGTATCACAAGCTGTAAGTTCTGGGGTCTTGGCGCAGACGGTACAGTTGGCGCTAACAAGAACTCAGTTAAGATTATCGGCGACCACACAGATATGAACGTACAGGCATACTTCGACTATGACTCAAAGAAGTCAGGCGGTCTTACATGTTCACATCTTCGTTTTGGTCATCCGAAAATTACTTCTACATACCTTATCAACAAGGCTGACTTTGTTGCTTGTCACAAGGCATCATACATCAGACAGTACGATATGGTATCTGACATTAAGCCGGGCGGCGTGTTCCTGTTGAACTGCTCATGGGATGCCGCTGAATTGGAAGAGCATCTTCCGGGTCAGGTTAAGAAGTACATTGCTGACAACAATATTCAGTTCTATACAATCGACGGTGTTAAGATTGGTAAGGAAATCGGTCTTGGCAACAGAATTAACACAGTTCTTCAGTCAGCTTTCTTTAAGCTTTCAGGTATCCTTCCTGAAGAGGATGCTATCAAGTACATGAAGGACGCAGCTACAGCTTCATACTCCAAGAAGGGTGACGCTATAGTTAAGATGAATCACGACGCTATTGACGCCGGTGCTCAGCAGGTAGTTAAGGTAGAAGTTCCTGAAAGCTGGAAAAACGCACAGCCGGAAGACCTTTCAGTTAAGCACGAGGGCGAAGGCAAGCTTATTGATTACGTTAACAATGTGCTTGTTCCTATCAACCAGTTCCGCGGCGCGCAGCTTCCTGTTTCTACATTTGAAGCTTATCAGACAGGTGAAGTTCCTCTTGGTTCTTCTGCTTTCGAAAAGAGAGGTATTGCTATAGACGTTCCTGTTTGGAACAACGAAACATGTATTCAATGCGGTAACTGTTCATATGTATGTCCGCACGCTTGTATCCGTCCTGTAGTTCTTACTAAGGAAGAGCTTGACAACGCTCCTGAGGGTATAAAGTATACAAACGCTATGCAGCTTGACGGTTTATATTATGCAATGGCAATTACAGTTCTTGACTGTACAGGTTGCGGCAGCTGTGTAAATGTCTGCCCTGTTAACAACGCAGGCAAGAAAGATCCTGCCCTTGTTATGAAGCCACTTGAAGAGCAGCTTGACGAGCAGGCTAAGTATGATTATCTTGTAACACTTGCTGAAAAGCAGGAGGTTCTTGACAAGTTCAAGACTTCAACAGTTAAGGGAAGCCAGTTCAGAATGCCTTACCTTGAATTTTCAGGCGCATGTGCAGGCTGTGGTGAAACACCTTATGCTAAGCTTGTTACTCAGCTGTTCGGTGACAGAATGTACATTGCAAATGCAACAGGATGTTCATCAATTTGGGGCGGTTCTTCCCCATCAACACCGTATACAGTTAATGCCGAAGGACGCGGTCCTGCATGGGCTAACTCATTGTTCGAGGATAATGCAGAATACGGTCTTGGTATGTTCATCGCTCAGGATACATTGAGAAATGCAAACATCGCTAAGCTTGAAAAGATAGCTGAAGAAAATGCTGACGCTAAGCCAGCAATCGACAAGTTCATCGAAACAAAGG
This sequence comes from Hominilimicola sp., assembly GCA_051877355.1. Lineage (GTDB taxonomy): Bacteria > Bacillota > Clostridia > UBA1381 > UBA1381 > Hominilimicola. The sequence goes on from JBJEIU010000026.1 coordinate 4,244, forward strand.
ACGATGCTGACGCAAACAAGGTTGCAACAGAAGAATTGCTTAAGGCAATCGCTAACATAAACTCACAGGAAGCAAAGGATGTTCTTGCTGATAAGGAATATCTTTCAAAGAAGTCATGCTGGATATTCGGTGGTGACGGTTGGGCATACGACATCGGTTTTGGCGGTGTTGACCACGTTCTTGCTTCAGGTGAAGACGTAAACGTTCTTGTATTCGATACAGAGGTTTACTCAAACACAGGCGGTCAGTCATCAAAGTCTACACCTACAGGCGCTATCGCTCAGTTTGCTGCCGCAGGTAAGGAAGTTAAGAAGAAGGACCTTGCAGCAATCGCTATGAGCTATGGATACGTATATGTAGCACAGGTTGCTCAGGGTGCTGACCAGAACCAGCTTCTAAAGGCTATGATTGAGGCTGAAAGCTATCACGGTCCGTCACTGATTATCGCTTACGCTCCATGTATCAACCATGGTATTAAGGGCGGCATGAGCATCGCTCAGACAGAGGAAAAGAAGGCTGTTCAGGCTGGCTACTGGCACCTGTTCAGATTTGACCCGAGACTTGCTTTAGAGGGTAAGAATCCATTCCAGCTTGATTCAAAGGCTCCTACAATGGATTATGAAGAATTCATCATGGGTGAAGTTCGTTATAACTCTCTTGCTCGTTCAAATCCTGAAAGAGCTAAGGAGCTGTTCGCAACGGCT
>JBJEIU010000027.1:0-4932 GCA_051877355.1 Hominilimicola sp.
AGGCGCTCACAGAAAAGGCTGATGAAATTATAGCGGCAAACAATATTGATATAGAAAATGCAAGGAAAAACGGAACGCGTCAGGCAATGATTGACCGTCTTACTCTTACAAAGGAGAGAATAGAGGGAATTGCCGAGGGCGTAAGGCAGGTTAAGGCTCTGTCCGACCCTATCGGTGAAGTGGTGAAGATGTGGAAACGTCCGAACGGACTTCTTATCGGTCAGAAGCGCGTGCCTATGGGCGTTATCGCCATAATTTATGAGGCGCGTCCGAATGTGACTGTTGACGCGGCTGTACTTTGCCTTAAAACCTCCAACGCGTGTATTCTGCGCGGCGGCAGCGAGGCTATTAACTCAAACAAAGCGATTATGAAGATAATGCAGGACGCCGCATACGGCGCAGGAATTCCTGTTGGAACGCTTAATATTATTGAGGATACCTCCCGCGAAACGGCAACACAGCTTATGAAGATGAACGGCTATGTGGATTTGCTTATTCCGCGCGGCGGCAAGGGACTTATACGCTCCGTTGTGGAAAATGCGACCGTTCCCGTTGTGGAAACGGCGGCAGGTAACTGTCACGTATACGTGGACGGAGATGCCGACCTTGATATGGCGGTGAAAATCGTGCTTAACGCAAAGGTACAGCGTCCGTCTGTTTGCAATGCCGCTGAAACGCTGCTTGTGGACAGCACTGTTGCCGATGAATTTATCCCTATGGTATTTAAGGCGCTTAAGGAAAAGAATGTGGAGATAAGAGCCGACAAAAAATCAAAGGACATCTTTGCAGACGTTAATGATGCGACTGACGACGACTATTACACCGAGTACAATGACTACATCATGGCTGTCAAAGTGGTTGACGGAATTGACGAGGCAATAACGCACATAAATAAGTATAATACAAAGCATTCCGAAGCGATTGTGACGAACAATTATGAACATTCGCAGAAATTTCTTAATGAGGTTGACGCGGCGGCGGTATATGTGAACGCGTCAACGCGCTTCACGGACGGATTTGAATTCGGTTTCGGCGCAGAAATCGGCATAAGCACGCAGAAAATGCACGCACGCGGTCCTATGGGCTTAGAGGCGCTGACCTCGATAAAATATATCATATATGGTGACGGTCAGGTCAGGGAATAAGAATATAATGAATGTTTGTCGGAAGATTTTATCAGAGGTATAACAAAATCTGCCGTATTGAACGTAAAAATAGGGGGAAGTAGTATTTATGGGGAACAATAACAGTGTTCTTGAAAATGAAGAGAAGAAAGAAATGACGGCTGAGGAAACTGCACAAACGCAGGCTGAGGGAGAAGCAACAGCAGCGGAAAACACTGACACAGAAAATACTGTAGAAAAATCAGAGAATGACGGAGAACAGACGGGGCAGGAGGATACAGAAGAAAATCTGCAGGAGGAAAGCGAACCGTCCTTTTGGGCAAAGCTTAAAGATAATGCGGAAAAAATTAACCGAAAAAAGGTACTGATAGTTGTAGGAATAGCCGCGGCGGCGCTTGCCGCAGCCTATGGGTGCGGCGTGCTGTATTACAGCAGCCATTTCTTTTTCAATACTGAAATTGGCAACTTTGACTGCTCAAATCTGACTGTTGAAGCGGCAAAGGAAAAAATACAGAATGAAATAGATAATTACAGCTTTACGTTTTACGAGAAGAACGGCGAGCAGGAAACAATAACAGGTGATGAAATTCATCTTAAGTGTGCTCCGATTGAAAATCTTGATGAGCTTAAAGCAAAGCAGAATGCGTTTGCGTGGCTGACGGACAGAAAAAACCGCAGCCTGCCGCTTGACATTGAGGTGGAGTACAATAAGGACGCTCTCTATAACAGGATTACGCAGATGGATTTTGCGGCAAAAACAAGAGAAAATATGGAGGGCGCTTTTGACGAAATCTATTACGAGAATGGCGCATACTATGTAAGGGACGACGGCACAAAGGATATTGTCAGCGTCAATTCCATGTACGATAAGCTCAAACCGAAAATCAAGGAGCTGTATAAGGGCATGTCAATGGAAAAGGAAAGCTGCTATGGCGGTATTGCTGATGATGATAACATGAAAGGCGTGCTTAATCTGTTGAATAAGTACGTTTCTGCAAAAGTAACTTATAAAAAGGGCGATAAAAGCATAGTGCTTGACAGAGGCACAATCAATAACTGGCTGAGTGTGGGTGAAAATTATTCAGTGAATATTGATAAGGAACAGATAAGAGCATATGTGAATACACTGGCAGAGGAGTATAACACGGTAGGACGCGAGCGTAAATTTAAAACAACAAACGGAGAGGTTGTAACTGTCGCAGGCGGAAATTACGGCTGGCTTGTGGATAATAAAAAGGAAACGGAGGAGCTGTTCAATGTAATTTCCGACGGCGGTGAGGTGGAACGCGAGCCTGTGTACAAACAGACCGCGGCGGCGCACGGCGCGGACAATGACTTTGCAGGTACATACGCTGAGGTGAGTATCGGCGCTCAGCATTTGTGGTTCTATAAGAACGGTGAGCAGGTCATATCTTCGGATTTTGTATCGGGAAATCCATATAAGGGAAATGCTACTCCCACAGGTATATATTATGTTGTGTATAAGGATAAGGACGCGATATTAAAGGGAGAGGACTATGAAACGCCGGTATCGTTCTGGATGCCCTTTAACGGTGGTATAGGCTTCCATGACGCCACATGGCGCGGACGCTTCGGGGGTACTATTTATCAGGGCGGCGGTTCGCATGGCTGTATTAATCTGCCGTACAATGTGGCATCACAGCTTTTTGAACTGATTTCTCCGGGCGATCCTGTTATTGTGTATTAAAAATAAAGCTGTCAGGATTTAGTGTCCCGACAGCTTTTTGTATTCTGAAATATATCAAAACAGGACACTAAGATTTAGTGTCCTTGTTTTAGTGTCCCTTTAAAACAATTTTTCAAGTAATTTATTTGACCTTTCAATAAACTTTGTCATCTGCTCTGCGCTAAGCGGGCTATGGCTTATTTTCGCAAGGTCATAGACATGGTCAATAACAAGGTTTGCGTCCTCGTCACCCAATGTGTCAATCTTCTTTATAAGTGAGTTGTTAGAGTTCAGCACAAGCGTGAATTCGTCCTTGAACAAATCCGCCATGCCTGCCATCTGCTGACCGTATGAGCGGTACATCTCCTGCATACGTCTTGACTGCTCACCCAAAAGAATTACGGCAGGGATTGAGTCGTCCTTTAGTGACTGCACCTCAATTTTCAGCGACTCGTCACCGATTTCATTTTTAAATTTCTCAATCAGCTTTTTGTCCTGCTCCTTTGCCGCGTCGTCCTTTTCGGCGGTGTCGGAAATATCGTTTACTGCTGAGTCAATTCTCTTGAATTTAACGCCATGCTGCTTCATTTCTATGAATGAAATAAAGTGCGTGTCCATCATGCTCGGAAGTATGACTGCGTTAAGTCCTTGATTTTTGAACATGTTTATATACTGCGATTGTGTTTTCGGGTCGGAAACGTAATAAACGTCCTTTTCCTCCTTGCCGTCAAGGTACTCGTCAAGAGTTATATATTTATCGTCAAGGTCCTTGTAAATTATAACGTCCTTGACCTTGTCGTAAAACTTCTCATCACGCATACAGCCGTACTTGATAAAGATGTCGATGCTGTCCCAATACTTCTCGTAATTTTCCTTTTCGTTCTTGTAAATGCTTGTCAGCTTATCCGCAACCTTTTTGGTGATGTGCGCGGAAATCTTCTTTACATAACCGTCATTCTGTAAAAAGCTTCTCGACACGTTAAGCGGCAGGTCGGGGCAGTCGATAACGCCCTTTAGCAGCATAAGGAATTCGGGGATTACCTCTTTTACGTTGTCCGCAACGAACACCTGATTGTTGTATAGCTTTATCTGTCCCTCCTGTGCGGCAAATTCATGGTTTATTCTCGGGAAGTATAGTATACCTTTCAGCTTGAACGGATAATCAACGTTTAGGTGAATCCAGAACAGCGGCTCATTGAAGTCCATGAACACGTTGCGGTAGAATTCCTTGTATTCCTCGTCCGTACATTCTGACGGCTTCTTCATCCAAAGAGGATTTGTGTCATTGATTGGCTTTGGCTCTTCCTTTTCAGTGGTTTCGCCGCCCTCGTTTATCTCATCTGTCTTTGCTTCTGTTGTGTTTTCCTCTGTCGTGTTTTCCTCTGTCGTTTTGTCCTCGTCCTTTATATCCTCGGGAACTTCAACGTATATCTCAATCGGCAGGAATGAGCAGTATTTGTGAAGAATTGAACGGATTGTGCTTTCCTCAAGAAAATCTGTACTGTCCTCCGCAATGTTCAAAGTAATAGTTGTGCCGCGCTCGGTTCTGTCGCCGTCAGTCATGTCAAATTCCATGCTGCCGTCACACGTCCAGCGCGCAGCCTTTGCACCGTCTTGATATGAAAGCGAATCAATCTCAACGCTGTCCGCAACCATGAACGCGCTGTAAAAACCAAGTCCGAAATGACCGATAATCTGCGCGCCCTTGTCGTCCTCCTCCTTGTACTTTGCAAGGAAGTCGCTTGCGCCGCTGAACGCAATCTGATTGATGTACTTGTCAATTTCCTCGGCGGTCATACCGATACCGTTATCACTGATTACAAGCTTTTTCGCGTCCTTAAAGATAGATACTGTTACCTTAAATTTTTCGTCCTCGCCGATTTGCGCGTCTCCGATGCTCGCAAGCTTTTTAAGCTTCGTGATAGCGTCGCAGCCGTTTGAAACAAGCTCGCGCAAAAAGATGTCCTTATCCGAATAAAGCCACTTTTTTATGATAGGGAAAAGATTTTCGCTGTCAACTGAAATATTACCCTTTGCCATGTAAATCACTCCTAAAAATTTTCTTTAAGGATATAATAATACTAATTTTTAGAAAAGTCAATAGAAAATTAGCACTCGACG
>JBJEIU010000028.1:0-4931 GCA_051877355.1 Hominilimicola sp.
CATTGCTTGACAAAAAATACAGGCGCATTGATGAAATCCCATTTGACTCCACGCGTAAACGCATGACCACAATGCACCGTGACATCAAGGGCTACAAAACAATAGTAAAGGGCGCGGTGGAATTTGTGCTGCCGCTTTGCAAAAGCATATACAACGGTCAGAAAGCTATTTCCCTCTCGCCGCAAAGCAGAAAAAAAATCATGTCCGAAAACGCAAAAATGACAGCCGAGGGACTTCGTGTAATCGCGGTCTGCTATCGTGACGATTATCTGAAAGCGCCGATAAATGAGGAAAATATGATATTTATCGGTCTTATCGGAATTGAGGATCCGCCGCGCCCCGAGGCTGCGGATGCCGTTGCAAAATGCAAAAAAGCAGGAATACGCCCCGTCATGATAACAGGCGACCACGCAGGTACGGCGCTGTCAATCGCAAGACGTATAGGTATTGCAAACGGCACGGCAGAGGTCATGACAGGCGACGCTCTGGAAAAAATTTCTGATAATGAACTTGCGCGTACAATAAACCGCTACAGCGTCTTTGCGCGCGTCACGCCGAGCCATAAGATGAAGATAGTAAAAGCGCTCAAGGCAAACGGCGAAATAGTTGCCATGACGGGTGACGGCGTTAATGACGCGCCTGCTCTCAGCGCCGCCGATATAGGGTGCAGCATGGGCATTACTGGAACGGACGTGGCAAAGTCTGCCTCTGACATGGTGCTTACGGACGACAACTTCGCCACAATTGTATATGCGGTACGTGAGGGCAGGAGCATTTTCGCCAATATAAAAAAGGCGGTGCAATTCCTTTTATCAAGTAATATCGGCGAAATACTTACCGTATTTTCAGGCATAATGTTCGGCTGGTCATCACCGCTTACGGCAATTCAGCTTTTATGGGTAAACCTGGTTACCGACTCACTCCCCGCAATTGCGCTCGGTCTTGACGCGCCCGAAAAAGATATAATGGAAAAGAAACCGCGTTCACCGAAAAAGGGGCTTTTCGCGGACGGATTATGGGCAGCGATAATTTTCGAGGGACTTATGATTGGCGCGCTGGCTCTGCTTGCCTTTTCAATCGGCGCAAACCTGTTCGGAGGTCTCACAACAGGCAGAACAATGGCTTTTGCCGTGCTAAGCATTTCCCAGCTTGTACACGCATTCAACATGCGCAGCGAACATTCTGTATTCAAGGCGGGTTTATTTAAAAATCCTTACCTTATATTATCACTTATTGCAGGACTGGTGCTTGAGGTGTCTGTAATTTCAATCCCGAAGCTTGCCGTTATTTTCGGCGTCGTCCCCCTTGGATTTATGGGCTGGGGTATTGTGGCTTTGCTTTCACTCATGCCCCTTGTAATTGTTGAACTGCAAAAGAAAGTAACAAGTCTGATACACATTGACAGACATCAAGGCGAGTGATATACTTATTATGGTGTAATTTGTAATTTTTTCACCAATTCAACCGAGAGGATGAACGTCAATGATGACATTAAATGATTTAAAGAAAAACGAAACGGGCATCATAACTGAAATCAGGCTTGAGGGTCTTATGAAGCGCCGTCTTATAGACATGGGAGTTACCACAGGCGCGTCCATAACTATGCTGCGTACCGCGCCTTTGGGCGACCCTGTGGAATTTTATATTCTTGGATATAATCTGAGCCTCCGCAAAAAAGAAGCAGGTAAAATTCTTATAGAAAGGGCGGAAAATTCAAATGGCAGTAAGTGAATTTGGCAAGGAATATGTGTTCGCCCTTGCAGGAAATCCCAACAGCGGCAAAACGACGCTTTTCAACGAGCTTACGGGCAGCCACTACGAGGTCGGCAACTGGGCAGGAGTTACAGTTGAACGCAAGGAGGGCATATGCAAGTACGTATACCACAACCATATAACCCATTTCGATACCCATGAGCATGAAACGGAGCATAAGCACGACGAGGCGCACAACCACATACGTATTGTGGATTTACCGGGCATTTATTCCCTGTCCCCCAACAGCGCGGAGGAGGTTATAACGCGCGACTACATACTTCGCGAAAAACCTGACCTTATACTGAACATTGTGGACGCGACAAACCTTGAAAGAAATCTGTATCTTACGACGCAGCTTGCAGAAATGGGTACGCCGATGGTTATCGCGCTTAACATGATGGACGCACTGGAGGAGAACGGTTTTTCAATAGATGTGGACAAATTGCAGGAAAAGCTGGGCATACGCATCATGCCCATATCCGCAAGCAAGGGCAGAGGCGTTCAGGATCTTGTTACGGAATGTCTGAACGTAGCTTCGCAAAAACAGCTTCCTGCCTGTCCCCTCACCTACGGCGCAAAGGTTGAAAAGGCAATAGATGAAATAGAGTTAAATGAGGGGCTGAATCGTCTTTGCTCCGTAAAGATGATTGAGCATGACACAAGGTTAAAAAGCGAGATAAAATCAGAAAAAACAACGGCAGTTCTGGATGAGGTCACAAAGAGTATAGCCGATATTGAAACGTACATAGCTGAAAAGCGATATAAATTTATAAAATCCGTAACAAAGGAATGTGTAAGTGTAATCGGCGAAAACAAGCAGGCAACGCGCACACGCAAGATTGACTCGCTCGTCACCCACCCCATATTTGCAATACCGATTTTTATAGTGATAATGTTCCTTATTTTCCAGATAACTTTCGGTGCATTCGGCTCAATGCTGTCGGATTTGGTGGATAACCTGTTCAACGTTCAGTTCGCTGCACTGGTGGAAAAGGGACTTGACGCGATAGGCGCAGGCGCATTTTCAAAGGGACTTGTCATTGACGGAGTTATTGCGGGCGTAGGCGGAGTTATAACATTCTTCCCGCAGATAATGCTGCTGTTCCTGTTTTTGTCATTCCTTGAGGATTCGGGATATATGGCGCGCACAGCGTTTATAATGGACAAGCTGTTTATGAAACTAGGACTTTCGGGAAAATCCTTTGTGCCGATGATAATGGGATTTGGGTGCAGCGTTCCCGCTATAATGTCTGTACGCACGCTCGAAAATGAACGTGACAGAAAGCTTACTCTTCTCCTTGTGCCGTTCATGTCCTGCGGTGCGAAAATGCCCGTGTACGCGGTATTCACAGCAGCGCTGTTTCCGAACCACGCAGGAATTGTAACCTTCAGCCTGTATCTCATCGGAATATTCCTTGCTATTGTGTCGGGACTTATTTTCTCGCGCACAGTACTAAAGGGCGATACTCCCCCGTTTGTGCTGGAGCTTCCTCCCTACCGTATGCCAACACTGAAATCAACCTTTCATCATATGTGGGAAAAGGCAAAGGATTTTGCAATCCGCGCAGGCACTGTGCTTCTGGCGGCAAGCGTAATCATATGGCTTCTGCAAAATCTTGATTTGCATCTGCACATGGTTACCGACAGCCGCAACAGTATAATTGGCATGATAGGACAGCTTATCGCGCCTGTATTCAAGCCATGCGGTTTCGGAACATGGCAAGCTGCTGTCAGTCTTATTTCCGGCTTTGCCGCAAAGGAGGCTGTTGTGTCAACAATGACTATCCTATATGGCGCAGGCAACAGCGCAGGACTTATAGCTTCACTTTCTCAGGTGTTTACGCCACTGTCAGCATACGCGTTCCTTGTGTTCGTACTGCTTTATGTACCGTGTGTTGCAGCTGTTTCAGCGCTGTCAACAGAGCTTAATTCAAAAAAACTTACACTGTTTTCGGTATGCTATCAGATTGGCATTGCATGGGTGATGTCAATGCTGGTATTCCAGATTGGCAGCTTGTTTATACATTTTTAAAACAAACGTCAAATATGTGACAGGGTTTAATGCCCTGTCACATTTTATTTGTATAGTCTACACAAAATTATTTTTTTTGAAGTTACCTCTTGCAAATTCATAAAAATTAGGTTATAATAAGAATATAGTTAATATAGTATTTGAAACCAAAGAGGGTTTTAGAAACATTAGTTTCTATACCCTCTTTATTTTTTTATACAGGAGGTAACAGGATTATGGTAGTCAGTGATAATACAAATATTTCCAGTGCGCTCGAAGATTATCTTGAAGCAATTTATGAAATTTCAAAAACAAAAAACAGCGTAAGAATAACCGACATTGCCCTTAAACTGGGCATTTCAAAGCCCAGCGTAAACAGAGCCGTTAATACGCTAAAAAAGCAGGGACTTGTAACCCATGAACCATACGGCGACATTATGCTGACGGAGCGCGGTCTTGAGATGGGTGAATCCGTTGCACGCAGACACAGCATGATTAAGAAATTCCTTGTGAACGTGCTACATCTGACGGAAACTGACGCAGAAAAGGAAGCCTGCCAGATTGAACACAACATCAGTCAGAATACTGTTGAAAGAATGAAAAGCTATATGGAAAATTAAATATTTACAAAGCTTTGAACAAATAATTTCATACATACAAAAACTGACAGGATTTATCACCTGTCAGTTTTTTGTTATCGTATGTACTTTTCATAAAAGTTCTCTACCTCAAGGGGCTTATCATAATAATATCCCTGAAGCAGCGCCGTACCTGCGGCTTTTACTATATTCTGGATTTCTTCATTCTCCACACCCTCGGCACATACGTCTATATCTATTTCCTTGCAGTATTTTATTATAAACTCAACCAAAGTTCGGTCTTTCGGACGATTCTGTATCGTGCGCATCATCGTATGGTCGAGCTTTACAATATCCGTCGGCGTGTCTTTTAGCAGCATCAGCGATGCATATCCCGTGCCGAAATCGTCAAGTGCGATTGTAATACCCTCATCACGAAAGCTCTGCAAAATATCTGACAGTTTATCCGTATATTCAATACGGCAACTTTCCGTCAGCTCCGCCACAAGCGTGTCATGAGGAAGTTTATATTCGTCCAACTTTGATATAATATAGTCCTTTAGTGTCTCGTCCGAAAACTGAATATA
>JBJEIU010000029.1:0-4891 GCA_051877355.1 Hominilimicola sp.
ATTTTAATGCAGAAATCGAAAAATGTCAATAACAGACACATTACAAATAATAAACAAATAGGGAATATAATTATGAAGAAACCTGAACTATTAGCTCCCGGAGGGAGCCTTGAAAAACTGAAAACAGCGATAGACTACGGCGCGGACGCGGTGTATATCGGAGGCGAAGCGTTTTCTCTGCGCGTCGCGGCGGAAAACTTCTCGAAAGAGGACATGCGCGAGGGCATAAAGTATGCCCACGACCGCGGTAAAAAGGTATATCTCACCGCCAACATTATTCCGCACAATGACGATATTGAGGAATTTGAGGGCTTTATTACCGAAATAAAGGACTATGGTTTTGACGCGGTGCTTATAGCGGATTTGGGGCTGTTTGACATGATGCAGGAGCTTGCACCGGAAATACCGATACACGTCAGTACACAGGCGAACAATGTCAATTACCGCTCTGCCATAAAGTGGTACAAAATGGGAGCGAGGCGCGTTGTGCTTGCACGTGAAATGTCGTTTAAGGAAATAGCGGAATTTCAGCAGAAAATTCCTGAGGATTTAGAGCTTGAAGCGTTCATACACGGCGCAATGTGTATTTCCTATTCGGGCAGATGCCTGTTGTCGAACTACATGACGGGACGTGACTCAAATCTTGGCGCGTGCGCGCACCCATGCAGGTGGAATTACAAGCTTGTGGAGGAAACCCGACCGGGAGAATACATGGACGTGTTCGAGAACGAGCGCGGCACGTTTATTTTTAACTCAAAGGACTTGTGTACAATCCGTCATATTCCCGAACTGGTGCAAAGCGGAATAGCAAGCCTTAAAATTGAGGGACGTGTAAAGACTTCATATTACGTTGCGACGGTTGTGGGCGCGTACAGACGCGAGATAGACCGCTACTTTGCCGACCCCGAAAATTATGTGTTCAACGAGGCGGAATATGAGGAACTTTGCAAGGTCAGTCACCGCCCGTATACCACAGGCTTTTACTTCGGAAAGCCTGACGAAAATTCGCAGGTGTACACATCCAGTTCATATATCCGCGACTATGACCTTGTGGGCATAGTGCAATCATATGACGCGGAAACAGGCGTTGCCACAATCACTCAGCGCAACCGCTTTTTCAAGGGCGACGAGGTTGAAATAATCCAGCCCATGAATCCGTTCTTCACGCAGACGATTGATAACATGACAGACGGGGACGGCAATGAAATTGAAGTTGCAAATCATGCCGAGCAGATAGTGCGTTTCAAAACGGCACAGCCTGTGTGCATAGGCGCAATGCTTCGAAAGAAAAGATAAAAAATCAGTGCAGATTGATAAAAAAACCAACTTTTTTTATCAATCTGCTTTTCTTTTTGTGAAATCTATGGTAAAATTAAAATAATATTGCAAAGAGAAAAATTTAAAGAAAAGGAGTAATGTTTATGAAAAAACAAATCAAAAAACTGCTTTGCGCGGCATTGTCGCTGACAATGGTTGCGGGCAGTATCGTATTGCCGACAGTGGCAAGTGCGGAGTATACACCGCTTGTTGATGGTGATACCGTACTTAACGAGTGGAAGTTCGACTTCGGCGCGACTGACAGCACGCCTGAGGAGGGCTACACACTTGTAACACCTGACACAAACTTTGTCACGAATACCGCGGGAGAAACACAATTTGGTTTCTTGGGCACAGGCGAGGAGGACTATAAGCTTACAAACCGTTATGACGGCTGGGCAACCCAGAAGGGGCAGGTTATAGAGCTCGCCGCGGGCGGCGGTACAGGTCTTAATGACGCTATAGGCGTTGTCGGCGCGGGCGGCACAGGCGAAAATGAGGGTAAGGACATCTACGGCAATCAAGGTGATAAATATTACCCGACGCGTTTTGCCATGAAAGTGACGGACGATACATATTACAGAATAAAGGCAACGGTTACAACTCTTGATCCGGAAAAGGATGCCAACGTATCGCTTTACACAGAGAGAAAGCACCCGATTTATACAGAAAAGACTGTTGCGGCTGGCACGACAGATACAGTTACGTTCTCCGTAAGAGTGACGCCGCTTTATTATGAAAAGTCAGACCCAAAGGGAACAATTGCGGACGAAATGGTGACGGTGGGCGTACTTGGAGAGAACTCTGCGCTTGCTTCGCTTGAAATTCAGCAGGTGGAAACAATCCCGACGTTCTGGATACTCGGCGACTCAACTGTTACCGATGGTAACACAACGCTTCCGTACTTTCCGCTGCAGAATTATACGGGATACGGAACAGGCTTTATGAAATATCTGCCGCGTGATATAGCTATGGTAAATGCGGGCGAGGGAGGACTTGCTTCCAATGATACACAGCATTTTAAAATAGTGACAGATCGTATAAAGTCGGGAGATTATCTGTACTTTGAATACGGTCATAATGAAACTCCGGAATCATTTGCCGGTAATATTTATAAGTACTATGATGCGTGCCATAATGTGGGAGCGAAACTTATAATTTCCAGCCCGGCGGAAAGAATTAATTCATGGAACGATACAACAAAGAAGTACGCTCCTGGTCTTACCGCTTATGCCGATGCTTCGCAAGCATATGCTGAAGCAAAGGTAGAAGCAGGCGCAACAGATATTGCATATGTAAATCTTAATGCTGCGAGTCTTGAGTTTATAAACAAAATTGTTGCGGACAACGGCAATGATCAAGATGCAATAAGATATTATTACCGTACATCAAGCAGCGGCGCTACAGACACAACACACTTTAACGACATCGGCGCGGAGAATATCGCATATCTGTTTTTTGAGGCGGCAAAAGAGGTCACAGATACGGTGCAATCAGCCGTATTAAAGCCTATTCTTGACAATATGACATCGGAAACTCCGAATCTTGTTTCAAATGAAGTTATTGCAGGAGGTCTCGGCGGAGCCGCATGGCCGCAGTATGTTGTTCCGACAAGCGAGAAATACCCTGTACTTATCAATGACATTACCTTTGATGATGAAGGCAATGTTGCTTCGGCAGATGTAACAGTACGCGCTGCGGAAATAGCTTTTGAGCAGTATGGTATTCTTGTTATCACAATATATTCTAAAGACGGAACAGAAAAGGGTAAGGTTTACGCTACTGCGCAGGTAGATAACTCCACAGGCTACGGTCCGCAGCTTATAGAGGGCTTTACAAATGATGTTGTTTTAGGAGCGGGCGACACATATAGCGCAGTGGTACTTGAAGCTTACCGCGACGATTCAAACAATCTGGCTGTTAAAGAGGACGGCGCAGTTTATTCCGCTGTTTATAAGCCTACGGATATAGCTGAGCATCTGCTTCTGAACGAGGACGGCGACGGAAACGAGAATTTTGAATACTATGGCGCGACATACGATGGAAAGACTACATCTATTAACGGTTTAAACAACTGGGTACAGATAGGAAGCGCGGGAATTACTTCATATGTTAATGAAACGGATGATTTCAAATATGTTGAATTGACCTCTGACGGCGCAAAGGTACAAAACGGCGTCAGTCAGGCAGGTCAGGGTTCGTTCTATTATTCAAAGGACCTTGCAAAGGAAATCGGAACTACGGGAAGATATGTGGTTTCCGCTGATATGCAGTATGTATCAGGCGGCGGACTTACCTATAATCTTGTAACAGGTCATAACAGTAAGACTATGGGCGGAACGGAAAGCCAGTATTTATTTACTGTTGCAGACAACGGAGAAGTCAAAATCGGTGACATAACTGCTGGAACAATATCCGCTGCATCATTTACAAATGTTCAGGCTATTCTTGATATGGATTTGGGAACGCTTGAGGTTACAGTCAGCGGCTATGACCCTGTAACAATCCAGCTTGACAATTATAAGACTACAGATGTAAATGTATCGCCGTCAAAGCTTACTCAGTTTATGTTTGGCGGCAGTAAGGTTGAGTTTGATGTAAGGGTAGCAAATCTGACGGTTGCGAAGATGAAGGATAAGGTTCTTCCTGAATACACAGCAACAGTAGCAGCAAATGACGCTGCAAAGGGAACGGTGTCTGTTTCCGGCACTGCATCGACAGGAGTGGCTCTTGGCTACGACAGTACCTCAAACCAAGCTTCCGTAAGGACAGATAAGGCAATGACAGTTTATCTTATTGAAGCGAAGTACAGTAATAATGTTCTTACAGAGGTTGTTCCGACAAAGCTGGAATTCACCGAGGCAGACACCAAGACGGCTTCAGTAACATCGGGCAGCAAGCTGATGGTATGGAATTCGCTTGAGGGTATGGAGCCTTTAGTAAACTCTTTCGTAGCAGACGAGACAGTGGAGCTTCCTGATGAAAATTCAGTGACGGCAGCTCTCAATACACATATCACTGTTAAGGCTGTTGCAAATGACGGTCAGGTATTTGCAGGCTGGAGTGACGGAACGAATATAGTTACAACCGATGCTGAGTACACATTCCGTCTGCGTGATAACATAACCCTTACAGCGCAGTTTGTTAAGGAACCGGGAATAGAGGATATAACAAATTATTCACTTTTGGCAGATAAAGCCAGTGTAAAAGCTGTCACAGGCGCGACAATAAAAATGAAACTGGAAAATGTAGTTGATGAAAGTGGAACACCTCTATCGCAGGTAACAAATGCTGACGCGGAATGGTCGACCGAAACCGCGGGCGTAACCGTAGACGAAAATGGCGTTGTAACGATTGGCTCCGGCTTTACTTTGGGCGAAAATGATACAAAGACTATCACAATCAAGGCAAAGCTTAATAATATTGAAAGAACATATAATATATTGGCTCACCAATACGATTATTATGAGGACTTCAGCGTCGGCGATGTGTCGCAGACAAGCTGGTTCTTAAATAAAGGCGATGGAACTACAACAATAACTAATGGCGCATTGACAATATACGCTCCGTCGAG
>JBJEIU010000030.1:0-4857 GCA_051877355.1 Hominilimicola sp.
GGGTAAATTCTTGGCGGCATTTGCGGTGTTTATGACAGGTGTTGTGATAACGCTTATATATCCTGTCATGCTCGCAGTATGGGGCAATCTGCCCGTTGCCGAAACAATAAGCTGCTATATAGGCTTTATACTGCTCTGCGCGTTGATACTTTCGATAGGCGCATTCATGTCGTCAATCACTGAAAGTCAGATTGTTGCGGCTGTCGCAACCTACGGAGTGCTTATATTCACAATGCTTTTAAGTTCTGTATCTACGTATGTTTCAAATGAGTTTATTGTAAACATCCTGCTGTGGCTTTCACCCTTGCAGAGATTTTCCGACTTTACGCTTGGAATTATGAGTTTTGAGCCGATAATATACTACCTGAGCCTTACAGGACTGTTTTTGTTCTTTACAACTATGGTCTTTGAAAGACGCAGACTAAGATAGGAGGATTTGACAATGAATAATCTGAAAAAACATAAAATAAATTCCTCCGTAATAATCGTTATTGCGATAGCTTTTGTGGTTGTACTAAATATATTTGTGACGGTGCTTAATAATAAGTTTCCGCTAAAAATAGATTTCACGCCGAATAAAATGTATGAGCTTTCGGAAAAAACAACTGAATTTCTGAAAACATACGATACTCCTGTTGATATTTATATTCTTGCCAGTGCCTCAGACCAGGACGAGCGCATAAGCTCTGTTTTAGAAAAATATGCCGCGGCGAATAAAAACATAAAAGTTACAAATATCAATATGGCTGAAAATCCGACCTTTGGCAAAAAATATGTGACCGATGGTTCCAGTCTTATGGCTAATTCCGTAATTATAGATTCGGGGGACAGATTTAAAATCCACTCAAGCACCGAATTGTACGGGCTTAACGCGCAGACGGGCAAATATACGTCACTGAATGTTGAAAATAAGATAAATTCAGCGCTCAAATATGTTTCAAGCGATAAACAGCTTAAAGCATATATGGTTACAGGGCATAATGAAATGTCCGTAAAGGGTGTGACGGACAAGCTGACAAGTGAAAACTATGAGGTTACGGAACTTAACACGCTTACAAGCGATATACCGTCTGACGCGTCGCTTGTGATGGTAGTAAGACCTACTGCGGATTTTTCAGAAGCTGAAATTACAAAGCTTGACGGATACCTATCTAACGGCGGAAATATTCAGTTTTATTTTGACGTGGAGTGTAAAAGTCTTACGAACCTGTATAAGTATCTGAAATCATGGGGAATAGGAGTTAATGACAATGTTGTTGTGGAAACGGATATGTCACAGTCTATATCACTTGGCGACAACGGCGTTACCCTTGTTGTACCGGTTGTTAAATCCTCTGAATTTACAGACAGCATTATAAAGAACAAGAGAACACTTGCATATTTCCCATATTCAAAAGAGATTACGCAGGAATTTGAAGCAAACGGCGATATATCTGTAATGCCGCTTCTTACAAGCTCTGATAAAGCATACACAACAACGAATGAGATTGTTGCCAAAACGGGAGGAGAGCCTGAAGGTGAATTTATTGTCGGCGAGCTTGCTATTGACAAAAAGCATAATTCTTCGGTATACGTATCAGGCAACACAATGCTGCTTACAAGAGATGCGTCCGTTCTTGCAAATGATTACGGTCTTGCAAACTATGATTACTTTATGAACCTGACCAATTATACGCTCGGAAATGATGAAAGCTTTATTGTTGATGAAAAGGCGCTTGTTAATAATACGATTTCACTGTCACAGGCAAATGTTGTTGTAATATTTGCAGTTGTTGTGATACTGATACCGTTAATCATACTTTTATGCGGTTTTATCATATGGATAAAGAGGAGAAATCTATGAATAAAACAAAAAGAAATATAATTATAGCGGTAGTTATTATTGCAGTCTTGGTTGCAGGAATAATCATTATAAGTAATATTGATGTTTCGGACAATTCACAGACAGGACAGCAGGAGGAAATTTATACAATATATTCCGAGGATACAACCAACATTTCAGAAGTTGAGGTTGAAACGGCTGACGGAAGTATAAAAGCAGTTAATCTCGGCAATGCGGTCTGGACAATTAACGACATGAGTACGGATGATATTGATTCCTCAAAAGCGTTCGGACTTGCGGGGACTGTTTCCAATCTTACCTCAAAGAATAAAATAGAAGTATCGCCTGCCGACCTTGCAAAATACGGTCTTGACAAGCCTGAAATAACTGTCACGATAACAAGGAAGAATGGCGAAAAGAACAAGCTGTATGTCGGTGAAATGAGTCCCACTCTGGGCGAATATTTTGTAATGCGCGACGGTGATGATACAGTTTATACCATATACTCTTTCAAGGTGGATACGCTAAAGCAGCCGCTCAGCTTTTATCAGGAATTTGACAGATTTAATATCACTATTGACGATATAACAGATATTAAGCTTGTGCGTGAGGACGGAACAATCGAAATCAAATTGCTCGACAATATCGACAAGGACACAAATAACGTGTGGGAAATGATTTTGCCGTACCAGAGCGGCGCAAATGATGATTATATTGACACGAAAATTCTTGCTCCGATAGAAGATATTGCGCTTATCAGTCCTTTAGAGGGTGTTGACGGCGGATTTACAGATAAATCTCCTGTTCTTACGCTGTCTGTCACACCGTATGATAATACCACAGGTAAATACGGAGAGGTCTACACGGAAACGCTTGTTGTGGGAAAGACAGAGGGTGATAGAACCTATATCAGATATAAGGATAAGGTGTACACAACGTCTGCCGACAGTATAGGCTTTGTAAATGAATCTGCATTTAATATAGTAAGTAAAATGCAGGCGCTTGTTGATATTTCGCTTGTAAAAAGCGTTACGCTGGAATACGGCAATGAGAAGCATACTATAGATGTTGAACCAAAGGATAACAATTTTAGCTTTAAGCTTGACGGAAACGAAACAAATGATACTGTTTCGCAGAAAATGTATCAGAGTATAATAAGTCTTGCGGTAGATGGTATTTATGACGGTACGCCGATACAGGATAATGCAATTCTGAAAATCACCTTTGACGGCAAAAAGAGTGATGATACAACTGTGGTTGAAATCAAGCCTACAGATGATATTAACTGTGCCATGATACGTAACGGTGAGGTTAAATTTACTATTAAAAAAAGCAAGGTTACAGATTTTATAAAACTTTTTACAGAGTATGTCAAAAATCCAATGACAGAGTAAGGAGGATACATTATGGAAAATATATGGGAAAATGAAATCCCGTACTGGGATGATACTTTTATAGAGGAGGGCGAAAAAGAGCCGAGGAAGCCTTCTATTACGGCTTATCCTGCCCAGTCAAAGGGCGCTGTCGTGATTTTTCCCGGCGGCGGCTACGCTATGCGCGCCGAGCATGAGGGGAAGGGATATGCAGAGTGGTTTCAGTCTATAGGAATTACGTCGTTTGTAGTGGATTACAGAGTAGCGCCGTACAAGCACCCGGCGCAGATAAGCGACGCAATCCGCGCCGTAAGATATGTTCGTCACTATGCAGACAAGTACGGTATTGACAAGGATAAAATAGCCGTTATGGGTTCAAGCGCAGGCGGACACCTTGCAGGCTCCGTTTCTGTTCATTATGATAAGAAGATGTATGAGGAAACAGACGAAATTGATAAAGAGGATTGCAAACCAAATGCAACTATTTTGTGTTATCCTGTAATTGATATGTTTGAATACAGACATGACGGTTCAAGACAGAACCTTATAGGACAGCGTGCGCTGCACGCTGATAAGGAGTTTATGTCCCTGTATAAGCACGTTACAAAGGACACGCCACGGACATTCATATGGCATACATCGTCAGACCAGGCTGTTCCTGTGGAGAACTCACTTATGTACGCTGATGCTCTCAGCAAGGTACAGGTACCGTTCGAATTGCACATATATCCGCTAGGTCCTCATGGACTGGGCAGAGCACAGGAGTTACCACACGTTGCACAGTGGACGTTTTCACTTGAAAACTGGCTTAAACTGATTGAATTTGTATAAAAAAATACCCGTTACATTGATAGTAACGGGTATTTTTTGTGTTACATCTTAAACATTGTTTTTACAATACCTCTTAGACACTTCGGCACCTTAAGAACTACGATTTTCATAATAAAAACCCCTTTCTACCATTTAAACAAGCATAGATACCCAAATACAAGCAGAAAAATCATTTCAAGTACCGCAATTATGGCTATAGGAAGAAATGCGCCGGCAATTACTCCAAGACCAAATGACAGAACCGAAAGACCAACCGCTTTTGAACATCCTCTCATGCAGAAATTAAGCATATATCCCACCTCTGTAGTCTTTTAGTATATAATATGCCCTGCGGTAATTTATGTGAGTATTTATCGTAAAATATATTGCAGATGCCGTCTTTTTGTTATATAATAATTGTAGCTGTATGACAAATATTTCTTTCGGAGGAATTTTATATGAGAATACAATTAAAAAAGGCAGTATCGGTGGTTATGGCGCTTTTTTTGCTGCCGTTTTCCGCAGCGCCATCGTTTGCAGATAACAGCAATGCGACAGTTGTCACGCTTGACCCGTCAAATGCGCTGACATTCAACAACGGAAAATTTGAGGGGTGGGGCACATCGCTTTGCTGGTGGGCAAACAGAATAGGTTATGACGAAGCACTTACAAATAAGGCGGCAGAGCTGTTTTACGGTGACAGCGGACTCAGCCTTGATATAGCGCGCTATAATATCGGCGGAGGAGACGACCCGTCACATGACCATATAACTCGTTCAGATTCAAAGATACCGGGATACGCAACGGGCTATGACGAAAACAGCAATCTTATATACGACTGGACGGCGGACT
>JBJEIU010000031.1:0-4839 GCA_051877355.1 Hominilimicola sp.
GGTGATCTGGACGAGGACGCAAAGGACGGTACACCTGTAAATAAGCTGCCGTCATTTATAAAAATGAACGAGCTTGCCGCCGCCGATGAGGACGTTAAAAAGCTTCTGATACACGAACGTATTCAGAGCGCGAACGAGGATTTTGCCGATAGCGATTGGCAGCTTGAACTTGATATTGATAAGCAGGGACAGGTTAAAGCGACACTGGATAATCTTATGCTTATATTACGGAATGATGAGGGACTGAAAAATATTGCTTTTAACCGTCATCGTGACGGAATTGATGCGCGGGGTGGTTTGCCTTGGGAGCAGATCAAGGACGGCTGGAACGATTCTGATAACGCTGCGCTTAAGGTGTATATCAACCATAAATACGGAGTATATTCGCCGACAAAGACAAAGGATGCAGTATTAACAGCCGCATCGGAAAGAGCGTATCATCCTATAAAGGAATACCTTGAAAGCCTTCCGCCGTGGGACGGTGTCGGCAGAATTGATAATTTGCTCAGAGATTATTTTGGCGCGGACGATAATTCATATACAAGAGCCGTTATACGGAAGTCAATTACTGCGGCGGTAGCGCGTATATATCAGCCGGGCATTAAATTTGACAGCGTTCTTATTTTAAACGGTCCGCAGGGCATAGGAAAATCTACATTTTTCTCAAAGCTTGCGGGAAAGTGGTTTTCTGACAGTCTGACGGTTACGGATATGAAGGACAAAGCGGGTCCTGAAAAATTGCAGGGCTATTGGATACTTGAATTGGGTGAGCTTGCGGGTATGCGCAAGACGGAAGCTGAAACGGTTAAATCGTTTATATCACGCGTGGATGATAAGTACCGCGCAAGCTATGGCATAAGCGTTGAAAATCATCCGAGACAGTGTATTATAGTCGGTTCTACAAATGCGGAGGACGGCTTTTTGCGGGATATTACAGGCAACAGGCGTTTTTGGCCTGTCAAAGTGAGTGGCAATTCGGAAAAGAAACCCTGGCAGATTACAAACGCTGAGGTACATCAGATATGGGCAGAAGCTTTGGTATTATACAAAAACGGGGAAAAGCTGTACCTTGAGGGCGAGGATGCCGAAACTGCCGTACAGGAACAGGCTGACGCAATGGAAACGGACGAGCGTGAGGGGCTTGTGCGTGCGTACCTTGATACGTTATTGCCTGAAAATTGGGACGATATGAACCTTTATGAGCGCAGAAACTTTCTTAACGGTAATGATTTCGGCGCCGATGAATGTACGGGAACGGTGCGCAGAGATACTGTCTGCAATATGGAGATTTGGTGCGAGTGCTTTGAAAAGGATAGGTCAGCTATGGAAAAATCAGACGCATACAAGATAAGTGCAATGATGGAAAAAATAGAAGGCTGGACTAAAAGCGGATATAAATATTATTCCGCATATGGTAAGCAGAGAATCTATACAAGGAACAACAAATGACTTGTTCTGCGGTTGTTCTGTCGCTTGTTCTATCGCAAAAACCGCATAGACAGGCGAAAAATGAGGTATTTGGAACAAGAGAACAAGAAAATTCATATTGATATGTTAATTTAGGTGTATTAGATAAATATGTGAGCGCCTAACGCGCCTATACACGCGTATATATAGGGACATCTGTTCTTTTTGTTCCTTGTTCTAAAAAGTAAGACTTAAGTAAGGGAGAAATAAAAATGACTTGTAAGCAATGGATGAACAATTATTTGAAACCGGGCGAAGAAACGCCAATGATTGATATGCTTGATATTGGTGCAGGTATAGGATTTAAGAGAAAAAAGATTTTAAAAAAAGCTAAAAATTTAAATTATGTGAGCTTTTTCAAACCCGAATATGAAGGTGAAAAACCTATAGAATTTTGGTATCGCCCATTGGAGCCAATAAAACAATGATAAAACGGGAATCAACAGTTGAGCGATACCTTGTCCGCAAGGTAAAGGAAATGGGAGGCATGGCGATTAAGCTGAATCCCATAGGCATGGCAGGACTGCCGGACAGGCTTATACTTCTTCCGGGTGCAAGAGTGATTTTTGCAGAGGTAAAGCGTCCGGGAGAAAAGCCACGAAAAATACAGACGGTAATTCACAATCAATTGCGATTATTGGGTTTTCGTGTTGAGGTTGTGGACAGTAACGAGAAAATAAGAGAGGTATTGACATGAAATTTATACCGCATAAGTATCAGCGGATAGCGCTTGAACGGCTTTACGATACGCCGAAAATCGGGTTAATGCTGGATATGGGTTTGGGTAAGACGGTTATAACGCTTACGGCGATTGAAGATTTGATATACAATCGTTTTGAGGTTGAAAAGGTTCTTGTAATAGCGCCTTTGAGGGTTGCTGAGGATACATGGAGCCGAGAGAGTCAGAAGTGGGACCACCTAAGACATCTCAGAATATCAAAGGTACTTGGTACGCCGACACAAAGACGCAAGGCGTTGGCGCAGGATGCAGATATTTATATAATCAACCGTGAAAATGTCGTGTGGCTGACAAATGAGCTCTCGAGCGTGGGAAACGCATGGGACTTTGATATGGTGGTGATAGATGAGCTGTCAAGCTTCAAGTCATCAAAGGCGCAGCGGTTCAGAGCCTTAAAGAAATACATAACGCGTTCCAAGCGTGTAGTCGGACTGACAGGAACTCCGGCGCCGAACGGATTGATAGATTTGTGGAGTCAGATTTATTTGCTTGACGGCGGTGAACGATTGGGTAAGACGGTAACAGGATACAGGGAACGGTACTTTCTGCCGGATAAGCGTAATCAGACAACGATTTTCAGCTACAAGCCTAAGGAAGAATCAGAAAAGGCAATATACGATAAAATTTCTGACATATGCGTGAGTATGTCTGCGGAGGACTGGCTTGATATGCCGGAAAGAATAGATAACGTGTAGCATGTTCAGCTGTCGGCTGCGGAGCTGAAATTGTATGAGGAGTTTGAAAAAGAGCAATACCTTGAGTTTATGCAGGGTAAGGTCACAGCGACGTCAGCCGCTGCGCTGACAAATAAGCTGCTGCAGTTTTCAAACGGCGCAATGTATCTTGATGACGGAAGCTATAAGGTGACGAGTGATAAAAAGCTTGACGCGCTGGCGGAAATAGTAGATACATCACAGGGACAGCCTATATTATGCTTTTACAGCTACCGACATGATTGCGAACGTATTCTGAAAAAATTCAAAAATGCAAAAAAGCTTGAGAGCGCTGCTGATATTGAGGCATGGAATAACGGCGATATACCGCTGCTGCTTGCGCATCCTGCCGGAGCAGGACACGGACTTAACCTTCAGGCAGGAGGAAACATTATTGTGTGGTTCGGTCTGACGTGGAGTCTGGAATTGTATCAACAGGCAAACGCAAGGCTGTACAGACAAGGGCAGCAGAATACGGTTATAATACATCATCTTATCACTGACGGAACGGTTGACGCAAGAGTGCTTGACAGCTTACAGGGTAAGCGTGATGTGCAGGATGAGCTGCTTGAAAGTCTGAAAGCAAAATATGCGATTTAAGGAGGAAACAGGAGTATGACAACAAAAGAATGGCTTAACCGGGGTTACAAACTGGATAAAGAAATAAACGCTTTACTAAAGGAGCAGAGTGCCGCACTTACAAGAGCCACAGGCTCCACCTGCGGTACCAATGCTGAAAAGGTACAGACATCAAGAAGGAATACCACGGAGGATAGATATATAAATTATGCGTCATACTCTGAGCTGATTGATAATCGTATTGATGAACTGTATGCAATCAAACAGGAAATTTTATCTGCGATAAATAAAGTGGATGATGCAGTATTGCGAACGCTGCTTATTGAAAAATACGTCAACTTTCATACATGGGAACAGATTGCTTGCGATATGAATTATAGCTATGTACATGTGGTACATAATTTACATCCTAAGGCGTTGAATGCAATTTCTAAAATAGTTAATAGTATTTAACATAGAATCTGTGTTATAGTATAGGCGTGAAATTGTGAAGATCAATTTACGCCCTTCGGGGCAACAATAACGATTTAAGCCTTTAGGGCATACAAGTGGTGTATCATCGTGAGATGATGGGTAATATATCAATCAATGTAATGCAGGTGGGCGCAGAGGTATTAAGATGAGATAGGTGCAGACGCGCTTCGTTATAGCGTACCATGTCTGTGCCGCATATACAATAGACAGCAGTAACCGCCTCAATGGAACGGCGAAACTGTCTATTTTGTTGGAGGAATACATATGAGCGATAAAATAGAGATTGCAATACATGTCATAGGATATATGCACTGGAATTTGTATAAATTGGATTTTGCATAGAATATTTGATTAGCGGCAACTGTTTCGGCAGTTGCTTTTTATATGCGAGGGAGGTGATAAGAGTGACGGAAAAGCAGAAGATATTTTGTGATGAATATTTAGCGAATAAATGCAACGGAGCGCTTGCATACAAAAAGGCATATCCGTCCGTAAAAAAGGATGAGGTTGCAAGGGCGAACGCTTCAAGATTGCTAACAAATGCTAACGTGAAAAAGTATATCGAAGAACGGCTTGAAGAATTACACAGCGAACGCACAGCTGACGCAAAGGAGGTTGTGGAATATCTTACTGCCGTTATGCGCGGACAGACACAGTCTCAGGTTGTTGTCGTAGAAGGAACGGGTGACGGCTGTTCAGAGGCAAGCCTTATGGATAAGGCTCCTGATGAAAAGGAACGGCTTAAGGCGGCGGAGCTGCTTGGAAAGTATCACTCAATATTCACCGACAGAACGCAGGTTGAGGGTGACGGTGCGGTTGTGATTATAAATGATATTCCGAGGAGTGATGCAAATGCCAAATCTGACT
>JBJEIU010000032.1:0-4837 GCA_051877355.1 Hominilimicola sp.
ATATATATACATCTCCTATAGAATTGAATGAAACAAGAACCATTAAAGCCCTTGCAGTAAAAGAAGGATATACTAATAGTGATGTTGCGGAACAGACTATTGAAATCATTTCAAATAGTGAAGAAAAGGATTATGATTATCTGACATTCGATATGTCCTGTGAATTTGAGAACGACTATGCAGTAGTAAGCATGAGCGCAAATGACAGCAACGCAGCAATATATTATACTTTGGATTTGGAAACACCGACAGATGACTCTGAGATGTATACAGGGCCATTCTTTGTTTATGAGGATACAACAATAAAGGCTATCGCCGTTTTGGGCGATGATACGTCTAATCTTAAATCTATGGAAGTTACGTTTAATAAAGATGAGTTTTATGAAGATGAAGACGAATACGAGGGCGAAGAATACAGCGAGGAATATGATGAAGAATTTGATAACGCTGATTTTTCTTACGACTCCTTAATCTCATCGAAATGGGCGGCCGAGGAAATCGCTGAGGCGCTTGAACAAGGTCTTATTCCCAATTTAATGATAAACGAGGATTTGACAAAGGTTATAACAAGAGAGAAATTTGCGGCTATAGCAGTTTATCTGTATCAGAAGTTATCCGGTAATGATATTGATTTTGAGATTGTCGGAGATATTACGGATACGCCGTTTACAGATTGCTATTTCCGTGAAAGTGACTATTTAAAATTTGTCACTGCTGCTTATGATTTGGGCTTGATTTGTGGCGTAACTGATACAGAATTTGCACCGGAAACTGCTATAAGCAGAGAGGACCTTGCCGTTATGCTTGGCAGGGTTGTTAAAAAATGTATGTATAAAGGATGGTCGATAGAAAATGACAGCAAGTATCCTTTTGATATAAGCGGCGTCCAACCATTTGCTGATGATAAGGATATATCTGAGTATGCAAAGGAATCAGTATACTTTATGGCGAAGAATGGAATAGTTTTTGGCATTTATGACAGCCGTTTTGCACCGCGCAATATTACGGAACAGCAAAAGGCGAGCGGGTACGCAACCTCAACCAAAGAACAGGCGATTCTTATTTCTCTGCGCTGTTATAAAAATCTTTCGCCTGACAATGTAGTAATGGAGTGATAATGTTGCTGCGGAGAAAAATAATTGCCATTACTGCTATCACTGTTATTATCATCGGAGCGGTATTATTTGTATTACGCATGTATCATATAAATGCAATAGATGAAAATCCTATTTTTGAAACAGAGAATGATTCTGATGCTTCAATTATTGATGTATATGATTTTAGCAGCGGTGAGCATATAAATATGATAGAAACAAAAGGAACTGTTATAAGCGAAAATGTGTCATATATAACGACAGAACTTTCCGCAAAAGTCAGTGAAGTATATGTTTCTGTAGGTGATTATGTGCAGAAAGGAGATGTTTTATGCGTCTTTGACACATCAGAGCTTAAGAATGAATTATCTTTAATGGAAGCGGAAATGGAGGAAAATAAAAGACAAAATGATACATTGCATGCAAGCAATGTAAAAGCCTTGCAGAATGCTATAGAGGATAAGGAGTCAAATGTAAATCAAGCAATAAAAAATATAAATAATATCCAAAATAAGATTAATTCAAAACAGGAACAACTTGATAATTTGAAGAAATCTATTTCAAGCAATGATGTATACGACAATTCGGAAACTGATTTTATTCAAGACACATCTTCATATCAACACGAAATGGATACTATAATATCAGAATTAGACACACTATATGAGCAGCTTGATGAAGCAAATGAACATCTTGAATTAACAACAAAGGAAGCTGACCGTTTAATCTCAGAATGCCAAGATACGATTGATAATGAAGATGTATATGAAAATAATTTGGAATACGAAAGCCTAAAAAAGCAATTATCAGAATCTATAATCAGAGCGCCGCAAAGCGGCACTGTAACATCTGTCAACATGAGCAAGGGAATGTTTCCGTATGATGAAATCATAATGACCATAAGTGATATGGAAAATTTAAAAATCAAAAGTGATATATCAGAAAGTGATATATTCAAAATAAGCAGTGGAATGAAAGTTCTTATCTCAACTCCGGCGCTTGAAAATGACTTTGTTGAAGGAAAAGTAGAAAGCATTTTATATGTTCCGCAAAATGATTTTCTATCAGACGATTATGCGGCGGATAATAAATATACCGTCACAATATCCTTTTCTCAAAATAATCTTAAATGGATAGCGGGTATGTCGGTTGGTGTGAAAATTCTACTGCAGGACAAAACATATTTATATGATATTCCCAACAACTATATTTCTGGTGATGAAACGGGAAAATATATATTTATCGCAGAAAAAATATCATCAAATGAATATAATGCCGTTAAAAAATATGTTGATATTGGTATTGAATATCCCGATAAACATATGACTGAGATATATTTTAACGGAATTAATGACACGACAAAACTTATCAAGTCCACTGATGACTTTAACTTAATATACGACGGTATGAAAATTGATAACACTATAATTGAAGAAATAACCGAAAATTCTGATTTTAATAGTGATTAAAACCAATTAATGTTATATTAATAAATAGCAAACAGATATATTGTTTCAATAACGATATATCTGTTTTTTGTATATACTGAGGGTTTGGGAGTTCCCAAAATTAAATTTGGCAAGTGTGTACACACTTGCTTTGCTTGTTATTCTACAAAAAATAACAAGCAGTCAAATTTGATTTTTCGCAAAGTGTGTACACATTTGCTGTGCTTGTTATTCTACTGAAAATCTCCTAAATACCTACATACAGCTTATCCATTCTGAAACATTCAGAACGCAAAAAAGCCTTTGCATTTTTAGAGCGCAACAGCTTTAACATACAAATAAAAAAAGAATAAGATTACAATAGCATTGTTCACAATTTTATAAATATATGATAGACTGTCAGTATCACTATAAAATGAGGGTTTATAAAAATGAAGATAGATTTAATCGGTAAATGCTGATATAAGTGGTCAGTTTCGCACAATGGTGTGTGGCTGACCGCTATTTTATCATAGAAAAATTAATTTTACAGAAATAATCTCACACTCTCCGCTATTTTAATTACTATTATTATCAAGCGAGGATAATACTTCTGCCACTGTTTGCTTTATTGAATTTTCAAGTTCTTCATTCATAGGAACGGCTTGACCAAACATATTAGCTACCGCTGCTGCTACATCATCGGCGGTAATCTCCTGTAACGGCTTGTCCGTTAATTTTTCCTGTATCTCTTGAAATTGCTCATTTGTTACGGGCTCAGGCTTGGACTGCCCGCTATTGAGCTCTCTTTTTGTTTCTTTTAGAATTTGTGTAAAAGTATTTTTGATTTTCTCGATTTCCGTTTCGTGATTGCCCAATTTATTGGATTTTAACAGACGCATATCCTGTTTGACTTCCTTACTAAATTCGGGATTATCCTTTGCAAAATCGCCCAATGTCATTGTTGCCATATCAATAATTGAATTTCGTTCTGCAACACCTTTTGCGACAGTATCATCAAAATATGATTTAATCAAAAACATCAAATATGGAAAATGCTTATTTGCAAAAAGACAATTTAACACATCAACGTCAACAGCTTTGCCGGCAAGCATTTTGACAGCCGTTTCCGATAAGCCCAGTTCGCTTATCTCGTAATTTTTGCGGGAACGGATTTTTGTTAATCCCAAGATATAGTCTGTTGATACATTTAATTCCTCAGATAGCTTAATCAAAATGTCACTGCTTATATGCTCCGTTTGCCCGTTTTCTATACGGCTTAGCTGTGACGGCGCAATGCCAATTCTTCTGCTTAGCTCCTTTTGTGACAACCCTGTGCTTGTCCGTAAATCGCCTATCAGTTCATTCGGTGTTCCCTCTAAATACATTTTATCAGCTCCTTATATCCATATTTTACCATGAGTATTGTGAATTTGCAATAGTGGCGGCAAATTTGTTTGTTGATTTGCAAGCTCGGCATAAAAACGGGATTTTGCAAAATCGGTGGTATAATGAAAGTACCATAGAACGAAAGGAGGGAATGGCTATAGAAAATTTATTATCGATTGAAAGAAAACAAAACGGAGCATTGCCGCATATGACATCTGCACAACGAAAACGTGCAAATGCTCTGATACACAAGCTATGCTGCAATTACATAGACGGTGAGTGTATTGCACTTGATTGTGAATGTGTGCAATGCAATTCTTATTCTGTCTGCTGTAAGTGGTTCAGGCAAGCGATATTACCGCAGGATAAGGCGTTATTGGCTGAGATCATTGAACCGCAGAATACAAAACATTGCGTCATTTGTGGTAAAGCGTTTGTACCAAAATCCAACAGAGCGAAATATTGCTCTGATTGTGCCGTAAAGGAACGGCGTATTAAGAAAGCGAGAAATGAACGTAAATACAGAGAACTTAAACGTGGTCATTTAAGGGGTTAAAAATCGCATAAAACCTATGGTTTCAGAGGTTCAAAATGATAGGGTATGTATAGTAACATTCTCCACCCATTAAAACCAACTTCTATATGACCATAAAATTCCAAACGAAAGGAGGACTTTTATACGAACAACTCATCAGAAATTACATATGAGCAAGCAATCCCACAGTCGGATATAGAAATGCTTGCGCGCTGCCTGTTACCCGAAATCCAAAAATTTTTCGAGAGTGAAGAAGGCAAGAAAGAGTTTGAAGAATGGAAACGGAAACAAGAATTGAAATGATATTGAAACATAGATAAACGGCGGTATCAAACAAAAATTGATACTGCTGTTTTTATATTGCTTAAATAAAATATAAAAGTAATTACTTT
>JBJEIU010000033.1:0-4808 GCA_051877355.1 Hominilimicola sp.
TTGGCTTTGTGTTCATGCCGATTAATAAGAAGAATATCGGAAATATCCTGAATTTTGAGGAGGATTTCCCGAATGTCCGCAAGATAACTCTTGACCAGAATTACCGTTCAACACAGAATATACTTGACGCGGCAAACTGCGTCATTGCCAACAATAATGGGAGAATGGGCAAAAATCTGTGGACGTCCCAGGGTGAGGGAAACAAGGTGTTTGTTTACACAGGTACAAACGAATATGATGAGGCACGTTATATTGCCCGGGAAATAAAGAAATATTTTGATAAAAACGGCACGTTTTCAGACTGTGCCGTGCTGTACCGCACAAACGCCCAGTCACGTGTATTAGAAGAAATGCTTATGCGCGAGAATGTGCCGTATAAGGTGCTGTCGGGACTAAGGTTCTATGACCGAAAGGAAATTAAGGATATTATCGCGTACCTCAGAGTTATCTATAATCCAAATGATGATGTGAGCCTTGCAAGAATTATCAACGAGCCGAAGCGAAAAATCGGTAATGCCACACTTGACAGAGCAAGGGAGATTGCATTGAAAAACGATAGTTCTCTTTATGATGTGGTATCACATGCGGACGATTATCCCGAATTCAAGACGGCGATAAAGAAGCTCCTTGCCTTTTCAGAAATCATTAAGTCACTGAGAAAGCTTGTGGATGTGATACCCATAAGAGAGCTTGCAACGCGAGTTATGAACGACACAGGATATATGCCCGCGCTTATGACTGAGGACACGACGGAGAGCAAGACAAGGATAGAAAACCTTGGTGAATTTATGTCTGTTATAGCGGAGTTTGAAAAGAATGAGGAAACTGGAAATACTCTTGGAGAATTTTTGGAAAGTATTACGCTTGTTTCAGATGTTGACGGTTATGACGAAAACCAGGATACAGCAGTGCTTATGACGATACACAGCGCAAAGGGACTGGAATTTCCTGTTGTTTTTCTTACGGGACTTGAAGAGGGCTTGTTTCCGGGTATGCGCTCAATGGATAACGATGATGATATTGAGGAGGAGCGGCGTTTGTGCTACGTTGCTATAACACGCGCGAAAAATCAGCTTTATATTACAAAGACATTAAGCCGCACGCTGCACGGTAAGACAATGCCTGCAATACCCTCAAGGTTTTTCAATGAAATTCCCGAAGAATATTTGGAGGATAAAACCACTATACGTCCTAAAACGGCAGAAACCTTGCAGGATATGGGATTTTATAATTTTACACCGCCGAAAAAGGAACATTACACAAAGCCTGCGCCTAAAATTTTTCAGACGGATTATTCTGATTTCAAGGCGGGGGATACAGTTGAGCATAGGAAATTCGGACAGGGAAAAATTCTTAAAGCAACCCCATGCGGCAACGACTGTATACTTGAGATAGAATTTGAAAACGTCGGATTTAAACGGCTTATGGCGGCATTCGCAAAGGTGAAGAAGCTTTAAAGGAGTGACAGATGTGTATGAAATTACTGAAACAGACTTACTTATGAAACATATTACAGAAAAGCTGGACAGCCTGCTCAATAAGCATCTGAAGCCTTATGAACTGACCGGATCACAAGTACGTATACTGCACTATCTTAAAGAAATTCCGCAGCCTGTGTCTCAAAAGGAGCTTGAGCTCCATTTTAAGGTATCACATCCGACAATAGTCGGACTTTTAAAGCGGCTTGAACAAAAGGGATTTGTCCGTACAGAGTTTGAATTGGCAAATAAAAAACGAAAAAATGTGTACACCACAGAAAAATGTAACAAGCTTTTGGAAGAGGGCGATGTCTACCATGAGCGTATGTATAAAACACTTCTGGCTGGTCTCAGCAATGAACAGATTAAGTCGCTCAATGATATGCTGAACAAAATACATAACAATATTAAGGACTTGTAAAAAATAGTCTGAACTTGGTTCAGACTGTTTTTTTTGTTAATATTTTCTTCAAAAATTCTTTACAAAATATCTATTGATTGTTCAAGTGTAGCATGCTACACTTGAACAGAAAACGGTTTATTACAGGAGGTATTAAAATGATAGAGGTATCGTCTTTAACAAAAAAATACGGCGAACATACCGCTGTGGATAATCTGTCCTTTTCAATTGAGGACGGACATATCTACGGATTTCTCGGTCCGAACGGCGCGGGAAAGTCCACGACCATGAATATCATGACGGGGTGTCTTGCCGCAACGGTAGGTAAAGTCACTATTGACGGCTATGACATTTTTGAAGAACCCGTTAAGGCAAAAAGCCGCATAGGCTATCTTCCCGAACAGCCGCCGCTGTATCAGGATATGACACCTCGTGAATATCTGATGTTTGTGGCAGAAGCAAAGGGTATACAAAAGGATGTGATAAAAGCGCAGGTTGATGAAGCCATAGAAAAAACGCAGATTGGCAATGTATCAGATAGACTTATCAAAAACCTGTCAAAGGGATATAAGCAAAGAGTGGGTATCGCACAGGCACTGCTCGGAAATCCGTCTACGATTATTTTAGACGAGCCCACAGTCGGACTTGACCCTAATCAGATAATCGAGATAAGAAGCCTTATTACAGAACTGGGAAAGACACATACAATTATTCTCTCAAGTCATATACTTTCCGAGGTACAGGCGGTATGTGACCGTATTATAATTATTTCAAAGGGCAAACTTGTGGCAAACGACACGCCTGAAAATCTTGAGAACCTGTTTGCGGGAACGGCTCAGCTTAAACTTACGATAAAGGGAGGCAGAGAAGAAGTTGCTCAGGTGCTGAACAGTATAGATGAAATATCTGATATAACGGTAAGTCAGTCGGGAGCGTATACGGAAGCGGCTGTCAGCTTCCCGCCTGAAACGGAAACTGCCGAAACGGTCTTTTTTGAATTTGCAAAGGCAGGCATGCCGATTATCCGAATGAATACAGAGCGTGCAAGTCTGGAGGATATATTTATCGAGCTGACAAAGACTGACGATTTGCGTTCAATAATTATGGAAGAGGATGTAAGCGTGTCATATGATACCGATATGAGCGTATCATATGATAATGATAATTCAGAAAATAATGATGGGGAGGAACAGTCATGATTGCAATATTTAAACGTGAATTTCATTCCATGTTCACCAATATTACGGGATACATATTCTGCGCGTTTATTCTGCTGTTTGCAGGAATTTATATGACGGTTTTGAA
The DNA here is from genome assembly GCA_051877355.1 of Hominilimicola sp. Classification (GTDB taxonomy): domain Bacteria; phylum Bacillota; class Clostridia; order UBA1381; family UBA1381; genus Hominilimicola. The sequence continues at coordinate 3,184 of JBJEIU010000033.1, forward strand.
TTTAAAATCAGGCTACGCAAATTTTGAGTATGTGCTGGGAAATATGGGATTTATTTTTCTCATAGCCATACCTGTACTTACCATGCGGTCCGTTGCGGAGGAACGCAAGCAGAAAACGGATTCACTTCTGTATTCTCTGCCAGTCAGCATGACGGAGGTGGTTTTGGGTAAATTCCTTGCTATGCTTGCGGTACTGTTTGTTCCGCTTTTCATAATCGGTTTTTATCCGCTTATTTTAAGCCTGTTTGGAAATGTTCATCTTCCTGCAAGCTACGGTTCAATCATCGGATTTTTCTTCCTTGGCGGTGCGCTGTCGGCAATAGGTTTATTTATATCTTCATTGACGGAAAATCAGGTTGTGTCAGCGGTGCTTTGTCTGGTAACGGGACTTATAAATTACTATCTGTCATCAATTGCAGGATATGTTTCAAGCTCTGCCTCCGCAACGGCAATCGCTTTTATTGTCATTTTTGTAATAGCAGGTCTTGTCATTTACATACTTACAAAAAATCCGGTTACTGCGGCGGGATTTGTGATAATCGGCAGTGTAATAATTATGCTTGTCAATATTATTTCTCCCGATATAATGTCGGGTCTGTTCCCTAAAATAATGGATAAAATTTCTTTATTTGAGAGATTTTATAATTTCCCGAACGGTGTATTTGACATATCAGCTTTGATTTACTTTATCGTAGTCATGGCTATATTTTTATTCTTTACAGTACAGTCAATGGAGAAAAGGAGATGGAGCTGATGAAGTTAAAGCAGATAATAGGAAAATGGTTTAGCTCAAAGGATTTCAAGCTTGGCGGCTACAGCGTTGTGGCGGCAATTCTTGTTTTGGCTATAGGCATTGCCGTTGTAATGATTACGGATTCGATGCCGTCAAAGTACACGCAGCTTGATATTTCGGGTAAAAACCTTTACAGCATATCAAAGGAAACAGAAAATATAGTCAAGGGTCTTGATAAAGAGGTTAATATATATCTGATTGCGCAAGACTCTCAGAAAGACAACGTAATAGACCAAATGCTTCAAAGATATGCAGACCTCGGCGGAAATATAAAGTATTCAATACAGGATCCTGTTAAAAATCCGAGCTTTGCAAAGAAGTATACCGATTCAGATATAAAGCAGAACAGCGTAATTGTTACCTGTGGTGACAAGAGCAAGTATATAAGTTATAATGATATTTATAAGACAGAGATGGATTATGAAACGTATAGCCAGACAACGGAATTTGACGGCGAAAACTGCGTAACAAGTGCAATAAGCTATGTAACAAGCGATGACACGCCGAAACTTTACACACTTTCGGGACACGGCGAGTCGGAGCTTGACAAATCCTTTTCAAACATGGTAAGCGACAGAAATATGGAAACGGAAGTATTGTCGCTTGTCACAAAATCAGAGGTGCCGTTGGACGCGGATTGTGTGCTGATAAATGAACCTCAGTCGGATTTATCAGAGCAGGAGGTGACGTTGCTGAAAGCATATGCGGACAAGGGCGGCAATCTGATGATAGTATCGGGATATACGGGCAAGGATATGCCAAATTTAAATACACTTACACAGTATTACGGGTGCACGCTTGAAAAGGATATGGTTATGGAGGGAGACATCTC
>JBJEIU010000034.1:0-4795 GCA_051877355.1 Hominilimicola sp.
CTCATTCACAAGTAATTTAATATTAAATTTTGTCTAAACTTTGGGGTTCACTTCAAGATTAAACGCTTTATTTTTATACTATTTTTTATGAGGAGGATTTGCAATGGAAGAAAACACACATGCAACTGACGGGGCTCAGACAGGGGCGCAGGGCGCAACTGACAATGGCAACGGACAGGGGCAGGAAGAAAATAAAACATATTCCGAAAAAGATTTTCAGTCTGAAGTAGACAGACGTGTAACGGAAGCACTGAAAACCGCACATACAAAATGGCAGACGGAATATGAAACAAAACTGGAAGCCGAAAAGGACGAAGCGGCGCGTCTTGCAAAGATGTCAGCAGATGAGAGAGCAAAGGCGGAGTTTGATAAGCGCGTCAAGGACTTTGAGGATAGAGAGGCTAAGCATAACGCCGAACGCCTTGAATTTGAATGTACAAAGCAGCTTGCAGGAGAAAAACTGCCTGTTGAGTTTGCGCCAATGCTTACCGGCGCGGACGCAGAAGCAACAAAGGCAAATATCGAAACATTCAAGAAGGCATTTTCAAAGGCTATTGAAGATGCCGTAACAGAAAAACTAAAGGGCAAAACTCCGAAATTAGGAGAAGGGCAGTCTGACGCATGGCTTGACAGCGTGCGTAAGGGCGCAGGATTAAAGTAAAAGAAAGGGTGATTTTAAGTGGCAAATTCTATTGAATATGCAAAGAAATTTTTGCCGATTATAGACGAGGTCTATAAGGCGGCGGCAGTGACAGAAGGTCTGGACGCTGCCACAAAGACAGATTTTACAGGAGTAAATGAAGTTAAGGTACTAAAGGTATCAACAACGGGTATGGGTGACTATTCGCGCGAGAACGGTTATCCCAAAGGCGATGTTACAGCGTCATGGGAAACTATGAAGCTTGAAATTGAAAGAGGTAAGGAGCTTTCAGTTGACAGAATGGACAATGAGGAAACACTCGGACTTGTGTTCGGTCAGGTGGTAGGCTCGTTCATGCGTGAACACGTTGTGCCTGAATTGGACGCCTACAGATTCGCAAAATATGCGGGTACAACAGGTGCTACAAAGGTAGCCGCATCACTTACAAAGGACAGTATTATAGCGGCTGTTGATGAAGCTGTACGCGTGCTGGACGAAAATGAGGTAAACACAGAAAGCAGAATCCTTTGTGTCAACAGCGATTTAAAGCCTGTATTCAATCAGGCGCTTAACCGTATGTGGGCGAGTGATGCATCTGTGAATACGGTACTGAAGGACTACAACGGTATTCCGATTGTGTACGTTCCGAAGAACCGTTTTAACACAACAATTACGCTTAATTCTGGAACTGAAAACTGGGGATTTACAGCCGGAGAAAATTCAAAGGCAATCAACTTCATGCTGCTTGACAGAAAGGCTGTTTTGCAGGCTAAGAAGTTTGAGCTTCCGAAGGTGTTCACGCCCGATGAAAATCAGGACAAGGACGCTTGGAAATTCCAGTTCCGTTTGTATCATGATTGCTGCGCTTATGAAAATAAGGTTAAGGGCATTTATGTACATACGGCTGTGTAAGGACGGTGAGTGCAATGTTGGTTGTAAAAGGCAGCATTTACCGTAATGTAACGGAGCAGGAGGCGGAGAAGCTTAAACAGCAGGGTTATGTTCCTGTTCCTAAAAAGGTATCACAGAATCGGGGTGCTAAGAATGGAGGAGCAAAATCTTAATGAAGCGCTGGGGACACTAAAAATTTTACTTGGAATAAAGGACGATGAGCAGAACGGCTTGTTGTCCTTTTTGATTGAAGATACGGTCAATATGATACTGGGTTATTGCCGTCTTGATATTTTGCCGAGACAGCTTGAAAGCCTTGTCCCGACAATAGCGGCGGACGCATACCGCGCAAAGGGTTACGGACAGACGTCAGCTCCGGAAGTGGTGAAATCCATTTCCGAGGGCGACCGCTCCGTATCATATGCGGAAACGAATCCCGATAACGATTTTTTATCGAATTATTATAACCGGCTTAATCCGTTCCGCAGCAGAAAGGGGCGTGTTCCCAGTGACGTCAAATCCGTTTAAGAGGTTTTACACAACAGATGTAACCGTAGTGCATTACAAAAAGGACGATTATTCAGGCGAAACAGACAGACAAGTATTAGGCACTCTCAAGGCGGATATTCAGCCTTACAGCGGCGGAAAGGCGCATGAGGAATACGGACTTGATATAGAATGTCAGATGCGTATGTTCTGCGATGCAGATAAAAATATCAGCGTCAAAAATTACCTTGAAATTGCCAGTGCAAAATACGAAATAGTCCATGTTGCGCCGTGGAATATGGGACTTGAAGTAATGCTGAAGCTGATGAGGTGATGGTATGCAGATAAGTATCGAGGGCATGGACAATGTGCTGAACAATCTGCAAAACCTTGTCAGTGACGGCAAGCTGCAAAACGCCCTTGCTCTTGCGGGCGAGGTTGTAAGAGCGGACGCGGCTATGAATTGTCCTGTTGATACAGGCAGACTTGCAGGAAGTATCACAAGCCAAGTTGAGGGCAACAGCGCAGTAATCGGCACCAATGTTGAGTACGGCATTTATGTTGAATTTGGTACAGGCTCAAAGGGTGATAAGTCCGTAGCACACACCACGAAAAAGCACTGGACCTATTACAGCGGCGGACGCTTCTACACCACATCAGGACAGGCTGCGAAGCCTTTCCTTGTGCCGGCACTCAAAAACAACATACCGCAAATTATAGCGAAATTCAAGGAGGGCTACGGCAATGGTTGATGTAAACGAGCAGGTGAAAAATCTGCTTGAACAAGGTCTTGACGGGACAACAGTCAAATATCAGTATCCCGACAGCTTTAATAATTTGCCCGTTGTCACATATTACACGCTTACGCAGCGTGGCTCATTTGCTTATGACAATGTAGTAGCCATGCGTAACAGTACAATGGTCATAGACATATGGGTGGATTATCCTAAAGCATGTGTGGATTTATCCGCAAAAATAAATAAGCTGATGCTTGGAGACGGCTGGTACCATGAGATGGAAATGGACGTGCCGAATCCTGACAGTAGTGTCAAACACAAAACAATGAGATTTACAAAGACTTTTGATTTATAGGAGGAATGAAATTATGGCAGGAACCAATACAACAGTAAACAAGCCATCGTCAACAATAGGTGTTGACAAGTATACGTTTTTTAAGGTGGAATCTGATACGGCCGAAGGCATAACCTATGGCAGCGGTTATACGCTTCCGGGTACCGTGCAGATAACGCCGACCGACAGCGGCGGCAACGATGTATTTGACGCTGATAACGGTCGGTACGAAGTAGATACATATATCGAAAAGCCCGGACATGACATTGAGAATGCGGATATTCCGCCGGAAGTAGACGCAATGTGGCGCGGACTTGAGATAGATGAAGCAGGCGGCGTTGAAGTAGGTGACGATGTTGTAGCCCCGTATTTTGGTGTTGCGTGGCGTACACTTCATCATGACGGCTCTTACAGATACTTCAGAACAAATAAGGGTAAGTATAGTTTTGCGTCTAATGTGGGTGGTAAGACCAAGCCTTCGAGCGGCGCACCAGACCATCAGACTGCAAAGGCAACCTTTACGGCTGTCAAGACCGATTATAACGGTAAGATATATTACTATATTGACGATAAGGATATGACCGATGAGCAGAAAGCAGAAATTGCCGAGAAGTGGTTTGAGGATATGAGCTACAAGCCGACCAAGACAACCACACCGACAGAACCTGCCTCGGCAGAATAATTGAATACCGTAGCAATCAAGGGACACTAAAATTTAGTGTCCCTATTCATTTAAATTTTTAGGAGGAATTTATATGCAGAGAGTATTGACGTTTGTACACAATAAGAAAAAATATATTTCAAAGCCTTGGAGATTTCAGGCGGCGAGAATGGTACAGGATGAGTATTTGAAACTTGAAGAGGGTGACAAGATTGACCCGATGAGATTATGCGGTGAAGCGGTTGATTATTTGTTCGAAGGAACAGAAGCAACCGCCGATATTCTTGACGCGGCAGTTGCTTCTAAGATAAGAATGTGCCGTGTGTTATGGACGTGGTTTCTTGATGATTTTACGGGAAAAAACGAGGAAAGCCTGCCGGAGGAGCAGGCAGCGGAAGTGGAAAGTTAAGCGATTTATACGCTTTAATGTTTAAGTATCATCATATATTGCCGAATGATTTAGCTGAACAGGATCCGCGTTTGGTGTTTGACATTCTGTACAGCGATGATACGAACGAATATACAGATAATAATTACAGCAGTCCATATATTCAGGCTGTTTTAGGATAGTGAGGTGGTTTTATGGCAGATGAAGTAGCGGAGCTGGTTGTTAAAATAACAGGTGACGCGTCAGGGCTTGAAAGTACAATAAACGGTGTTGCGTCAGAGCTTTCTGCGCTTGAAAAGGCGCAGGGGAGAAGTACGGCGGCAAACAGTGCAGCAACAAAAGGCTTGGCAGCGTACAAGAAGCAGATGTCAGAGGCGGAAACCACCCTGAGCAAAAGCCGTACGGCTCTTGCGAATACAAAGAAAGCGTATGAGGATAATCAAAAAAGCGTCACGAAAAATGTAAGCGCTTTAAAATCTCAGAAATCGGAACTTGATAAGCAAATAGCCTTACGTTCCAACGAAAAGAGATTGCTTACCGAAGCGAATAAGTATCTTGACGAAAACAGCACCGCATACAAGGACAATCAAAAAGCTATACGTTGGATAAATACGGAAATAGGCACATATACGGAGCAGAGCAAGAGGATTTCCGATTC
>JBJEIU010000035.1:0-4794 GCA_051877355.1 Hominilimicola sp.
CCCCTGCCTGTCGGCGTAGATATATTTTCATCATTCAAAATCCGTGCGATTGCGTATGCACTCTGTCCCTGCAAAAACATACCGTAAATTCTGCGTACAAGCTTTGCCTGTTCCTGATTTATTACAAGGTTTCCGTCCTCACCCCGGTCATAGCCGAGAACGCTCTTGAACGGAATTGATACCTTTCCGTCCGCAAAGCGTTTGCGCTGTCCCCATGTGCAGTTCTCGGAAATTGACCGCGCTTCCTCCTGTGCTATGCTTGACATTATGGTAAGCAGCAATTCGCCCTTGCCGTCAAATGTCCATATGTTTTCTTTTTCAAAATAGCACTCCGTGCCGTTTTCCTTAAGCTGACGGATTGTGGTGAGGCTGTCAACCGTGTTTCTTGCGAATCGGCTTACGGATTTTGTAATTATAAGGTCTATCTTTCCGTCAAGCGCGTCACGCACCATTTGCTTAAAGCCCTCACGGTGCTTGGTACTCGTTCCTGTTATTCCCTCATCGGTGTAAACATTGACAAATTCCCAATCCTCACGGCTTTTTATGTAGCTTGTATAATAGTCGACCTGCGCCTCATAGCTTGTGAGCTGTTCCTCCATATCAGTCGAAACTCTCGCATATGCCGCAACTTTACGTTTTGTACGGCTGTTTATCGGCGCTGCCGTAAAACGGTTGACCGTTGCCGGAATTGTACGCACTACCCGTTCTGACATTTTCTTTGCCCCTTTCCGTAATATTTCTTTATAACCGTTGTTCCGTCATAAAAAATGAAATACAGTTCATTTCCTGTCACCATTATACTTTCAATCCTGTCAAGAAATATATTCTCGTCAATCTCGGTCATGCCGAGTGCCCCGGCAGATATTTCTTTCAGAATATCCTCCCGTATATCCTTGGCTCCGCAGGCACTGCGCCCTTTTGTGCGTTTGGTTGAACAAACCCATACATTATAGCGTTCTTCCTGCCCTACGATATTTCGCCTGTAATATGCTCCGCAACCGGAGCATTTGATTTTCCCTGTAAATACTGTTTTACGGTCTTTACTTCTCCGTATAAATTCAGCCTGAACAGCGTCAAATGTCGTTTGGTCAATAATCGCTTCATGCGCTTGCTCAACAAAATACCGAGGCAGTTCGCCTCGGTTCGTCTTTCTGTGTTTTAAAATAGGGTCATCAACAAATACTTTCTGCAAAAGCATATTACCTGTATAAGTGATGTTCGTAAGAATATATCGTATACTGAAGTCGTGCCAGACACAATTTTGTGCAGTGACTATGCCCTCATCGTTTAATTCCGAAGCTATTTTACGGGGAGAATTTCCATCAAGGAATTTCTTATATATCCGTTTTACTGTTTCCGCTTCCTCCGGCACAATTACTAAGGTGTTGCCCTCCCATTGGTAACCGAAAGTCCGTACTCTTCCGTTCGGTATGCCCTGTTCAAACCTTTTGCGTGTCCCCCATTTTACATTCTCGCTTATGGAGCGGCTCTCCTCCTGTGCGAATGACGCAAGGATTGACAGCATAAGCTCGCCGTCATTGCTCATGGAATTGATATTTTCCTTTTCAAACCGAACCTCAATCCCAAGAGATTTTAAATGACGAACCGTTTTCAGCAAGTCAACAGTATTTCTCGCAAATCTTGAAATAGATTTTACAAGAATAATATCTATCTTGCCGTCATCACAATCCTTCATCAGACGCTTAAATGCATCACGCTTGTCTGTCAGTGTCCCCGTAATGCCCTCGTCGGCATATACGCCTGCATAAATCCACTGCGGATTTTTTTGAATATAATCACTGTAGTAGCTCACCTGCGCTGAAAGCGAATGCATAAGACGCTCCGAATCCATTGAAACCCTCGCATATGCCGCTACACGTTTCTTTCTGTGCAATAACGGCATGGATGGCTTGACTTTACTTACTTCACGCATATTTTATGCCCCTTTCGTTCATTTCTGCAATTTTGCTACTACTATATATCACTCTAAACGGGAACTAAGTCAAGGGTTTACCCGATAATAATGTACCCAAAACGGGACGGTATTTTTCAAGCATAATTGTATCAATTTTGCGGTACTCCTCCTCGGTAATCGTGCCGTTTCTTTTTAGCTGTTTTACATACGACATGGTCAGCTGATACTGCGCTTCTCTGTTAAAATCTGTTTTATCCATTGCTGTCACCAACCTTAAAGCGAGCCTCTATGTAGCAGCTGTGGCTACAATATTTTCTGCCTTTATTTCCGTATGCGGTGAACGGCTTACCGCAGCAGGCGCAGTTAAAGGTATATATTGCTTTACGGTTGACCTCTTCGGGATGTGCGTTCCACCATTTTGTTCGGCACTTCGGACTGCAGAACTTTGGAGTTTTCTTTCCCGGCAGCGGATGCAATTCCTTACCGCATTGCTTACAGCACAGTTTATCCGATTTATCCTCTGTCTGCGTTTTGGTTAATGCAGATATATTCTGTCTTCTGCAAAAGCTTTTGACCGTATTCCTTGAAACACCTGTTATATCCGATATTTTCGAGAAACTCATTCCCTTGTTTCTCATGCCGGTGATGTCCGATTTCTGCTTTTCTGTCATTATATACACTCCCCTGTAAAACAAATATGTCCTGTTTTCCGGCTATATGATTTTAAACCGAAAAACAGGACATTCTGACTTGTCTTTTATTCGCTTGTGCCGTCCCATCTATGGTCGTAAACTCCTGCTCTGTCGTTTATCACAAATACACGCAGCAGTTCGTCCGTCAGTCCGAGACATCCGTTTTCATCACCTTGCAGAAATCCCTTGTCCATCATCTTCTGAATGGTCGGTCTCGCCCAAGATGGCATATTATTATCAACATAGTTGTAAATCATCTTACCTTTCAGTTCATCAACGGCAGCCTTAAGTTCTGCTATTTTCGCTTTCAGTTCCTCATATTCCTTGCTCATAAGTTCATCCTCCTCCACTAAGCTATACTCCGGTCTGCAAAATTTCGTACCCGGCAGATTACTGTTATAATAACCTTTACTGCATACACCACCGCCGTTGGCGATTATCGCAGAGCCACCAGAGGTGTTGCCCTCGACAGTGGTAAAGTAATCACCGTTCACGCTCGTTACAATTCCCGTATGTGTGAATGTTCCGTTATTTTTGAAAATAACAATGTCGCCCCTCCGAGGATTTGCGTATAATTTAAAAAGACCCGACATTGTCGGGCAGTACACATATGGATAATGTTTAAGCAGTTGTGCGGCTTTATCTTTACCGAATGCCTGTACGAAACACCATGTTACAAAGCAGGCACACCACGGCTGACCCTGATATTCCGGCTTTATCTCCGCCCAATACTTAGTATAATTATTACTTCCGGCATTGGCTGTTTTATCGTATAAATTACTGTTACTTGCCTTTTCAAGATAGCCGACCTCATTCTCGGCTATTTCTATAACCTTATCTGCTGCGCTCATATTTTGCTCTCCTTATCGTTATTCGGCTTATAGTATGTAAGCACCCTCTTACTGTCCGTAAAGCCGCTTGTTGTCGGGTCTGTAATTGCATTGTATACACTTACAAGAACCAATCCCAAAATATACGGACTTGATATTGCCTGCAAAAGCACCTCGCCAAGTCTTGTCCATGAACTCAAATCCTCTGCTGTAAGACCGAGATATGCAAGTATTGGCATAATCACCGACATTGCCAGCTGCGCCCAGAACATCAGATTCTTTAATCTTACTTTCCAGTTAATCATTTTGCTTCTCTCCTTTCAGTTCATCAATTTGGTGCTGCTGAGATTTAAGTGTATTTTCAGCAATCGCCATACGCTCAACAACACTGTTATGCTTCTCCACTTTCCGCTCAAGCTGCTCAATTCTGTACAGAGTTTTGTTGTTTGAAACAATACCTGCGATAATAGAACCGCCGAGCGTTCCTATAAGCGACAGTACCGCTACAATAATTGTGCTTTCCATTGGCTTTCCTCCCTTATTTATTTTCTAATGCAATTACTCTTTCGAGCAAATCATTAACCTTTTCGGCTATATCACTCCGTCCGATGCACTCAGGCTTGCCGTCTATATAGATGTACTCGGCAAAGGCACCGTCCTCAGATATGACATAGACAGTACGTTCATCTTGTTCTCCGCCGAAATTTGATGCGATGCTGATGTTGTCAATGCACATCTCAACATTGTTTACATACGAATAAATTTCAAGTCCTGTCACCTGTTCGGCTGCTTCGTCATAAAACGCAATCTTACCGCTTAATGTGGCAGATGTATTTCCGTTTGATATTTGATATGCAACGGTTTTCTCATCAAAATTTATCGTGATAGAGCTATGTACCCAGCCGTTAAAAAAGCTGTCCTTCCATGTGAGGTTATCGTTGATATAATAATAACTTCCGTCCTTTGTTCCCTGCGAAAACACAACTCCCGTATAGTCATATGCCGTTCTGTACGATTCGCCCGGACGCTGACTTAAATCCGACAACCCGATATACCACCTGTCACCGTTGATTTTTGTGTCAAATTCAATGATGATTTCCTTTGCTCCCTTTGTATATTTAGAAAAATCTAAAAAAGCGAACGCATATGCATTCGCGGCATTGGAGGCTGTCGTTATTTTCTGATATATTTTCCCGCCGTCCTCCTCCACCGTTGCAGTGCAGCGGTTCGACTCGTTGAATTTAGAAACACCGTCAGTAAAATCAAATTCGGCTGACAGCGACGGCAATGCTCCGACGAGCTTTTTCTTTAAATAACCTTCCGTATCCAAAAGCGACAAATCAGCTTTGCCGTTCCA
>JBJEIU010000036.1:0-4790 GCA_051877355.1 Hominilimicola sp.
ACGAAGACCGTTTTCACAGTAACATTCATAGCATTTTTCCATTATTTCTTTCTTCTTCTCTTCTCTGTATTCCGGACTCCTCATAAAGCACCTCCCTATAATTTATTGATTGATAAATAGATTATACCATATTTTATTAATATGTCAATAGCTTCGGATATATTTCAACTATGTGCATAATTATTTCTTACGCCACATTGCAGCAACGTATATGATAAAAAACGTACCAATATCAACGATATCTGCATAAACGTTTTTTACTGTTGCGAGTTTGTATTATGGCTAAAATTCATGATAAAATCAGCCTTGACAGAGGTACAGATTTTTGATTTTTGGTAATTACAAAGATTTGCATAATATTGCGTCTTAAAAGTTTACACGAAACTTGCAACAGCCCCGATATCACCTGAATTATGCGAACGAAAAAGCGTTAATTTGTTATAAGAAAATAGCATTTGCAGATTACCTCAATCCGCAAATGCTATTTTTTACAACCTCATACTACTCCCATTTTTAAAAGTAACCTGTATATCTTCCTCGGAATTCACCGTCACATAATCGACCATACTGAGCCACAGGCTCTCATCAAATTCAGTTACAACTCCGCTCTGCTTTTTGAGATTTTTCATAAACATCTCCATTGTTTCCTTTTTGGCAAGCTTATCCGCAATTTTCTTGTTGACCTCGTCAAGATTTGCTTTCGCCTCATCGTAACAGTCTGCCAAGCTGTTATACCGTTCATTCACGTAAGCTGTCAGCGTATATTTATAGCTATCATCAAGCGTTATACGCTGACATGCTGTGGCTTTACTCAGTTTCAGCGATGACGTACCTCCATGATATTCATCCGTATTTATTTCACCCGTTCCGTCATCTAAAGCCGCAAACCAACCGCCGCTTTGCGCAAAGCCCCAGCTGTTTCCTGCACCAAGGAGCGCGTTCTCAAAATCTCCGTTTACGAGTATATTCGCATTTTCAGCAAAAGCTATACACGACAGCATTGCCACTGCAATGGCGAATGCAACTATTTTTTTAGTCCTTGCAATGCAGGGCTTGTTTGCTATGCCCTTTTTTACTCTCTTAAAATTTTTCCAAAAACTTTTGAAAAAACTATTGACTTTTAATAGTTAGTCACCTCTCCTTATTATTTTACGATTATTCATATGTAACATTGCTCGTGCTGCTCTCATTCCATGAAGCGTTAACACAGTCTGTAATTTTTACATTGTCGCAGTATTTCAGTTCACAGTACGATTCCGCATCGAACGTGACACCGCGTATAACCAGACCTGACACATGCATATCTGAAAGCCCGTTAATTCTGTAGCCGTAATTCCATACGTTGCAAAGTTGATTTTGTCGTTTGCGGGTATTGTTTCGGTATCGGTTATATCATTGGGCGCATTATCGTCTGTGATGTGAGCTGTAAGAATATATCGGAAAAGAAAATAAAGAAATCGAGCATACCGCCGTATAATTTGTCACTGAATGAATACGCGGCTTTCTTGTCTTATATAACATTTATATTACATTTAGTGAATAATAGCAAATACACACCTTTTTTTGGTAAAACCACTACACGGCCAAAATTTGCAAGCTGGTTATGAATGAAAATTGAAACCCTACATGGTAAGGACGGGAGCCGCTTTGTGCGGCTCCCGTCCTTTTTAAAAGAGAAAGAATGTTATATCGTTGTCCAGACCATAACCTCTATGCTGTCTGTTTGAGGATTGAAGTCTCCGGGCAGACTCATATCGGTGGTAATCTCATTTGCGCCGATGTTAAGTCTATCGCCGAAGGTTTTGATAGACTTAATACCCTTCAAAAATCCCTCGCTGTCCCTTATTACAATTATAAATGTAACGTCATCATCATAATAGAAATTCTTGTCCGCATAAATCCTTACAATTTTGTCTTCGTCCTCGTTAATTCCGACATTCGTCACCGTGAAAATCTCAGCTATGGCTGTCGTAATATCCACCTCGCCGTACGTCTCCGCCGAGGACGCGCGAACCGTGAGCTTTCCGGCGCTCGCCATTGCGCTGACTGTCAGAAGACCGCTGTTGTTTATCGTAACCGTATTGTTAAGTATGGGAAGTCCCTCCGCATCAAGAACCGTCCACGTTATTCCCTCCGCGTCCTTAAGTGGCAAGCCGTTTCTTGACGCAGTAACCGTGAACTGCGCGGTTTCGCCTGCGAACACGGTTGTTCCCGGCGCTTTTACCGCGATTTCGTTAGCCGCGGGAGTTGAAATTTTAACGTTGTCTATACAGCTTCCAGCAAGTATGCGAAGTCTGCCGAAAGAGTCGCCGTTGCGCCTGTCTATATTAAGGCTCGTAACCGCCGTACCAAGCGAGCCGTCCGCGTTATACGGATAAATATTGCAGGACGCGTCAGCCTTTTGGGAGGAATAAAGCAGTTCAATATGATACCACGTTTCCATGTCCGCGTCGGTCATAACCGCACCGGCGTTTGTTTTCAGCACACCGTCCGAATATGTAATCTGTGTTTCGGTTTTGCCCGCGTCCCTTCGCATAAGTATGAAACCCGCACCCTCGGCTGTAAACTTAATGTCCATTTCCGTAAGCGTGTATTCGCTGTGATTTTCAACCTGCCATACGTCATCCTGCTCGGTTACAAGATATGATTGCGAGCCATCAACAGAAACTGCCTTGTTTGTTCCCGAAAGTGCCGTTTCAAACGCGTTGTAATATATTAATGCTTCCTTCTGGGAGTCGCCGAAGTTTATCGCAATTTTCTTTACACCGTACACCTGTCCGCTCACGCTTGACGCTCTGACGCATATCTCGTGGGCTATTACGCCGTCTGCGACGGTTAAAACGCCGTTTTCAAGCGTTATGTTATTATTGCTGTACGGATTAATGTTGTCGCAGTCGTACAAGCTCCAGACAACATCGCTTTCCGACGGCGTTACCGCCGTACCGTCCTTTGATGCGGTTACGGTATACGTTTCCGTCGTTCCCGCCTTAACGGTATCCGCACCGTTAATAGCGATAGTGTCAAAAACCTCGTCGCTCGTGTCAACAGCGTTGATTTTAATTTGCTTTGTGCCCGAAAGCGTCTTTTCGCCGAACGTAACCGATGCCTTTACTGTTACAGTCTGGGCGGAGGCGGAAATATCCGCGCTTAACACTCCGTTCTCGTTTACGCTCGCGCTGCCATCGGTTATCTCGCTCGTTCCCGACGCGTTAAGTACGCTCCACGTAACCGCATGCTTTGTTGTTTCCACTCCCGCACGCGTCATCCCATAATCAAGCGTCAGCGTTTGTCCCGCGTTTATTTCATCATCGTCCGACGTGACCGTCAGAACATCGGGATAAAGCGAATACAGCTTTATATTGTCAAGGCTCGCATTGTTCGCGCCCATACCCGTAAAGCTTCTGCCCTCCGAGCTTAAATTTCTCATATTAAAGCTCTCGGTTTCTTTAACAAGCTCCCTGCTTCCGCTGTTGTATTTATACAGCCTAAATGTCGTGTACTGCGAACCCATACCGGTTCTTCCCTCGATTTCTGCGGCATACCATTCCCCGACGATGTATTCGCCCAGCTCCTGTGTTCCGCCGCTACTGCTTGTTTCCGTTACAAGCTTTCCGTCCGATAGCTTTAGCCTCGGTCCAACCTTATCAACGCCGCTTGTTTTATATTTCGGTATTTCTATAAGTGCCGCGTCGCTGTCAAGACGAAAGTCGAACGAAAGTAGAAATTCCTGCGTGGTATCAACCGTCGTTTCAAAGATTTTCTGTTGAAAATCGTCGCCTATTTGAAGCGCTTTCGTTCCGTCAGCATCGTTTGTCGTCGTTCCGTCGTCAAAGGTCATACTCTCGCGGAGTATGTCATACTCCGCCGCGGTATAGTCCGCGAACGCCGGCATTACCGCGAATGACGCAAGCATAGCCGAAGAAAGAATTACAGCCAATAATTTTTTCATATTATTCCGCCCCCTTTTCAACAGTTATGTTAAGAATGTGGTTTTCCTTATCTTCCCCGAATCTGACACCCGCGTTCGCAAGCATAAGCGGAAGATTTGCTATCATAACTCCGTTTTTCATTCTAACAGTATCTACACATTCCGTAAGCTCTGTGTTATCTATTAAAATCTGATTGCGGTTCTCTTGATACTGATACGTATGTCCGCCACTTGCAACCTCAAGCGTCACGGGTGACGCGCTGTCGTCGTAAGTCATAGTAAAGCCCGACGCGCCTGCGTTCTGTGCCGCTAAAAGGATTTCGTAAATCGGTCCGAACAGCGTATCCTGAATACCTACAAAAGTCTTTTCGCTCAAATTAAGCTTTTCGCCGTTCAAATACACATCATAGTAAACCGTTGTGTCCTCCTCGGTTACTTTTTTTACGTCAGCCCACGATATTAGCTTTTTCGTGAACATCAGCGGTTTCATTGCGGGAACGTCTGACGTTGCCGGGGCTTCCTTCGCGTCCGGTGAAAGAACTGATTGAAGCTGCGTTGTAAGACCGCCATCCATTTCGACCGCAGTCGAGGTTATAACCGCAGGCGTAACGGAGCTTTCTGGAATACCGTCCATTGACGCGTACAGCGTAAACGTACCTGCTTTCCTTGTCGAGCGGACGAAAATTCTGTTTGTACCGTTTTCGGCGTAAACGTAGTCCTTGCCAATCGTGCTTGTTCCGCTCTTGTCGCCGCCGAAATAGAAGGAAAGTCCGGTCGTGTCGGAGGAGTTCTGGAAGCAGCCCGAACCTGTGCCGCTGTTATAGCCGCCGAGATATTCTCCGTATTCCTCGCCAGTGTATCT
>JBJEIU010000037.1:0-4722 GCA_051877355.1 Hominilimicola sp.
CCTCCGCTGGCGGCAAGTAAAAACATTATAATGCTGACACTCAGTAATATCCCAAGTAAAAACTTGTTATATCTGATACGGCACAACTCCATAATAATCAACAGACAAAACAGCGGTAAAAAGACAGCGCCCAAATATGAAATTCTGTTGGCAAGCAAGGCTTCTCCCAGGTTCTTTGAGATTGCAAGCGCAACGTATCCTATATTTACCATAAGTACCGAAATATACAATAAAACAAACCATAGTTCTTTCTTTTTGATAAAGTGGCAGTAGCTTATTAAAAGTAATAGAGATATTACGACATTAATTACGTAAATGATTGATAGATTTGATATTCCATTACCGATTGCACTGCAACCTGTCAAAGTAAGAAGCATAATCATAACTGTAAAAATGGTTATAAGCATTTTTTTTGTCATATGTACTCTCCTAATCTGTTCTCCCACCCATTTTCCCACCCATTTTCCCACACTTTTTTGAATAATTTTTGTTTCCCACCCTATTTTTTAACACAAGGGTGTGGTCAAATGGGAAAATGTCTGTATAATAATATATGCATAACAATATGTAATTTATATTAATCATTTTGCATTTAAAAACTGTGGTATATAATATATATAATATGTGTGGCGCGAAACAGCCTCACTACATTTTATCATACATAATTATTGTATCAAATATTGATAATTATGTCAACAGCGTAAAAAGGACGAGAGGAGATGTATTTAATAGGAAGCCTTAATAAAAATGATGAAAAGCTTTACCAAGTAAAGAAGGAGATGACTATTATGAGAAAACTATTCAGTATGAAACGGGTGATAAGCGCAGTTGTTGCATTGGCTATGATGCTTCCTGTATTCCCGTCAGCTTTGGCGGTTGAAGACTCTGCGGACACATCTGAATCCGTTCTAAAATTGGGCGATTACATCCAGATGGGCACATATGGCGGTGAGCCGATTAAATGGCGTGTAATGGCGTTTGAAAAGGTTAAGGGAACCAAAGAGGACGGTACACCGGTGATTGATTCAACCCAAACCGTATCTGAATATACGGAGGGATATTTACCGCTGCTTGTGGCAGATAGTATTATTACAATGAAAGCCTTTGACGCGGGCTGCGATCAGGAGGAAACGCCTTTGGACACCTCGTCACATTCAAGATTTGCATATGGTGATCCTGTCAGAAGCAACGGCTCAAATTACTGGGGTGACAGTAATATAAGATGCTGGCTCAATTCATCTGCCGAGGGCGGTGAAGTAGACTGGACGTGCGGTTTTGCTCCTGAGGAGACGTTTATGTATCCGAATGACAACGGATATGCGGACGAGGAGGGCTTTCTTAACTCTTTCGCGCCTACAGAGCTTAACGCGATTGTAAGCGTTTCGCAGAAAACTCTCATAGACGCACCGCATGACGGTGATGTGGACGAAACATCATATGATCCGGTTTCCATGCCGGAAACGGTGGATTCGGCAAACAAAAACTATGCATTGTATCAATCTGAGTACAATACTGACACGATATTTTTGCCGGATATTATGCAGGTGTATAATATTTTCCAGAATGCCGATTTTCTTGGCGGCAGTGCTTATTTTGCCTTTCCCACGTATTACGCGCAGCAGCAGATACCGGCGGACAGCCGGTATTCTGCTGCAGACGATGAGTTGTCATATTATCCGTATTGGCTGCGAACTCCCGATGATGGTTCCGGTTCCTCTGCGTGTGTCATCATGCCGCCGAACTCGGATGCCGCGAGCAATGAAATGCTTTCATCATCTGTTAATGCCTCCGATATAGGCGTGCGCCCTGCGTGCTATATAGATATGACAGCGCTGGATATGACTTCATCTGACGGTACGGAATATTCTCCGTATACGGTCGATTTGCCGGAATATACCGTCACATATAACGCGTCAAAAAACGGCGGAAAAATACAGGAAGATAGCACATATTCCGAGAGCGTGTGCGAGGGTACTGATATTATACCGGGAAATGATAATATCGGTGAAAAGGACGGCTATGAATTTATCGGCTGGAATACTGACCCGAACGCCAAGGAAGGTCTGATATCATACAAGGTGACAGGCGATGTAACGCTGTATGCGATATACGCAAAGGATACTGATGTTGTAGCATATTTTCATAATCTTGACAGCTCGGCTGAGAAAAGCGAACCTGTAAAAATATACAACAACGATACCGTAGGTACGCTGATTTTCCCCGATGAGTATGATACTGATGAATGGACATTTGAGGGATGGACGTCAGATAAGGACTCGTCAGAGGTTGAGTATAGGGCAAACGACGAAGCGTATATAAGTGAAGACACCAATTATTATGCGGTTTATTCCCGTGAAGTAACCATGACATATGTTCTCGAGGCGACGACCTCAGAAGGCTCATGGACAGAAACATATACACAGTCTATGAATACCCAATATCAAACCTCTACCATGACAGTCACATTACCTGCCGCGCCGCAAAAAGCGGATTATTCCTTCGAGGGTTGGGTTATGGCTGGTGATAACAATAACACGCTTTATCATGCGGGCGATAAGGTTACGGTAAATACGGATACTACATTTTATGCGAAATTCAAAAAGACCGTATCGGTACGTTTCTATTCGAGAAACGGCATGATACAGAAAACAACGCTTGTTGAGGTTTCTGCCGACGTTGATAGTGTGAGTGTTGAACTCCCAGCGATTTCTCTCTATGCCGGATGGACTGCTGTAGGCTGGAGTAATGACGGTACGGCGGCAGCGCCCAACATTCAAAGTCCGGATGGCGGAGAAACGACAATTTCAACAGGAGCAGATGCATATTTCTATGCGGTATATTCGCGTGATATAACACTTTCATATGATGAAAACGCAGCTGCAAGCGAGACTGAAACACAATATTTCAATTCTGCGGGCAATACCTCTGAGATTGAATTTACACTTGCCGACGCTCCGACTAATACGTCTGACACCTTTGTGGCATGGGCAATCGGCAGCAAGGACGGAGAAAAGCACAAGCAGGGCGAAACGATAAAAGTGTCGGAGGATACAACCGTTTACGCGGTATGGCAATCTGACAATATAACTAATTATACGGTAACATATGACTACCAAACAAACGGTGGCACATATTTAGCTGCTACTGCCGATAAGGTAAGTGTAAATTCGGGCGATAAAGCCGATTTAACGGTCACAGCCTACAAGGAAACTTACGATTTTGTCGGCTGGAATACCGATAAAAACGCTACAGAGGCGCTGACGCAGTACACCGTTACGGAGGACGTGACGCTGTATGCTATTTACAAGAAAACTGTCATGGCGCAGTTCATGGAGGAAGCAAACAAACCGCAGAGTGTGGAATATGCAGTGCTGTACAACAATGCCGACAGCGCGATAGTTACAGCGCCGGAGCCTGTGGCAAAGGACGGCTGGACAGCGGACGGCTGGAGAAGTGATGAAGATGCTGCGCCTGCAGCATATAAGAGCGGAACGATAAAAATAAGTAACGACACATACTTCTACCCCGTATATAAACGGTTTATCACGCTTTCCTATGACGTAAACGGAGGAAACGGCACTATCAGTCCCGACACTGCCTTGCAGTACATGAACGGCTATGGAAATGTTCAGGCGGTAACCTTTACACTTGCGGCTCCGCCGCAGAGAAGCGGTCACAGCTTCTCAAGCTGGATTGTCAGCGCAGACTCCACAAGAGGCTATCAGGGCGGAGAAACTGTCACTTTAACAGAAAATGCCACAGCGACCGCGTCATGGTCAGAGATACCGCTTCCTGCCGAGAGAGTTTCCGTAACCTATGATTATGCGGCAAACGGCGGCACAAGGACAACAAAAGCCTATGATACATTAGAAGCAGGCGCAAAGGCAGACCTTACACCTGTGGCAGTAAAGGCGAACTATGAATTTGTCGGCTGGAACATAGACAAGAACGCCGAGACGGCTCTTACGGAATATACAGTGACAAAGGATACAACGCTGTATGCAATATATAAGAGAGATATAACGGCTAACTTCTATTCGGGTGAGAATACCCTACAGGACACAATAAGCAAAACGCTTTTCAATAATGAAAGTAAAGCGGTTATAACCGCGCCCGAGCCGGCGGAGCTTGACGGCTGGACGGCTGTCGGCTGGCGTGACAACAAGCACGCGCTTGAAAATGAGTATAAGTCTGGTGATATAACCATATCTGAGGATACAGATTTTTACGCCATATATTCAAGAGACATTACCGTTTGCGAAACTACAACTGAAGGTGAGAATGTAAACACTGTCAGCTTCAGCCAGTACCGTAACGCCGCCGGAGGAATGGAAAGCAAGACGGTTATGCTTGAAGAACCCGCGCCGCGTGAGGGTTATCGTTTCAGAGGCTGGGCTGTCGGCGATGAAACGGGCAAGCGATACAAGCCGGGAACTGCTGTTTCTGTTTCGGAAAGCACAAACTTAGTAGGCTTGTGGGTTGAGCTGCCCAAAGGTGATGTTAACCTACCCACGGTACAGACCGGTGCAGCGTCCGTATCGTCATCTACCTCGGCAACAATCAGCGCAAAGGTTGAGGATAACGGCGGCAACGAGGTTATTGAACAGGGCTTTGTTTATTGGAGTAAGCTTAACAGCGAGTCGAAATATACTGTACTGACAAGTGATGACGAACCTTGCACACTTTCAAATCTTTCGCCTGATACGGAATACTATTATTACG
>JBJEIU010000038.1:0-4719 GCA_051877355.1 Hominilimicola sp.
CAAGGTGATTGCGTCTGCCGGCAGTCTTGGTATTGAGGTGCGCGGACTTTACGGCGAGGGTACAAAGGCATATGGCAGCCTTTATCAGATTTCCAACCGTGTTACGCTTGGAATGTCCGAGGAACAATCCCTTGAAAAGCTTAAAAACATAGTCAATCAGATAGTTGAAATGGAAACAAAGGCGCGCAAGGCGCTGACCGACAACAGTATGGACGCACTGTCCGACAAACTGTACCGTTCCTACGGTACGCTGAAATACGCGCGCAGTATGTCTTCAAGCGAAGCGAAATCATTGCTTTCCGATGTAATGCTGGGACAAAATCTGGGCATACTTCCAAAGGAGGGCAAAATCACACCGCTTGAATGTATGGTGATTACAGAACCAGCGCTGCTGTGCGACGGCAAGGAGCTATCCCCTGCCGAGCGTGACAAAAAGCGTGCGGAATTAATTAGAAACAATATATAGCATTCGCTTGCGGATACTATATTATACCACGACAAACATGTTGCAAAGGAGTTGATTATCATGTTATTTTCAAACTTTACAGAAAAAGCAAGAATTTCTATCAGCGAAGCGCATGACGCGGCTGCCGAGATGGGACACAACTATATAGGCAGCGAGCATCTTCTTCTGGGACTTATCCGCGAGGGCAGCGGCGTTGCCGCAAAGGTTCTTGAAAAGAACGGCATAACCGCCGAAAAGGTTACAGAAAAAATCAACGAATATATCGGCACAGGCGCGCCGCTTCCGCAGCAAACAGAGCTGCCGCTGACACCGCGTTCAAAGCGTCTGCTTGAAATAAGCGCATTAGAGGCGCGCAGACTGAACCACAAGTATATCGGCACAGAGCATATCCTTATGGCGATAATCCGTGACGGTGACGGAGTTGCGGCGAAAATTCTCGGCGCGCTGGGTGTAAATCTGCCGAATTTCTATACGGAAACTGTACGTTCAATCGAGGGTGACGTTGAGATAGACAAGGCGCAGGGCGGCGAATATGCGCCCAACCCCAATTCGCAGACGCCTACCCTTGACCAGTTCGGACGCGACTTCACCGCAATCGCAAAGGAGGGCAAGTTTGACCCCGTAATCGGACGAAGCAAGGAAATCGAGCGTGTTACGCAGATACTTTCCAGACGTACAAAGAACAACCCCTGCCTTATCGGTGAGCCGGGCGTTGGTAAAACGGCGGTAGTTGAGGGACTGGCGCAGAAAATCGCCGCAGGTGATGTTCCCGAGCCGCTTAAAACAAAGCGTCTTGTATCCGTTGACCTGTCGAGCATGGTTGCCGGCGCGAAGTACCGCGGCGAATTTGAGGAACGCTTAAAGAAAGTTATAAACGAAGTGCTTGAAGCAAAGAACGTCATTCTGTTTATTGACGAGTTCCACACAATCGTAGGCGCGGGCAGCGCCGAGGGCAGCATGGACGCGTCAAACATCTTAAAGCCGTTCCTTGCAAGAGGTGAATTGCAGGTTATCGGCGCGACAACGCTGAAAGAGTACAAGAAATATATCGAAAAGGACGCCGCGCTTGAAAGACGTTTTCAGCCTGTAACGGTCGGCGAGCCGACTGTTGAGGAAACAGTTGAAATATTAAAGGGTATACGCGACAAGTACGAGGCGCACCACAGCGTCACAATCACAGACGACGCGCTTACCGCGGCGGCAAAGCTTTCTTCGAGATATATCACAGACCGTTTCCTGCCCGACAAGGCGATTGACCTTATAGACGAAGCCGCGTCAAAGAAGCGTCTCGGCTCACAGACAGAGCCTGACGACTTAAAGGAAAAAGAAAAGAACCTTGAAAAGCTGCAATCCGAAAAGCAGGAGGCTATCACGGCGCAGGACTATGAAAAAGCGGCAAAAATCCGCGATGAGGAAAACGTGTTAAAGGAAGAAGTGGACAAATTAAAGGCAGACTGGAAAGGTACAGGCTCATCATCGGCTCTGGTGGTTGACGAGGACGACATTGCTGAAATTCTTTCCGACTGGACGCACATTCCTGCGGCAAGGCTAAAGGAAGAAGAAATGGAAAGACTTAAAAATCTTGAAAACATTCTTCACGCGCGTGTTATCGGACAGAACGAGGCTGTAACCGCCGTTGCAAAGGCAATCAAGCGCGGCAGAGCAGGTCTGAAAGACCCGAAGCGACCCATAGGCTCGTTCCTGTTCCTCGGTCCTACGGGCGTTGGTAAAACGGAGCTTTCAAAGACCCTTGCCGAGGCGATGTTCGGCAGCGAAAACGCGCTTATCCGCGTTGATATGTCGGAATACATGGAGAAGCACGCCGTATCTAAGTTTATCGGCTCGCCCCCGGGATATGTGGGCTTTGAGGAGGGCGGACAGCTTACGGAAAAAATCAGAAAGCATCCCTATTCCGTAATCCTGTTTGACGAAATTGAAAAGGCGCACCCGGATGTGTTCAACATCATGCTCCAAATCCTTGACGACGGTATTCTGACCGACGCGCAGGGCAGAA
Source organism: Hominilimicola sp. (assembly GCA_051877355.1). Lineage (GTDB taxonomy): Bacteria > Bacillota > Clostridia > UBA1381 > UBA1381 > Hominilimicola. The sequence continues at coordinate 2,481 of JBJEIU010000038.1, forward strand.
AGGTTGATTTCAAGAACACCGTTATCATCATGACCTCAAACCTTGGCGCAAAGGAAATTCTGGGCAATGTTTCCTCAAAGCTGGGCTTCAATAACAGCGAGGAGGACAAGAACCTTTCCGAGCATGAAAAGATTAAGAACAAGGTCATGGACGAGGTTAAGCGCGCCTTTAAGCCGGAATTTCTGAACAGAATTGATGATATTATCGTATTCGACAGACTTACCGAGGAGAATATCAAGGAAATTGCAAGGCTTATGCTTAAATCCCTTGAAGCACGGCTTAGCGCAAACGATATTACGGTATCGTTCTCTGACGCGGCAATCGAAAAGATTGCAAAATCCGGCTTCGACCCCGTATACGGCGCAAGACCACTTAGACGCGCAATTCAGAATGAAATTGAGGATATGCTGTCCGAGGAAATCATTGACGGAAAGATAAAGAACGGCGATACAATCACAGTTGACGTTGCTGACGATAAATTCGTAGTGAATAAATAATCGCGCAAAAGGACTGCCCGCGGCGGTCCTTTTTGTGTATTTGCAAAAAGCATTGATTTTTACCTTAAAAGAATGTATAATTTATCCTGAAAGGATTGATTGCATTGAAGCAGAAAATTTTAGATATTTTAAAAAGCGCTGACGGCTACATTTCGGGAGAGCGCATAAGTGAGCAGCTTAATATTTCCCGCGCGGCGGTGTGGAAGCACATAAAAAAATTCAAGGAAGACGGCTACGAGATTGAGTCCGTGACAAACAAGGGCTACCTCCTTATTTCCTCCCCCGACTTGATAACGGAAAGCGGAATTACGAGCGGGCTTACCACGGAATTTATCGGTCAGAAGCTGTTTATATATGACGAAACAGACACCACAAACGAGCGCGCCAAGGCAAACAGCGCCGAGCCGGAGGGCAGCGTGTTTATTGCCGAGGTGCAAACCCACGGCAAGGGCAGCCGCGGACGCGGCTGGGTTTCGCCCCGCGGCACAGGCATTTGGCACACGATACTTTTAAAGCCCGACATCTCCCCTCTTGAGGTGTCGCAAATCACTCTCGTAGCAGGTCTTGCAGTGTGCAAGGCAATAGGTCTTGACGCAAAAATCAAGTGGCCCAACGATATTGTCATAGGCGGCAAAAAGGTCTGCGGCATACTGACGGAAATGTCCGCCGAGATGGACATGGTGAATTACGTGGTCTGCGGAATAGGCATAAATGTGAACACCGAAAGCTTTGATAAGGAAATCGAACACCGCGCAACCTCCATGTACCTCGAAAGCGGCGTAAAATACCGCCGTGACGAGATAATAGCAAGGCTTATGAATGAATTTGAGTATTATTATAAGAAATTTCTCAATGAGGGACTTGGCGCAATTCTTGACGAATACAAAAGTCACTGCGTCACAATCGGACGCGATGTCAGCGTGATTTTCAAAAAGGAAACCGTCACAGGCACAGCAGTGGACGTGGACGAAAACGGCGCGCTTGTGGTGGAAACCGCAGACGGAATTATCCGCGTCACCTCCGGAGAAGTCAGCGTAAGGGGAATTTATGGGTATGTGTAAAAAAACGGCGCACCGCGCCGTTTTTTAGTGATGAATTCTGTATAAATACCATTTTAAATCTATTTCTTTTATAAGTCTTTTAATGGGATTTCTGTCAACTACTTTAACTACGACATGCTTCCATTCACCGCAGGTTTCGCATAAATCCAAATCCTTTGAGGTAATAATTTTTTCCTTTTTCAAATCTACATCACAGATTTCCATAAAACATTCTTTACAAAATTCCGCCATAAAAATACACTCCTCATATAATAGTTTGGTCAATTATTAGTATACTATAGTATTTTTGTATCGTCAAGTACAAATTATATAATAGTATATAAATAATTGATTTTTGGAGTGTTTTTATGTTGAATGAGCGGATAAAAGAACTGCGGACAGCAAAAGGTTTAACCCAAGTAGATTTGGCGAGAGAATTAAATGTTTCAAAGCAATGTATCTCTAACTGGGAAAACAACAATATACAACCGTCCATTGATATGCTCGTAAAAATTGCAAAATATTTTCATGTCAGCACCGATTATCTTCTTGGCATTGACAATCACAAATTCATTGATGTATGCGGTCTTACGGATACGCAAATATCTCATATCCGCCAGATTATTGATGACATAAAATCATATGAAATATGAATAAATTGTAAATTGTTAGCACTCAACGTCGTCGAGTGCTAATTTTCTA
>JBJEIU010000039.1:0-4670 GCA_051877355.1 Hominilimicola sp.
TGACTTTCTCGGGCGGACTTATTGATATGACGCTGTTTGGCGTTCTTCAGGGCAACGCGAAAACTAACTGGATATGGATTGTAATTGTCGGTCTTGTTTACTTTGTACTGTACTATTTCATGTTCAGCTTTATGATTAAGAAGTTTAACTTCAAAACACCGGGACGTGAGGCTGACGATGAGGAAACAAAGCTTTATACAAGAGCCGATGTAAACGCAAAAAAGGAAGCGGATAAGGCATCTGCGTCATCTGATACAACAAGCGCGCTCATTCTTGCAGGTTTGGGAGGTAAGAGTAATTTGTCTGACCTTGACTGCTGCGCTACAAGACTTCGTGTTACGGTAATTGATGAAAGCAAGGTCAAGGACGCGCTTCTTAAGCAAAGCGGAGCGTCGGGCGTCATACATAAGGGCAATGGTATACAGGTTATATACGGTCCGCGTGTGTCGGTAATCAAATCACATCTTGAGGATTATATGGAAACTCCCCAATCCGATAACCCAATGGTTACGGAAAGCGAGCCTGTTCAGGCTGCTGCTGAAAATAAAAAGAGTGAAACAGGCAAAAGCATAATTCTTTCATCACCAATGAACGGCACAGTTCTGCCGCTTACGGATGTGAAGGACGAGGCATTTGCAAGCGAAGCGCTCGGTAAAGGCATAGCTGTCGAACCGTCGGAGGGTAAGCTGTATGCGCCTGCGGACGGTGTTATAGACAACCTGTTTGATACAAATCATGCGCTTGGTATTATAACCGATGCGGGCGCAGAAATACTGCTTCATATCGGTATTGACACAGTTAAATTAAAGGGACAGTATTATGAGGCGCATGTGCAGAATGAGCAGCGTGTCAAGAAAGGTGATTTGCTTATCAGCTTTGATATTGACGCTATTAAAAATGCAGGCTATAATGTGACAACACCGATGATTATATGCAACACATACGATTATGAAACAGTAGAAGCCATTGCTTCGGGTGCTGTTAAAGTTGGAAATGATTTATTAAAAATTGAAAATTAAGGAGGAAATAAAAATGAAAGAATTTGAATATGTAATTAAGGATGAAGTCGGCATACATGCAAGACCTGCGGGAATGCTCGTAAATACGGTAAAGCCTTTTGAAAGCGAGGTTACAATTGAAAAAGGCGGCAAAAGCGTAAATGCCGCAAGACTGATGGCGCTTATGGGACTTGGAGTAAAGTGCGGAGACACTATTAAGGTAACTGTAAGCGGCGCAGATGAGGAAGCTGCTGCCGCAGCATTACAGAAGTTTTTGTCAGATAATCTGTAATATATTGACATTCCCTTGAAAAGCGTATGCAAGAAATTGCATACGCTTTTTGTATTGCATGTAAGATTTTCACATATGACACAGAATGTTAAAGAAATAACGATAATCCAACATTGCCAAGAAAATATGTTGGAATTTCTTGACTGTCAATGGAAAATGTGATACTATAAATATAAGAGAGGTTGACACATGGTTTAATAACAAAGAAAGGCGTGATAAAGTGAGTTTAGCGAAAACAATGGCAAAAATTACAGGAGGGGCAGTACTTGTCGGAGCGGCAGCCTCAGGAGTGGCGGCACTGACGCTTTATGAACGTGTAATCCCGAGACAAGACAAGATAAGAGTAAATCTTGATGAAATGGCTGACATGACGAAATGGGAGGAATACAAGAAAATCATACATGTGAACAAAAAATGGATAATGGCGCAGAAGCTTGAACATGTCACGATAAAATCCCGCGATAATCTTACGCTTCACGGCGATTATATCCCTGCCGAAAATCCAACCGGCAGAGTGGCTATATTCTTCCACGGATATACAAGCTGCGGTCTGAGTGATTGTTCTTCAATAGGCGCATTTCTTAGCAAGCAGGGCTTTGACTGTCTGATTGTGGATAGCCGCGCCCACGGAAAAAGCGAGGGTAAATACATAGGCTTCGGCATACTTGAAAGGTATGACTGCCTTGCGTGGATAAATTATGTAAATGAACGGTTTGACAAGAAAAAGGATATTCTTCTTTACGGAATATCTATGGGCGGCGCTACGGTGCTTATGACCGCAGGACTTAAGGAGTTTCCGGACAATGTGAAAGTTATTATTGCCGACTGCGCGTTCACATCACCGGACGAGGTATTTTCACATGTTCTAAAAAAGGACTATAAGCTGCCAAAGTTCCCGATTATGAATATCAATGAGGCTATATGCAGAAGAAAAGCGGGCTATGGCTTTAAGGACTATTCCACAATTGATGCGGTAAAGAATGCGCCCTGTCCGATACTGTTCGTTCACGGCAAGGACGATAACTTTGTGCCTACATGGATGAGTCAGCAAAATTATGACGCTTGCAGCTCGCCAAAGGAGCTTCTTTGGGTAGATAATGCGGGACACGGAGCAAGTTATTATGAAAATCAGGAGTTATACGAAAGCAAGGTAAATGATTTTATCGGCAAATATATGCCGGAAAGAAAGGATATTATAGATGAAAGAGTTTAATATAAACGGCGCAGTTGTGCAGGCGTATCCGCTGTCAGCGGCGCAGCGTCTCCATAACTATACAATAAAATTCGCGCCGCATCAGGTGCTGAATATCGGCACCGGACTTTATATTCAGCATGATGTTGATTTCGGCGTTCTGAAAAAGGCAATTTACATGGCGTACGAGCATTTTGAAAGTATGCGTTTAAGATTTGTTGAGGACGAGGACGGTCAGGTTTATCAGTACATTATTCCGAACGAGGAAAGAGAAATTCCTTTCTGCGACTTTTCAAAATGGAAGGAAGAGGACGCCCACAATGAAATGATAAAATGGACTAAGGTTCCCTTTAAGCGATATAATTCACCATTAAACAGCGTTGTTATGATAAAGCTGCCGGACGGATATAACGGTATATATCTGAAGGTTGACCATATGACGATGGATTCAAGCTCTATAATTGGTTTTAACCGTGACATTCTGGAAACCTACTGCGCTTTATGCTACGATACACCGATGCCAAAGCCGATGATGTCATATATTAAGCAGCTGGAAAAGGATTTGGCGTATGAGGCCGGTTCGCATGCCAAAAAGCGTGATGAGGAGTTCTGGGAAAAGGAGCTTGAAAGAGATGAACCTATGTACACCGATTTCAATGGTATGGGACGCCTTATTACACAACGCCGTGAATCTGGGAATCCGAACCAGAGAAGTGCTGTTATAGTTTCAAAAAATACCGAGGCGGCAATCTCGGTATATCATCTTGAAAAGGACCCGTCAGACAGACTTATGAAGTTCTGTATTGACAATAATGTACCGATGGCAAGTCTTTTGATTATGGGACTGCGCACTGTGCTTTCAAAATTTAATGATGATGAAAAAGACGTATCAATAAAAAACGCTATCGCAAGGCGCGGAACGCTGCTTGAAAAGCGTTCGGGCGGCACAAGAATACACTTCTTCCCGCTGCGTACCATAATAGACCCTGAAACAACGTTTATTGACGCTATTCGAATTATTCAGGCGGAGCAGAATAAGATTTTCCGTCATGCCAATCATGATTCAATTGAGCTTACAATGAAGCGTTCAAAGCGCTGGAAGCTTGGTCCGGGCGCGAGCTATGAAAGTATAAGTCTTACATATCAGCCGCTTACAATTCAGAAGGATGAGCAGAATTCAATACCTGACGTGAAGTATAAAAGTATGTGGTATACAAACGGTGTTGCAGCTCAGCCGCTGTATCTGACGGTAATGCACAGACCGGAGGATAACGGACTTAATTTCAACTTTGAATACCAGAAAGGCGCTGTTACCGATTACGAAATGGAATATCTTTATTATTATCTGTGCCGCGTACTGTTCAGAGGCATAGAGGACAAAAACAGAACAGTTGGGGAAATACTTGAAATGATATAAAGGAGATGCGTGAAATGATTGAAAAAATAAAAGAGCTTATAAGTAATTATGTGGATGTGGAGCCTGAAAATATTACAGACGACGCCAGATTTATTGAGGATTTGGGATTTAATTCATACGATTTTATGAGCTTGCTTGGTGAGCTGGAGGGGGAATTGGGAGTTACCGTTGACGAGCAGGACGTGATTAAGCTTCATACTGTAGGCGAGGCAGCCGAATATCTTGAAGCGCTTGTAAAGGAGCAGTAATATGGAAAAAAAAGACGTAAAAACACTTGCTGATTTGGTAAGATTTTCTGCTGCTGAGTTTGGCAGCAAAGCATTTATTAAGGAAAAGCAGGGCAGGGAAATTGCCGAGAAATCATATGCTGATTTATATGAGGACGTTAAGCGTCTGAACGGATTTTTAAAGCCTATGGGAAAAATTCATGCTGCCGTAATCGGCGCGACAAGCTATAATTATCTTGTAAGCTGGTTCGGTACGGTTGTCGGCGGAAACGTAATAGTTCCGCTTGACGCGCAGCTTTCATGCGAGGATATATGCGACCTTATGCGCCGCGCGGACGTAAGCGTATTTTTCTATGACGCGCGCTTTAAGGCGATGCTTCCTCAGATTAAAGAGGAATGTAAGGATGTTCATACATATATATGCCTTAATGAAACGGAAGATGAACAATCGCTTCCGGCTATTCTTGCCGAAACCGCGCCTGCGGAACCTGCCGAAATTACTTCCGATAATCTGGCGGCAATCGTGTACACATCAGGTACTACG
>JBJEIU010000040.1:0-4657 GCA_051877355.1 Hominilimicola sp.
TAGGAGTAGACACTCTTTCAAGCCAGCCCGATAAAACGGTAAAGGGTAAATATGTAAGCTACGCTTCAACTGCGGGCAAAACAACGATAAGAATTACGGATGAAGAGGGCGAGACGCAGAGCTATGAATGCGCTGAAAATATTACGGTAACATATGACGGAAGCCCTGCTACTGTAAGAAGTTTCACAAAGGGTGATTCCATTACTCTTGAACTTGTAAACGGCAAGATAGCTTCAATAATAGGAGAAAACAAGACAACAACCATAACCGGGGCGATTGTGGAAAATCTTGATGTTACAGACGGAGTAAAAATGACAATCAGTCATGGTGACAGCGCGTATAACGGAAAGACATATGAAGTAAGCAGTGATGTAACCGTCAAGAAAAATGATGCAACGGTTGGACTTGACAGCATATATAAAGGAGATAAGGTTAATCTTACGCTTGAATACGGTGTGATAACAAAGGTTGTTGCAACATCTACAAAGAAGACGGTTGAGGGAACAATACGTGAACTTACTATATCGACTCAGTCCACAATGAAAGTAGCGGTGAAGAACGAGGAATTCACATATCAGGTGCCGAAGGATGTTGAAATTCTTATAAATGGCGAGGAAGGTTCACTGTATGATTTCAGAGTGGGAGATTTGGTTAAGATTACAATAGAGAGCGATGCAATCACAAAGATTGTGGCAACATCAACACAGGAATCATCAGGTCATGTTACAGGTGTTGTAACCGCATTCAATACTTCCTTTGGAGTTATAACCATAAAGCCGGACGATTCTGAAAGTACCGTTCAGGTATACGCAAAGGATGATACGACAAAATTTGTTACAGCCGACGGCGCTTTAAAGAAGATGAACAATATCAAGGTCGGTCAGACAGTTGATGTTCGCGGAACCGTATCAAACGGTGTATTTATTGGAAAGCTTGTTGTTATAGTTTCAGAATAAAATTGTGTATATAAGGGTGGGAAGTCTATTTCCGCCCTTTATTGATAAATATGCCGGTATGTGATTTCTGTCATATTTCCCGAAAATAATAAGAACCACGAGGTAAGAGATGAGAAAATTTGAAAAATATTATACATGGATAGTCGCTTTTGTGTTTTGTGTGGCAGTTATAGCGGTATACAAAACTTTTGATAATCTTAGTAATATAACTAAATATATAGGCGTTGTTATTAGCGCGCTGAAACCGTTTCTGATTGCTTTTATAATAGCATATGTATTGAATATGCCTGCCAAAAGGCTGCAAAAGTGGCTGAAAAAATCAAAAAAATCGTTTATCAGCAATCATGCTCTCGGTATAAGCATTATTGCTATATATTTTCTTGCCGTTGTGGTTGTGGTGCTTATACTGAGAATGCTGATACCTGCTCTGTATAAAAATGTGATTGATCTTTATAACAATGTGCCGGGGTATATAAATGCATTTCAGGATTATATAAATGGATTTGAAATAATTCAGAAACTTAAAATTTCTGATACCGGTCTTGATTTGTATGATGGAATCAATAAATTTTTCTCGTCAATTGATATGGCGCAATTTGGCAAATATGCTCAGGGCGTTTACAGCATGACGGCAGGGTTGTTTGACATATTTGTGGCGGTTATAGCGTCAATTTATATGCTTATTGACAAGGAACGCCTTCAGCATGGGTTAGTTCGTGTAATGGGAATATTTCTGAAAAAGGAGCGTGTTGCGTCAATTACCTGTCATGCAAAACGTATAAATGATATATTCACAAATTATATATACAGCCGACTCACATGTAGCATAATTATGGCGATTGCGAGCAGTCTGGCACTTATGCTTTTGAATGTAAAATATGCGCTTGTGCTCGGAATTTTTATCGGTGCTATGGATATGATACCATATTTTGGTTCGATAATATCGTGCATAGTAGCTATTATTGCATCGTGTCTGACAGGAGGACTATGGAAGGGGGTATGGGTTACCATTGTGCTGCTTATTTTACAGCAGTTAGACGGTAATCTGCTCGGACCGAAAATCATGGGCGATTCACTTGAAATACGGCCGCTGTGGATTATATTCGCAGTTTCGGTGGGAGGCACTTTATTCGGATTTTTGGGAATGTTGTTCTCTGTACCAGTGGTGGCGATTATCCGCGCTATTGTTGCAGACTATATAGATGCAAAGGAAATAAATAAAAAGACAGCAGAGGTAAATGAAAATAATGACGAATAGAATTGCAGTTATAGGCGGCGGTGCTTCGGGACTGGTTGCGGCTATAGCGGCAGCAGGAAATAAGAATAATCGTGTAACAGTTTATGAAAGCGGCGACAGAATAGGAAGAAAAATACTCGCAACCGGAAACGGACGCTGCAATATGACTAATATACATGCTGATATTGAAAATTATCATGGAAGAAATCCGAAGTTTATACTTGGCGCAAAAAATAAATTTTGGGTTAAAGAAGTGCTGGATTTCTTTTCGGAGTTGGGTATAGAGGTGAACGTTGAGGCGGACGGAAAGGTTTATCCCTATTCAAATCAAGCATCTGCTGTTCTTGATGTTCTGCGTTTTAAAATTGATGGACTGGATAATATTGAGATAGTAAATTCCTTTGAAGTTAAATCAGTTTTAAAATCAAAGGAACGCTTTGATATAATTTCTTATGACGGAAGAAGAGAAACGGCGGATAAGGTTATTGTTGCGACAGGCGGAAAAGCTGCGCCAAATCTTGGTTCAAAGGGCGTTGGATATGAAATTCTCAAAGGTTTTTGTCATAAAATAACAAGCCTTGCGCCCTCGCTTGTGCAGATAAAGACGGAAACAGATGTTGTGAAGAAGCTTAAGGGAATAAAGCTTGATGCACAAGCTTCACTTGGCGATTACAGAGAATTTGGTGAGGTGCTGTTTACTGAATACGGACTGTCTGGTCCCGCTGTATTTTCACTTTCTTCGCGCCTTGCGGGTCAAAAGGCAATATCGCTTGACATTATGAGCCAATATTCCTATGAACAGATATATGAAAAAATACTGCGAAGGATTGAGCTTCGTCCAAGGATTACACTTGAAAATTTCTTTGTAGGAATGTTCAACAAGCGTGTAGGACAGGCACTTTTAAAATCAGTAGGGATTGAACCTCTTTCAAGATACGCGCTTACACTTAGTGAAAAGGAAATATCGCGTATATGTGCGGCTATAAAGAAATGGGATTTCAAAATAACAGGAACAATGTCATGGAATAATGCGCAGGTTACGAAAGGCGGGGCACTGACAGATGAGTTTAATCCGAATACAATGGAATCGAAAATTGTAAAAGGTGTATATGCCGCGGGCGAGGTGCTTGATATAGACGGTGACTGCGGAGGTTATAATCTGCAATGGGCATGGTCATCGGGCTATCTTGCAGGACTGAATGCGGGAAATTGTTGTTAGGAGTGATATAATGAGAGATTCAATGAAAATAACGGTTCGTTATCAGTTTATCTATATGCTGATTATGCAGGCGGCAGCGTCAGGCGTATCTTTTGTGTTTGGACTTGTAGCTTTCTGGTATTTTATGAATATCAGTGTTGCGAAGGAAATACTTTCAGTGATTTTTATGCTTGTTAATTTTGCGATGCTGTATATAAGTTCTAAAAAATTTGCACTGCTTGATAATAAGCCGTACACTCCGCTTGAGCCGAGTAAATTAAAGGGCGCATTTTTTGGAGGACTTATAGCAATTGTAAATCTGATATTCGCCGGAATATTCAGATTGATGTGGATAAAATTTGGGACGGATTTGGGCATAACAGGTGTTTTTCCCACTATTATAAACGCACTTTTCTACTACTGGAGTTTTCCATATAACGGCATTATGAATTTATCAAACGGAACATTTACGCTTTATTCTCTGGCGGCAATGGTGGTTGTGCCTGTAGCGGCTACGCTTATAGGTTATATTGCAGGCAGTAAGAAATTCGAACTTGCGGAAAAAATTGATGAATTTATGTATGAGAAAGAATAAATTTTCTCTCGAATACAATATCTGAAAATTATTTTAATAAATATTGTTAAAATGTTGCTTTTTTATAACTTCTGTGATATAATATTGATATATTGTAACAAATTTAATCAAAGAGGGAAGAAATGGGGTATAAAATTCATATATTTTCAGGACACTTTGGGAGTGGGAAGACGGAAGTGGCTTTAAATTTTGCGATGAAACACAGAAAATCTGGCGAGAGGGTAACAATTGTCGATTTTGATATCGTAAATCCGTATTTCAGGACGAATGACGCAGGGAGAATATTGGAGAAGAACGGAATTAAGCTTATTGCCAACGATTATGCGTCAACAAATCTTGACATGCCGACTGTTCCGCTGAATATTCTGAGTGTGTTTGAAGATGATGCGACAGTTATATTTGACGTCGGCGGAGATGACGATGGAGCGCTTGCACTTGGACAGTATAAGCAGTATTTTGATAAATACGGCTATGAAATGCATTTTGTTGTAAATACGAAAAGACCTCTTACGCAGAACTGTGAGGATTTGCTTGAAATCGCGCAGAGAATTGAAGCGGCGTCAAGGCTCAGATTCACGGATATTTACAATAATACTAACCTGTCTGTTCTAACTGACGAAAAAACTCTTTTCTCGGATTATGGAGAAATAGAGAAATTATCTCAAAAAATG
>JBJEIU010000041.1:0-4656 GCA_051877355.1 Hominilimicola sp.
CAAGCGGACACAAACGGCTGGCCCAATACAGACACAAATATAAAAGCTAAAGCTACGTCCGAGCAATCGGATGATTGGCAGAGGGTGACGTTTGAATATACGACATTTAACTGGTGGAGTAATACAACAGAGTCAAATGTATGGGTGCTTGTAATTCAAAATACCGCAGATGACGGGAACCCCGCATATATAGATAATGTTTCTTTTAAGGAAAAGCTCGTAGAGATTGATTATAAAAGTGAACAGCTTGTAAATTTCGGGAGCGATGTTGAGGGAACCGCTTTTTCCTATAACATAGACAGAGAAACGGTTTCACCGTCAGATAACACGGTTTCCATAGCTGACGGTTGGTTCGGAAAGGCAATTACAATAGAAAGAAGCCAAAACAGCGCGGTTATGACAACTCAAACATTGACAATTCCCGCGCGTCCCGAAGCTCCGACAGGCATTGCGGCAGCGACAGATGGTTCGGGAAAAATCAGCGGAATTACAACGGATATGGAATACAGCTCCGACCAAACAAGCTGGACACCGATTACAGACGCGGAAATGATTTTTACGCTCAATACCACATATTACATAAGAACAAAGGCGACGGATTCCGCGTTCGCGAGTAATTATACTTCTGTAATGCCGACGGAAGCGAGTAAAACGGCGGAAACGATTTCAGACGGCGATATTACAATAAATTATGCTGATGAAACAATCGGCTTTTCAAACGGAACCTATACAGTCAACGGAACTGATGTTACAAATAATTCTGCCGCAATACAATCGGAGTGGTTTGGAACAAGCGTATCCGTTGTAAAAAAGGCGAGTGATGAAAGCCATACCGACAGCGCGGTATATAATCTTTCTATTCCCGCACGTCCCGATGCGCCGACAAATACGGAAGTCGTAATAAGTCAGCCGACAGCAAACAGCGCAAAGGGCAGCGTTACCGCGAAAACGGACGGCTTGGAGTACAGCGCGGAGGAAAACGGAGCATATAGGGAATTAACAAAGGATAGTGCCGTAGAGATTGACGGCGGCGCGACGGTTTACGTTCGCTGGGCGGCTACAAATTCAGCATTTAGAAGCGACGCAATATCCAAAACAATAAATACATATACTTCTCCCGACGGAAAACCGCTTATTTCGGGTGGTGATTTTGAAACTGCGACTTTGACAAAGATTAACTGGAGTTTTACTTCAAACGATACATGGTATGCCAGTGAAGATGTGGCTATAACAGATGCGGACAGCTACAGTGGAATAAAAGCTGTAAAAATTAACGGCGGAATTGGCTACAGGGTTGCCATATCGCCAAACTGTAAGTACAGACTGACGGCTCATGTAAAATCAATCGGTGGGGAAACGCTTTATGTTGTCAGAGGAAGCGACAGCACACCGGGAACTAATTCGGGCAGCAAGTCCGTAGCATCGGTAACATTGCCGACAAGCGGCGAATGGGAAAATATTTCCGTTGATTATGATTCGGGCGATACGACGGAAACCTCCGTTGTTATCTACATGTGGGATACAACAGAAACATATATAGATGACTTAAATTTTAACCTGATTGAACAAAAGGAAGAAACGCCGAATATTGGTATAAACTATACTGATGAAATACTTACGGGTTTTACGGCAGGAGGTAAATATAAAATTGGCAGTGTTGACCAAAGCTTTGATGAGGAAGAAACAACACTTGCGGTTGATAATAGTTGGTTCGGAAAGACGGACGCAAATGCTCTTTCGATAATAAAAATCGGTTCAGGAAAGCAGACTGAGGGATATACAATAACGGACAGCAGTGCGCAGTTGCTTGGAATTCCAAACCGTCCTGATGCTCCGACAAGCAGTGACGTTGAAGTAGCTGCACCAAAAACACTTGATGGCAAAGGCAGTATTACGGCTAAAATTGACGGGTTGGAATACAGTGAAACGAAGAGCGGAATATATACATCATTAACAAAAGATAATCCTACGGAGGTTGCCGGCGGAACAAATGTTTATGTACGAAAGGCGGCTGTTAAGGACATTTCCTTCAAGAGCGAAACCTATGAGATTAAAGTTCCTGCATATGACAAGAAGCAGTACACAGTGACCTTTAACACAGACGGTGGCAGTGATATTCAGCCTCAGAAGGTGACAGAGGGAGAAAAAGCACAAGCGCCCACATCTCCGACAAAGAGCGGCTATACATTCGGCGGATGGCAGCTTAACGGTGAAGCTTACAGCTTTGATACTGCCGTAACAGGTGACATAACGCTCACCGCACAGTGGACAGCCATTGATTATTCAATATCAAAAACAACTACTATAAACGGCTCTGTTACTTTGAGCAAGGATAAAGCGAATATAGGTGATGAGATTACTATTACAGTAAGACCTGATACAGGATACAAGCTTGCGTCGCTCACAGTTAAGGGGGAGAATGTGACAGAACAGGTTTCATATAATACATACACATTCAATATGCCTGCGGATAATGTTGAAGTTTCTGCTACATTTGAGAAGACGGCTGTCAAGTCAATTACTGTTACGGGCCCATCAATTGTGACAAAAGGACAAACAGCAACGTATACTGCCATAGTCAAAGATGAGTATGAAACTGACGTGACAGAAATTTATAAGGATGCTATTGAATGGTCAGTAACAGGCGGAACAGTAAACGATACAAGGATTGAAAAGAACAGCACGGACGGAAGCAAAGCTGCTCTCACCCTGGGAACAGAGGAATCGGGAACTGACAGCATAGTAAATGTGGTAGCCGCAATTGATGTGAAATCCGGCACTCTGCCTGTTGAGATTAAGGCGGAGCAGTATTACAGCATAACAGCAGACAATGCAAAGGGAGGACTTATATCACTATCAAAAACAAGCGAAAAAGCGGAAGAAACAGTTACCTTTAGCGTTACCGCAAATGACGGATATACGTTGGCGGCAAATAGCGTTGAAGTTAATGGCGGAACTGTGACAGTATCGGAAAAAGATGGTATATACAGCTTTACGATGCCGCATAATGAGGTAATAATTACAGCGGTATTTACAGCTAATGAACAAAGCATAACGGGTACAATCATAGGCGGTTCATTTAAGGTTTACATGGTTGATGACAGCAATGTGACTACAATGGTATCAACAATTCCGACAGATGGCAAATTTATTGTAGTTCCCGAACCGACAACAGCAGACTCAATACTTACGACCCCTGTTGCTGTATCAGGAGCATCAGCAGGTGCGGAAACGACAGTGACAGGCGCAGTTGAAGGTACATATGTTATCTATACAATGGGTGCTTCGGGAGCTGCGGTAAGCGGTGAATACACAGTAAAAAGTTATACCGTATCGAAGGCAGCAGCGTCAGACGGTAACAGCTTTACTGTATCATCAGACGCCGCACCATCAGGAACAGAGATAACTGTAATTCCGTCAGCGGTCACAGGATATGAAGTTGACAAGGTTTACATATACCCGACAGATAATGTATCCGATAAGACGGAGGTTGTAAACAGAAATGATGCATATAAGTTTGTTATTACAGCTGACACAACTGTAGAGGTAATATTTAAGAAACTTAAATACACAATCACATGGAAGAATTGGGATGAAACAATACTTATCGAAACAGAGGTAGAGTATGGAGATGTGCCGTCATATCCGAACCCTGATCCAACAAAGCCGGGTGATAACTATTATAATTATATTTTCAGCGGATGGACTCCGGAAATAGCGGAAACAACCGATAATGTGACATATACGGCAACCTTTACAGCAGAGACTAAAGAACCGCCCAAAACTTTTCTTGAACTGCTTGAAGGGTTTAACAGCTGGCTTAGAATTGAGAAGAAAGCGTTGGCAGATAGTGATGAGGTTCTTCTTACAGTGACAAAGGATGAAACATCTCAAAATGAAATACCAACTATTTCGGCATATATCGCCGTTTATGATAACGGAATATTGAAGTCGGTAAAAAAGAATGACTTTGAAGGCAATGAAGTAACACTTTCAAAACCGGAAGAAACAGGAGATTATAAAATATTCATCTGGACAGAAAAATATGAGCCTGTAACAGCGCCGATAACAGCAGAAACACTTGGAAACAATAAGCTGTTTTGATTATGACAAGTTAATATTCATATATAAGAGTCGGATTTGCCTCAAACGGAGTCAATCCGACTTTTTACTTTATCTCTATTGTAAAAATTTATATTTACAATCTTCTTATTTTCATAATCTTATACAATTCTTTAAAATCAACAAAACATACAAAAACGCATGGTGATTTTTGTGCAAAAAGTAGAAAAACGGATATATTAAAAATTATTTTTCAATTTGTTTCCCATTTTGCCCCCTTTTTCAGTCTTTATACTTTTAGAAGGGGCAAAAGCTCAATATTACAAGTAGATAAGAGGGGAGGTTGCGCTGTGCCAACTTCCTTGTTTGATAAAAACTACGAGCTCGATATGGCGATTTTTGATAGCTATAGCCGAACAGTGTTAAAAAACCTAAGTAGTGATGCAAAAAAAGAAATTGATTGCCATCAAGAACATGAAGTAAATGGAACTGAAATAATGCAGTACATATCTGATACATACGGACATGAGGACATATACCCCTCCGAGTTCGTTATTACAGATGAACGTGGGCATAGATGTGTCGTTACTTTAG
>JBJEIU010000042.1:0-20864 GCA_051877355.1 Hominilimicola sp.
CAGCTTTACAAGCTCCACCCTCGCTCTCTCGCCGCCGGACAATTTATGTATTTCCTTGAAAACGTCCTCGCCGCGGAACAAAAACACTGCAAGCGCGTTTCTTATCTGCGTCTGCGTCATGTTCGGGTACTCATCCCACACCTCGTCTATGACGGTTTTATCTATATGCAGATTTTCCTGTATCTGATCGTAATAGCCGATATGGATATTCGCGCCGATTTTATATTCGCCCTCAGTCTGCTCATAATCGCCCATTATTATTTTAAGCAAGGTGGTTTTTCCGCAGCCGTTAGGACCAAGCAAAAACACCTTTTCTCCCTTTTTTATAAGCATATCCACATTTGAAAACAGCTTATTATCACCAAAAGCCATACCAAGACTTTGCGTTTCCAACACGTCCTGACCGCCGCCGGCGCAAGCCTTAAAGGAAAAATACATATCCTCCGTCTCCTGCGTCGGCGCGACAAGGCTGTTTTCCAGTTTTTCGATAACCTTCATTTTGCTTTCGGCGGTTTTTATATTCTTCTCCCTGCCCCAGCGTCTTTGTTGTTCGACGACATTTTCAAGACGCTGAATTTCACGCATAGTATTATCGTAATTTCTTTGCTCGGTCTTTTTCTCAATCTCACGCTGCGCCATGTACGCGCTGTAATTTCCGTTATAGGAACGGAAACGCATATTTTCAAGCTCAAATGTCTTGTTCGTCACCCTGTCAAGAAAATATCGGTCGTGGGAAATTACAATAAAAGCACCGTTATAGCTTTTCAGAAAGTCCTCAAGCCATTCCACCGACTCAATATCAAGGTGGTTTGTCGGCTCGTCCAAAAGCAGTAAATTTGCGTCTGACAACAGGATTTTACCAAGCGCAACACGTGTTTTCTGTCCTCCCGACAGCTTATCCACACACAAATCGAATTCGTCCTCCGAAAATCCAAGTCCCGTAAGGGTACTCTTTGCCTTTGACTTGTAATAAAAGCCGTCAAGCTGAGAAAAGCGTTCCTGCAATGCGGTCTGACGTTTTACAAGCGCGTCAATATCGCCGTTTTTATTCTCAATGTCAAAGCGTATTTCGTCAAGCTGCTGCTCTATCTCCATGACCTCCGAAAACACAGTCAGCGTTTCGTCCCAGATGCTCTTTTCGCTGCCGTTTACGCTGTACTGGTCAAGGTAGCCGACTTTAAGATTTTTATTGCGGAAAATCTCGCCCTCGTCATAGTCCATATCGCCTATGATTATTTTGAAAAGAGTGGATTTTCCCGCGCCGTTCACGCCCACAAATCCGATTTTATCGTTGCTGTCCACATTGAACGACACATTTTCAAAAAGCGTTTCATCAAGAAACATCTTCTTTATATTACTTCCGTTAAGCAGTATCATTTGTTACTCCTATTAATATGTTTTCATGTTATCTATCATCGTAAGAATATCGTAACCGTAATTAATATCAGGACACCATCTGCCGCCAAGCTGTTCAACAAATTTGACCGTGCCAGCCCATGCAATAGTTTTAACAACGTAGTACCTGTCGTGCGGCTCACCTATCAGCGCAAGTCCCACGTACGCGCTCATATGATTATAATGCGCTCTCACGCCGTCCTCGGGTGTTTCAAATGTTTCATGGTCCTCTGTTCTGTCGCCCTCGGGGTTCTTTATCTTAATACCTGCCCAGTTGTTCATCTCAGGCAGCACTGCGCCGCCGTAATTGCCGTAAGCAGTTTCCTTACCTGCCTGCGCGTACATCACCTCGGGACGTATGCCGAACTGCTCGCCGTAATACCAGTACAGCGGAGCAGCCTCTATAAATCTGTCAGCCGCGCCCTTTGACCTTGCCCATGATTGCGCCTGTTCAAGCGTAACCTGCGCATCGCCCGTTATAGGTGTTTTATCCGCTTCGGGCTTTACAGCGCGGTATAGAAATGCGCATGCCTCGGCACGCGTAAGCAAGTCCTTTGGCCTGATATTGCCACTGTCACCAAGCATATAAAGATTTGTCACAGCCGTTTCAAGCAGGTTCTTGTATGCGTCGTCAACTTCCGACGCGTCCTTGAAACTGTAATTTGTAATAGTGTAGCTTGAAGCCGCGCTGCCGCCGCTCGCCTTTACAAGCGTTGCGGCAAACTCCTCACGTGTCACGTATTCGCCGCCGTTAAAGTCTGCACCTTTTTTGGGCATACTTTCCTGGATTGTAAGCGCGTACTTATAGAACCAATCCGTTTTTTTAACGTCATTGAATTCAAGCGTCTTGCCTGACGCAAGAGAAAATGTATCGGTAAAAATCCTTGCCATCTGCGCCCTTGTAAGATTGCCGCCAAGGTCAAGACTGCCGAACTCATCACCCTCGATTATGCCATTATCCATGCAATACTGAACACTTTCCGCCGCCCACGGATATTTCTCAAGCTCCCTTTGAGATGATGCGCCTGCCGCCATCACAGGCATTGCCGCGGCAGACAGGGCTGCTGTTAAAATCAGTGAAATAAATTTCTTCATAAATAATCAATTCCTTTCGGATTACACAAAATTTCTGCTATATTATGTTATTATACCATATATCCGCCGCTGATTTCAACAGCATACCCGAATTTATTTACAGATTTTCCGCCGTCAGGGTATTATTGCCGTAGAATATTGTTCGGAAAAAGTCCTTGACAATAAGTCCTATACCCTTCTTTTCAACCGCGTTTGCGGTGTTAAGGTCAATCTCCGCAAGAGTTTCGCCGTCACGCGTTATTTTCATTGTGCCGATTTTCTGTCCAGCCTCTAACGGCGCTGTTATTTCTTCATCAAGAATTACTTCTTTGTTTACATTATCCTCCTGACCCTTTTTCACAAGTGTGGAATAGGTGTCGCCCGCAACCACGCTCACCTCGGTGTCAACTCCCTTTTCCACATGCACCTTATCTATTTCGTCGCCTGCCGTAACCTGTGTATTCACCGCATAATTCGCAAAACCATAATCAAGCAGCGCCTTTGCTGATGAAAATCTTTCCGCCGACGTCGGAGCGCCAAGAACTACAGCAATAAGCTGCATATCGTTTCTCTTTGCTGTGGCGCTCAGACAGCACAGAGCCTTTGAGGTTGAGCCTGTTTTAAGACCGTTTGCGCCCTCATAAAAGCGTATCAGCTTGTTTGTGTTCGCAAGCTGGAATTTGCCGCCGCGCAGAGTGTCCATCCATATTGATGTATAATTGAAAATTGTCTTGTGCTTTATAAGCTCACGTGACATAATCGCCACATCACGCGCACTGGAATAATGGTCGTCCTCGTCAAGTCCGTTTGTATTCATAAAATGCGTATTTTCCATGCCAAGCTCCTTTGCTTTGGCATTCATCATATCAACAAAGGCGCTCTCGCTTCCCGCAAGATGCTCCGCCATTGCCACACAACCGTCATTGGCAGACGCGACGGCAATACCCTTCATCATATCGTTTACGGTAAGCTGTTCTCCTGTTTCAAGAAACATTGTACTGCCGCCATAGCTCATGGCATTCTCGCTGACTGTAACCATATCGTCAAGCGTAATCTTGCCGCTGTCCACCGCCTCCATTATAAGAAGCATTGTCATTACCTTTGTTACGCTGGCAATAGGCACGCGTTCGTCAGGATTATTTTCATAAAGAATATTTCCCGTACTCTCCTCCATAAGAATTGCCGACTTTGCGTTTAAACCAAGGTCTGTTTTCTGTTCGCCCTCTGCAAATACGCACACGCTCTGCATCATAAAACAGACGCAAATAAAAAAGCATATTATTTTCTTCATACTTATAACTCCTTTCACAAAGCTTGTATGAATTTATAATATGCTTTTTATGGTTTTCTATTCATTTTAAGCCAATTTTTCAAATTGTTTCACCGCACTGACCGAGGAAAATTTGCTCAGATTGCCGTTGGGACAAGCGGCTGCCGTACGTTTGTACTGCGCCAGTTGCAGCAATGATGAGATGGGGAAATTTAACCGGCTGACCGAGGAAAATTTTCTCAGATTGCCGTTGGGGCAAGCGGCTGCCGTACATTTGTACTAAGCCGGCTGCTCCGATGGTGAGATGGGGAAATTTAACCGGTCAGGGCTATGCACGGGGGTGCGCCTTGGCATATACATCCTTTAGCTTGCTGTTGACCACCCTCGAATAAACCTGTGTTGAGGAAATATCTGCATGTCCCATCATTTCCTGAATGGAATGAAGATCTGCGCCGTTTTCAAGCAGGTGTGCCGCAAAGGAATGACGCAGCGTATGGGGCGTTATTTCCGCCTGTATGCCCGCCTCGTTTCTGTAATGCTTGATAAGCTTCCAAAACCCTTGACGCGACAGGCGCATACCGTTGCAGTTCACAAACAATGCCGTTTCGTTTTCATCCTTAAGCATATAGCCTCTTGCGTTGTTTATGTAATTCTCAAGCGCTTCCTTTGCCTTGTTTCCCATGGGAATAATACGTTCCTTTCTGCCGCCGCAGCAACGTATAAAGCTCATGGGTATATTAATATCGGTAATATCAAGATTAATAAGCTCGCTTACACGTATGCCCGTTGCATAGAGAAGCTCCAGCATAGCCTTGTCCCTTACGCCCTTGTTGTCGCTCGTGTCGGGCTGTTCTAAAAGACGCTCAACCTCATCGCCCGCAAGTATCTGCGGCGCTTTCTTCTCCACATGGGGTGCTTCAAGATTTAACGTAGGGTTTGATTTTACTCTGCCGTTCTGCATCATAAACAGATAAAAGGAACGCAGAGAAGCAAGCGTTCTCGAAACTGTCGAGGTCGCCTTTCCCTTCTTCTGCAAGGACAGCAGATAGGATAAAACCGTTGTCTTTGTCGCCAAAGTAGCATCCTGTATACCGCTTTCATTCAGATATGTAATGTACTGTGTCACGTCACGCTTATATGACTCCACAGTATTCATGGACTTATGGCGCACATTCGTCATAAAGCTGGTATATTCCTCTACGTACGTGTTCATTTAGTATATTCCTCCCATTTTACCGTTTGTTTACATATATTGCAAAAATATTTCATTTGTGTTTCAATGATGTTATTATACCACAAATTTTCATTTTGTAAATACCTATTTTTTCTTATGTTAACCTCAAAAAGCAATATTTATACCATATTTTAACATTTCAGTTTATTTTTGGAGAAATTAAGCTCATAAATGTTGTGGTCAAATATCCCTCTGACAATGACGCTACACAAAATGTAGAAATCATCAAAATCATCAAAAAAATATAAGAAAAAATTAATTTTTTTTGTTTTTTATCGGGATTTAATGAAAATTTCACACTTACAGCCGAAAAAAACAGCAATGCAGGGATGGTTATAAGCACCGTGGGCATAGTGGAAAGCATGATTAACATTCCCTGAAGTCCGTAGAATTTGAAAAACGATGCTGCCGTAAATCCCATTACAAAGCCTTTTCTTACTATAATCGCACCCGTCACAATACATCCGAAGCGGAAAAATCCCATAACGAAAATCACACCAAGACATATGAGGTTTGATGTTAGAGAGTTTTTGAATACAGCCATGCTGTTCTTGTTTTCCGCAAAGGAGGAAAAGAAGTTTCCTATATATGTCTTTATTCCCTCACCCATATCCGCACTGTGTCTCGCAAGGTACATACTGCCCGCTGTCACACCCGCCACAAGCAGCAATATAATAACCGCATACAGTCCCGTACTTCTGCCGTTAGTGTCTATTGTGTCATTCAATCTCATATCCTGCACCTCCCCTTTCATTAGTATTCAAAAATCAGTGTTTTATGAGTAATTATTTGGTTAACTTTCCGTAATATTATTTACACAAAAGCGTAAATTTGGTATAATATAAACAGATATGATTATATACATAAGGAGAGTGATTTAATGAACAAATCCAAAATAATATGTACATTTTTATTGCTTGCGCTGGCAGCGGGATTTATGCCCTGCGTATCGGCAGCAGATAATACAGGTGATACGGACAATGCAGTATATAAGGTTACGTTTGATGGGGACAGTTCAAAGTATTCCTTAATGGAAGGCGCGGCTCTTACAGACAGCATTGACGGCAAGGCACTGAAGCTTGACGGTTCAAAAAAGCAGTATGTCAGGCTGGAAAATGACATAACCGAAAAGCTTGACGGCGATTATTCAATTTCCGTTGACGTATATCCCGAAGATGAAGCGTCATTTGCAAGAGTATTCGACATAGGCAGCGGCACAGATAATTTTATGTACTTCACCTCCTACGGCGGCGGTGTCCCTAAGTTCCGATTCAAGGGCGATGATTTGTATTCGGACGGCGTAATGTTTAATATAAACGAATGGAATAATATAGTTATTACCAAACAGGGCGGTGAAGCACGCCTTTATATCAACGGCGAGGTTGCCGCAACATCAACCACATTTGTTCATCCCCTGTCCCATTTAGGTAAAACAGATAAAAACTATCTTGGCAAATCGCAGTATGAGCATGACGCATACTTCACGGGCATGATTGATAATTTTGCAATTTACGATTATGCCATTGCGGAAAAAGATGTTAAAATGGCAAATGGCGGTGAACTACAAGTTAAGGCGGGATATAAAAAGGGCAATGAAGAAATCATTTCTTTTGCCCACGGTGACACTGTCACGGCATACGCTGAGGTAAAAAATTACAAGCAGCAGTCTGAAAATGCAAAAATTGTAAGCATAATTCACAGCGCAGCCAACGGAATCAGGTCAGTTACTGAATCAAGTACTGTCACTGTCAATTCAGGGGATACTGCTGTATTGAACAATAATATTACTATTCCCGAACCTGTTGATTTGGCAGACAGCAACCTCGCATACCAAATTAAAACATACATATATACAAGCTGCGGCGGATTTGAAAAGATTTCGGAAATAACTTACGGTAATACGGTTGTTCCTTCACCGCTTCCCGAGGATACAATGGAAACAACAATCGGAGTGCATGACCCGTCAATCTTTAAAGACCCGAAAAGCGGCACATATTATGTATACTCAACGGGAATGATTGATATTTACAAATCGAATGACCTCATAAACTGGACAAAGACTACCAATACACTTCCCGACCTGCCAAACTGTGTATATGACACCTACACCCACGAGGACAAGTCGGAGTATTCCAACATATGGGCGCCCGATATGTTCTATGATGAAAGCGATACCAAAACTCCATATCATCTGACCTGCTCTTATTCGGACGAGTTCGGAAAGAATAATTCTTCTATTATATTATTCAAGTCCGCGTCACCCGAGGGTCCCTGGGAAAACGGCGAAATAATATTCACAAGCAAAAGCGATGACGCAGAACTTGGCAAGGTAAACGCCATTGATTCAAACATCTGCATCGACCATGAAACCGGGCAGAAATATATGGTTTACGGCTCGTTCTGGCAGGGCATACATATTAAGGAATTGAATGACGACGGTACTGTTAAAGACCCCACAACCATCGGAACAAGAATTATGAGCCGCTACCGCGGTATCGGCGGTCCCGAGGGCGCGTACATTATATATAATGAAGAAACGGGATATTATTATTTGTTCTCCTCATACGACAGTCTGTCGGACACTTACCAGATACGTGTGGCGCGTTCAAAGAACATCACAGGTCCGTACTTTGACCAGAATGGCAACAGCGTTGATCGTTTTGATGATGACGAGTCCGAAGCAAATAACACCTATGGCTACAAGCTTATGGGTTCGTGGCAATTCCCATTCGGCACTACCAATTACGGTCCGGGACACAACAGCGTACTGCATGATGATGACGGAACATGGTATCTTGTACATCACCTGCGTAATGTAAAGGGTGGCTTTGCGACGCTGAATGTGCGTGAAATGTTGTGGAACGAGACCGGCTGGCCTGTTGTTACTCCCGAACGCTATAATGGTGAAACGAAAACTACAGCCAGTCTTGTACCGGGGCAATGGAATGTCATTTCTATCGGAGATAACACAAATGCAATGCTGACATCTAAGCCCCTTAATCTTGGTTGGGGATTTACAAGCTTTGATAAAGCGTCAGGCGAAGCTGTACTTGGTGATACTATAGGCACATGGGAATTTAATTTGGTTGATAATCAGTTGAAATTAACTTTCAGTGACGAGGTTATCACTGGCTATGTAAGCACCGCATGGGACAGTGATGCAAATGTGCCTGCCCTGCAATTCACAGGCACAAATCAGAACAACGTAACAGTATGGGGCAAAAAAGCAATAAGCTCCGTTGTGTATAAATAAAATAAGGAGGAAATATATATGAACAAAACATTGAAAAAACTTTTTAGCGGAGTTATCACACTGTCAATGCTTTGCTCTGCGGCGGCAATTCCGCAAGCGGTTATGGCAGTAGAGGATTCTGACCTTTTGATGGAAATCACATTCGACGAGGACAATACAGGGAGCGGTTCATTTACAGCCGCAAAAGGCGGCACAGTAAAAGAACACGGAAGCGTTTCCTACGTTGACAGTCTTGACGAGGAAAGCGGTAAGGCGCTTAATATTTCAGCCAAATCAGCAGATAATTACCTTGAACTTCCGGATGGTCTTTTATCCGGAAAGCAAGCTGCCACTTTCTCTTTTTGGATTAAGGCAACATCTGACACCAATCCTAACTGGGCTTTTATGAACACTTGCGAAGATTCCCACGCTGTTGGAACAGAAAAATATATTGGTATGCTTGCCAATACAAGCACACATACCGTTGAGCGCTACAATAACAATGGCTCAAGATTAAGTTCTGTAAATGCAGAATCCTCTAATGACTGGCAATATATTACTGTTATATTTGAATCAACCGGAACAAAGCTTTATAAAAACGGCGTTCTTGTGGCATCTGACAATGTAAATGTTGATGTGCCGTCTCTTTTCACTTCAACGTCTAAAACATGGATTGGTCATGCTAACTGGGGCAGCGGCGAAGGATTCAGCGGTATGATAGACGATTTCAGAATTTACGGCAAAGCTTTGAGCAATGACGAAGTTGCGTCTCTTAGCGCAAAAGCCGTTGAACGCGAAAAGCAGAAATTAGTTTCCGAAAAAAATTGTTTTGATATAGATACTAAGTTCTATACAAACGATAAATTTTCATATGAAGCTGACGGTAATAACATCAATGTAAATGTTCCCGTATCAAATGAAAAGGATGCGGTTATTATAGGCGCTGCTTACAGCGATAATGTTCTTTCAAATGTAGTTGTGGAGAAGGATATTACACTTACGCCCGGAATGAATTCTTTTACATTGGAAAATGTAAAGAAAAATACAACAGATACCGTCAAAGCTTTTGTCTGGGATTCACTGTCGGGTATCAGCCCAATTCCCGACATAAGCGTAAACAATGTGTTCCAGTTTGATACAGGCTCATCAATCACAATAAAAACATCTGTTGCAAACTACCTCCCCACGCAAAGAACTGTTAATTTCAGCGTTGTGCCATACACAGCAGATGACACTGCACAACCTGCGCTTACTATAGACAATGCAGAAAAAACACTGGCTGTCATGGAAAGTACAGAATTTTCTGCGGATATTGCGCCGACAGATGAGAGCATTGCATATTACAAGGTAATAGTAACAGACATTACAGATGAACAAAATACCACAGAATATGAGGCGGGTTATCTGCCAAAGGCAAATGTATCTTTCCCGGACGCTTCACCCGATGACACATTCGAAACAACAATGGCGGCTCATGACCCATCTATTTTCAAAGACCCAAAGACTGGCATATACTATGCATACAATACAGACGCCTACGGGGGAGATTATTTAGACGGCAGCGGCAATACTGTTACAGATACATATCCAATGGATACTTTTAAATCGACTGACCTTATTCACTGGGAAAGAATTGATAACAACTTCCGCATACCTCAATCGGCTGTCAGCTTCTTTGAAGAAATATTCACACCGATAGGCTCTAATATGAATACAGGCGTATGGGCGCCCGATATATTCTATGCGGAAGAAGATACAGAGCATCCTTACTGGCTGTATTATTCGCTGTCTACAAACGGCAGTGACTATGATTATATTCGCTCTGCAATAGGACTTGTAAAAGGTGAATCGCCAACAGGTCCGTGGACTGACTGCGGAATAGTTTTAAGCTCGCAAGACGGAAGTTACAATACAAACGCAATAGACTCAAACATTTACGTTGATACAAACGGTGACAGATTTTTTGTATGGGGTTCCTTCCAAAAAGGTATTCACCAGGTAAAACTTACATCGGACGGAAAAGCCGAGGGAATTGATTATACGTCAAATGCAACAATACATACATCAAGTGCGTCATTCGGAACACGCCTGTTCTCAACTCCAAGCGGTATCATGGGTCCCGAGGGAGCATATATGATTAACAACACCGACAGCGGATACCGCTATATGTTCACCTCATACGGCTGGCTCGGTACAAACTACAATATAAGAATTGCAAGAAACTCACTTAACAATACATGGGCAAAGGAAACTTCAAGTTCCGCTCATCACAAGCTTCTTGACCAGGAAGGCAGAAAAGTCGGCACAACCTTTACGGAACAGACCGACAAAACAGAGCTTTGGGGCTACAAGATGATTGGCTCATATCAGTTAGGTGACGGTTTGATATATTACGGTAACGGACACTGCTCGGTTCTCCATGATGATGACGGAAACTGGTATCTTGTTGAGCATTGCCGAAAACAACCGGAGGGATACGCCGCATTACAGGTTCACAAAATGCTTTGGACAGAGGACGGCTGGCCCGTTGTTTCACCTCTTGCTTACGCAGGTGAGGATGAACAGGTAATCCCCAAGGAAATGCTTTACGGCACATGGGATTTGTCAAGCGTTGGTCAATGTATTGTTGAAGACGGTACTGTTGACGTCAGCAACTTCAACTGGAAAGAAAAGGTTGATTTGCCGGTACTCTCATCTGAGATTATTATACAGCCAGACGGAAGCGTTATGAACAGCACCGGTATGAATGTCGGTACATGGGAATATGATGATGACCACACTGTAACGCTAAACTTTGATATTGACGGCGATAATGATAATTATGAGTTCTACAATGACGGTGACACAATGAAGCTGTTCGTGCTTACGGGCTATGATAAGGACAAGAAAGAAAGCGCCATAGTTATGACCGGTACAGACCAGAATTCAATTACGCAGTTTGCCAAGAAGAATAACGCTGTTGCTCAGAGTACAAAGCTTATAAATCACGTTGATACAACACCAATCACCGTTGCAAAGAGTGCTGGCGGCAACCCGATTTTAGGATTTGACACAAACGGAGAGATTACCTACGGCGGCGATCCGTCGGTGCTTGTTGACGGCGATACGGTATATGTTTACGCAGGTCACGATACCTCAACAACCGACAAATATATAATTCCCGAATATATCTGCTATTCTTCAAAGGATTTAAATAACTGGGATTATCACGGCAGCGTATTTGAAGTTAACAAAACTACCGTTCCGTGGGCGAGTGATTCAGAATCAGCATGGGCATCACAGGTATTGAAGCATGACAACAAGTATTACTTATATTACTGTACATGGGGCAACAGCACTTACAACGGCTATCAATGTATAGGCGTTGCGGTTGCAGACTCCCCTACTGGACCTTTTACAAACGTCAGCACAACGCCGCTGATAAACGGTTATACAATGACAACGGAAAATTCAAGCGGCTGGAATGATATTGACCCGACAGGGTGGATTGAAACAGACGAAAAGGGAGTTGAGCATATTTATCTGAACTGGGGTAATACTGAAAATTATACCTGTGAACTCAACAGCGATATGACGAGTGTAAAGGATATAAATGGTGACGGTCAGATTACAAGCGCTGACATTAAGCACACTACCATCAACAACATTGAGGGAGTTTACACAGAAGCTCCTTACCTATACAGACGCACTGATGCGAGCGGTAATTACACAGGCAAATATTATATGTTCTTCGCCAAGGATTGGAGAGAGCAATGGGCTTATGCCACAACAGACGATATTATGAGCGGAAGCTGGGATTACGGCTCACTTATAATGAGCACTCCTGCAACCTCAAATACAAGCCACGGCGCGGTATTTGACTTTAACGGCAAGACGTACTTCATATATCATAACGGCTCACTCCCAGGCGGAAGCGGTTTCAGACGTGTTGCAAATATTCAGGAAATCAGCTTTGACAATGACGGAAACGTAGTTCCTATGACAGAGCTTTCAATCGGTCTTTCAGGTACTGCAAGCAAAATATCTGCTGCTGACGGAAAATATCTTGGACACGAGGTATTTACAAATCCGCTTGATGACGCAAGCTATCCTTTGACTAAACCCGTGATTACAACCACTGACACCGGCTACAATGCACAGTGGGAAATCCTGCCTGGAAAGGCTGATACTACAAATGCAAATTATGTATCAATTCAATCAGTAGATAAGCCAGGATTGTACATATGCACAAATGGGGCTGGCATTATTCTTACACAGCAGGATACCAACTCCGCTTCACTTGCAAAGAAAATGACTTTCAAGACAGTTAAAGGTATAAACGGTGATAATGACACGATTTCATTTGAAAGCGTTGCAAAACCGGGGTATTTCATAACGGTATCAAACGGCGAGCTGACACTTTCTGACGGTGTTGACACAGAGGCATGCTCTTTTACAATCAATACAGTTGAATAAATTACAGCAAAAAAATTCCTGTGCTTTAAGCACAGGAATTTTTGTTTATAAGCCGTTACTTTATTACTCTTACCTTAATAACCGCATCTATGTTATTAAGCTTTTCAACTACGTCAGCAGGAATTTCATGATCAGTATTGATGATTGTATATGCAAGATCCCCCTTGGACTTATTAATCATATCAGAAATATTTACGCTTGAAAGAGCTTCTGTAAACTTAGCAATTACGCTCGGAACATTCTTATGAGCGATTGTAATTCTTCCAACATTACCGTCAGGAAGCGAACAGTTCGGGAAGTTTACTGAATTTAAAATATTACCATTTTCAAGGTAGTCAGCAAGCTCCTGCGCAGCCATAACAGCACAGTTGTCCTCTGATTCCGCCGTTGACGCGCCAAGGTGCGGAATATTTATAATACCCGGCTGGTTAACAGTTTCGCTGTCTGCGAAGTCTACAACGTACTTCTTAACCTTTCCGTCTGCAATTGCCTTCTTAATGTCAGCGTTGTTTACAAGACCGCCTCTTGCGAAGTTCAGTATTACTACGCCGTCCTTCATCTGTGCGATTGCTTCTGCGTTGATTGTGTTTCTTGTTGAGTCCATAAGCGGAACATGGATTGTTATGTAATCAGCAGCAGCATAAACCTCTTCGGCACTGTTTGCCTTCTTTACGTGTCTTGAAAGCTTTAGCGCTGAATCAACTGACAGATACGGGTCGTATCCGATAACGTCCATGCCAAGCGCCGTTGCAGCATTTGCAACAAGAATACCGATTGCGCCAAGACCTATAATACCAAGCGTCTTGCCCTTGATTTCATTACCCGCAAAGTTTGACTTACCCTTTTCAACCTGCTTATCAACGTCATCGCCTGTAAGCGTGTTTGCCCATGCAACACCGCCGATAACATCTCTTGAGGCAAGCAGCATACCTGCTATAACAAGCTCCTTAACGGCGTTTGCGTTTGCGCCCGGTGTGTTGAATACTACGATACCCTTTTCGCTGCACTTGTCAATAGGGATATTGTTTGTACCAGCGCCTGCTCTTGCAACTGCCTTCAATGATGCAGGAAGCTCCATATCGTGCATCTTAAAACTTCTCAAAATAATGCCGTCTGCATCTGCATTTACATCATCAGTAATTGTGTAATTATCGCCAAGCTGGTCAAGACCGCACTTTGCGATTTTGTTAAGTGTCAATACGTTAAACATTTGATTAATCTCCTTTTACAAAAAGACGAGAACGGCAATCCGCCGTTCT
The DNA here is from genome assembly GCA_051877355.1 of Hominilimicola sp. Classification (GTDB taxonomy): domain Bacteria; phylum Bacillota; class Clostridia; order UBA1381; family UBA1381; genus Hominilimicola. The sequence continues at coordinate 13,920 of JBJEIU010000042.1, forward strand.
GTCTAAAATATTCTTTCAAAATTATAGATTTTCAGCTTCGAATTTCTTCATAAATTCAACAAGCTTTTCTACTCCCTCTACAGGCATAGCGTTATAAATACTTGCTCTCATACCGCCTACTGTTCTGTGACCCTTAAGGTTAACAAAACCTGCTGCCTTTGCCTCTGCAACGAACTTAGCGTCAAGCTCCTCGTTACCCGTTACAAACGGCACATTCATAAGCGAACGATCCTCAGGCACAACCGTACCCTTAAACAACTTTGAAGAATCAAGGTAATCATAAAGAATCTTCGCTTTTGCCTCGTTAATCTTCTGAAGCTCTGCAATACCGCCTTTTGACTTAATCCACTCAAGCACAAGCTTTAATACGTAAATTCCGTATGTTGGGGGTGTGTTATACATTGAACCGTTGTCAGCATGTGTCTGATAGTTAAGCATAGTCGGAGTGATATCCATAGCATCGCCAAGAAGATCCTCACGCGCGATTACAAGCGTTACGCCTGCGGGACCAAGGTTCTTCTGCGCGCCTGCGAACAAAAGACCAAACTTTGCTACATCAATAACCTCTGACATTGCGCATGATGAAATATCTGCGATAAGAGGAACGTCACACTGTGGAAGCTGTGTATAGCGTGTACCATAGATTGTGTTATTGTAACAAATATAGAAATAATCCGCGTCGCTTGAAAATGTTGACTTATCAAGCTTGGGTATGTATGAAAATGTCTTGTCAGCAGAAGAAGCAACTCTGTTTACTGTGATGTATCTTTCCGCTTCAGCAGCAGCCTTCTTTGCCCACTGACCTGTTATAACATAGTCAGCCTTTTTATTCTTCTTTGCAAGGTTAAGCGGAATCATTGCGAACTGTGTGCTTCCGCCGCCCTGAAGGAACATTACCTTATAATTATCAGGCACGTTCATAAGCTCTCTTACAAGCGCCTCCGCACTATCAATAATATTCTGATAATCCTTGCTGCGGTGGCTCATCTCCATAACGGACATGCCGCTCTCGCCGTATTCAAGCATTTCGTCCTGCGCCTTCTTCAAAACTTCCTCGGGAAGCATTGATGGTCCGGCTGAAAAGTTATAAACTCTACTCATTATTTTAGCCTCCAAATATTTTATTGTAGTTATCTACATTAAATATTATTATATCTCAAATTTCAACGTCCGTCAATACAATTTAAATAAACCACCATAGAATTTTAACATATTTTCTCTGTTTTTTTACATCAATTTGTATAATTCTCTAATGCAGAAGCTATCGCCCATGCAATTTTCGCCTGGTACTCCTCATCTGAAAGCTTCTTTTCCTCTTCAGCATTTGACAAAAATCCGCACTCAACCAAGATTGCGGGAATAGGCGGATTTTTCATAAGAAAAAGCCGTTCGTCTGCTGTTTTCACCGTGTGAGTTTGAGCTCCCGTGACAGCGCCTATATTATCCTGAATTTTCTTTGCAGTTTCTTCTATGTCCGGATGTGACTTGTCATAGAAAATGTGCAGTCCGTGTACCTTTGAATCACCAAATGAATTCATATGAATACTTATAAACAAATCAGCGCCGCTTTCCTTTATTATGGTGCGCCGCTTGTTCATATCCGACACCTTCATTTTACGTATCGTATCAGCGCTTTCGTCCTGCAAGCCGTAATCGCCTTCACGCGTCAGTATTACCTCAACGCCCTTTCCTTCCAGTACCTCCTGGATTTTCTGCACTATCGCTAAATTTATATCCTTTTCAATTGTTCCGTTAATCCCCACTGCTCCGCCGTCCGGCTCGCCATGTGGGGCGTCACCTGAATACTTTAAAACTTCCAATGTATTTCTATTTCTCTCGTTTTTGTTTCTTTATCCATCTTACCAACACAAATTTTATCTATCAGCTCATGTACCAATTCATAGTCGAGCATTTTAATATCTTTGTATTTCGATAAAGTTTCTTCCTTGGTAAGTTGGGTGTCGATTTTATTCTTTAATACATCAATCTCTTCATCCAAATTTTTTATCCGTCCACTGCACCGGGCTATTTCCTCATTGAATGATTCGTTAAGCATTAAAAATTGCGAATTGCTTACTATACCTTCAATTTTATCACGGTACAAATATACAGAATCGCCCTTGAGCTTTTCCATTTCTTTTTCTTTGTTCTTCTTCTCTGCTATGGCAAGTTTCAATCTGTCCTCCGAAGAATTTTTTATGTCTAATTCTATCCTATCCTCGTCAAACATGCCGTTTACCATATTCTGTATCTCTCTCAGTACGGCTGTTTCTATATCATCTTGTCTTATACTGTTAACATTATCACATAATCCTTCACTATTTTTGACAGTCCGGCAGCGATAATATTTGTATCTACTGCCTCCGCCACCCTGATAACTCATTCGCCACATGCTTGCACCGCATTCCTTACAAAAGACTATGCCCCGAAGATGATTGATTTCACTATCTGAACATTTGAACTGTTTGTCACCAGTTCCTCTTCTGCTCTTCATCTGCTCGCGCACATCATTCCACAAATTTTCATCTATGATTGGTTCATGCATGTCAGGAATTACTATCCATTGGTCTTTAGGTAATTTGATTCGTTTTTTATTTTTATATGAAACATTCTTTGATTTACCTTGAACCATCTTCCCTGTATACACTTCCTGACGCAGTATGTAATATATTGTATTATCTTTCCATTGCCGTGATGTTATGCGCTCTGCGTTTGGATTCCGATAATTTATTCCCTGCATTTCTTTGTATACACACGGCGGCGGTATTTGCTTTTCATTCAGTGCTTTTGCTATGCGGATATATCCCATTCCTTGTCTGTACATCTCAAAAATACTTTTTACTACATTCGCAGCAGGAACATCAATTATAAAGTGATGTTTATCTTCGGGGTCTAATTTGTACCCATACGGAGCATACGGACAACAGTATTCACCTTTTTCCTTTTTATGTCTGAGCGTTCGCCTGATGTTATCTGATAAATCCTCCAGATACCACTCATTGACAAGTCCGTTAATCTGCCTTGACTTTTTATTTCCCTTATTGGCTGTATCGGCATTATCTACGATACTTACAAAGCGTATATTCCATTCAAGGAATTTACCATGTAAATAATGTTCTATGACCTCCATATCTCTTGAAAATCTTGATTGTGTCTTGCAAAGAACAATATCCACCTTCCTTTCCTCACAATCCTTAATCATCTGCTTAAATGCAGGCCTGTTCTTGTCTGCGCCGCTGTAATCCTCATCGCAATAAATACTGTGTATCTGCCACCCCTGCTCTATACAGTAATTTATCAGCATAGACTTCTGATTTTGAATGCTTTCGCTCTCGTCTGCTACACACCTCTTATCTCTGTCTTCATCCGACAGTCTCACATATATGTCTACTAAGTCTCTCATTTATCGGTTACCTCCTTATTATTCAGTAACCGCTTTTATGTGTAAAGTAATAGTTTCCTATTATTTTATGTTAACACATAAAAGCAGCAAATTCAGCACTTACCTTCACAGTGATTGATATATTTCCCATATATTATATTGAAATTCGTTTTTGTTACATCTCTATCCTTAGTTTTGAATATATTCCTTACTATTATGTCTGCTTCTCTGTCTTTTATCATATCGAATTCACTCCTTTCTCTTGACCTTTAATATTTATGAAAAAAAACAAATTTAATACCGGCGAAGACGAATCATCTCACTGCACCCGTACATTTCTGACCTACGCATCATTTTATAGAATGCAGGATTTAATCCGTCTCTGTTATTTAAATACCTTAAACATATTTTTTGTTATTATTTATGCAATAATGCTAATTCAGACAAATAAATATCCCCCGACTGTGCTGGGGGATATTTATAAACAGACATAGCACTGTAAGCCTTGTGGTGTAAGAACTTTACAAGTTACGGTAAGCAGATATGTTACTGCGTTATAGAACCTTTCGCATATACCTTATTTTCACCTAAAGACTGACATCGCCTTTTCGCCTATTTTTATTTTCTTTTGGGACATTCACATTCATTCCTTTCTACTTACCATTACGCAGCTATTTGTTTTACCTATATGTTTATACATTATTACGGAAGAAAGGTCTTTGACCCCTCTATTATAAGAATGTTGAAAAACTGTATTTTTGTTTATCTTTGATATGCAAAAGTGCTAATTCTGAGCAAAAAAATAAGAGCAGCAAAATTTGAACCGAATCAGTAAAAAACAGACAATTCAAAGCTTGTTTATGGTGCGCTTGACGAAGAAGTGGCGCTTGAAACGCTTTCGAGTTTAAGGAAAAAATGGCAGAGTCAATATCCGTCAGCATTGAAGTCTTGGGAGGATAATTGGGATATATTATCCACATTCTTTGCATATCCGGTAGAGCTACAGAAGATAATATATACTGCTAATCCCGAACATGATATTAAGAATTATATGTATGATGAGATTACAGTACCCTGCCTAATCTTATTCAGTGAGCCTGAACGGTAGAGGTAATCACCTGGACACATTGACGCTCCGTTATATAACTTAATATTGTAAGCTCCTCCCACGCTGATGGCTTCCTGTACGGAGATAAAATCGGAAAGCGGATTATCCGTCTGTAATCTCCATTGATGTCCGTGAAGAACAAAGCTGATATTTCTCGGTTTATCAGCAGGCATAATCAGGCGTATGGTGACATTTTCTCCCGTGTCCTCATGGTCAGGCGCAACGTGTCCGCCTTCCTCACCCGTTTCTGTTGTTTTTATCAAATTTCCATTTTTGTCAAGCAGGCGTATTCCGTTCTGCTCAAACAGAACAAACTCACGGAATTTTTCCTGTCCCGGTGCTGTGGTTACTGCCTGTTCCCCATGATTTCTCTTACAGCAGCAATTATTATAATATTCCGCGCCGTCAGAGGTGAGCACATTATATTTCAGTCCCTCCACATGAATAGAGATATTTCTGTACAATTTATTATATAAATTCACATGAATTTCGTCGCCCACATTTGCACGTATCACCAGCGACTGCCCCCCAAACCTTTTAATTATTTGAAATCAACACGGACTTACCGGGTGCATCTTTTAATTTTCTATTTTATTCGCTGACTGCTTCATCTGTACCCGGAAGCTCCACAACCTTTTTTCTCGGCTCAGCATGAATAACGCCACGCGGACATTTACGGGCACATGCACCGCAATTTTTACACCTGTCATAATCAATAACAGCATGATTGTCAATGACGTGGATAGCGTCAAAGGCACACGCTTTTTCGCAAAGCTTACAGCCTATGCAGCCCTTTTTGCAGTACTGATTCACATATTTACCCATTTCAGGATTTGAGCAAAGCACCCAATGACGTGTATCCTTCGGTACAAGCTTAATCAAGCCTTTGGGACATTCCCTTATACATTTTCCGCACGCTTGGCAAAGCTCATCATCAACAACCGCAACTCCGTCCTTAATGCTTATCGCGCCGAACGGACAAACCGAAACGCAATGTCCAAGTCCAAGGCAGCCGCTTTCGCACTTTTTTGCACCGCCGGCAAATTTTGCCGCAGCTATACAGTCCTCAATTCCCTTATACTCAAATTTATACACAACCGATGCGCAGTCACCGCCGCACATAACTCTTGCCACACATTCCTTTACTTCGCCTGCCTTAACGCCCATAATATCTGCAATTACATTGGCAACTGCACTTTTTCCAACGGTACAGCCATTTACAGGTGCGCTACCCTGTACAACCGCTTCCGCATAGGCGCTGCAGCCTGCATATCCGCATGAGCCGCAGTTTGCACCCGGGAGAACAGACAGGATTTTTTCGGCTCTTTCGTCCTTTTTTACCGCAAAAACATGCGCCGCCAAAGCAAGCAAAAGCCCGAATACCAGTCCTACTCCTCCGACTACGCATATAGCTGCTATAATATTTCCAATATCCATATTTACCTCCTAAAAATCAGGGCTGTGGAAAAATCGTTCAGATTACCGCTTTGCAGCCGATGGTGCTGTACTTTTTGTACCGCCCTCGGCAAAAAGTGGTGATATGGGCGATTTTAACCAGCCGCTATCCTATCGAAAAGCCTGAAAATCCCATAAAGGCAATAGCCATAAGTCCCGCTGTTATAAGCGCAATCGGGAATCCGCGCAGGCTCTCCGGCACTGCGTCCTCATCAAGAAATTCTCTTATTCCTGCCATAAGCACTATTGCGAGCGTAAATCCGAGCGCCGCAAATATGCCGTAAAGCAGTGCAAATATAAAGCTGTCAGGATAATTCTGCACGTTTAAAAGCGTTACGCCCAGTACCGCACAGTTAGTTGTTATAAGCGGAAGATAAATACCGAGCGCGTTATAAAGCGACGGCATACTTTTCTTGATAAACATCTCAACAAACTGCACCAGTCCGGCAATTATCAATATAAATAATATAGTCTGCAAATAGCCTAAATTAAAGGGAACAAGCAAAAACTTATTTGCGAGCCATGTAAACACCGACGCGATTGCCATTACAAAGGTTACCGCCATTCCCATTCCGAACGCTGTTTCAACCTTCTTTGAAACGCCCAGAAAAGGGCATATCCCGTAGAATTTTACCATGACGAAGTTTTCCGTTAAAAGAGCAGATAACAATATAGATACTATCTGTAATGCCATTTATCTCACGCTCCCTTCTTCTTCACAATATAGTTTATCACGCCGACAATTAAGCCCAGAACTATAAATCCGCCCGGAGCCATAATCATAATTGACGCAGGCTTTATAACCTCGCCGTAAATCGTAATGCCCCATATTGAACCTGCGCCTAAAAATTCACGGATTGCCGAGATTATGCAAAGCGCAGCTGTAAATCCAAGTCCCATTCCAAGGCCGTCAACTGCGGACAGAAACGGACTGTTTTTTGACGCAAATGATTCGGCGCGCGCCAATATGATACAGTTTACAACTATAAGCGGAATAAAC
>JBJEIU010000043.1:0-4593 GCA_051877355.1 Hominilimicola sp.
AGGTATACGTGTCGACAGGCTCTGCCTGCTCAAGCCACAAGCCGCAGCCGAGCCATGTGCTTACTGCAATGGGACTTACGCCAAAGGAAATAGGCGGTTCAGTAAGGATAAGCTTTGACCGTCTGACGACTACTGAGGAGGTCACAGAGGCGGCTGAAATTATTGAAAAAGAGGTAGCATCAATAAGGAGATATATGTAGATGAAAGAGATAATTCTTGCAAAATACGGCGAAATTATACTGAAGGGCGGAAACCGTCCCAAGTTTGAAAGCATACTCATGGGCAACATTAAAAATTCACTGAAGAATGTTGCCGAAACGAACGTAAGACTTGCTCAAGCAACTGTTTATGTGGAGGTAATGGACGAGGATAAAATGGACATTGTTATGGACAGACTGTCCAAAATATTCGGAATAGTAACCATTACAAGGGCGGCTGTATGCAAAAAGGATATTGAGGACATAAAGGCTAAGGCTAAGGAATATCTGAAAAATGATTTGACGGACGGAAAACGTTTCAAGGTTGAGGCAAAACGTTCAGACAAGAAATTTCCTTATAATTCACCGCAGATATGTATGGAGGTCGGCGGCTATCTTGATGATGAATATCCGGGTATAATCGTTGACGTACACAACCCAGATGTGACTGTCAAGGTCGAAATAAGGGATTTTGCGGCGTATGTATACGCAAATGAAAATAAGGTTCAGGGACAGGGCGGTATGCCTATAGGTACAGGCTCAAAGGCAACGCTGCTTTTGTCAGGCGGAATAGACAGTCCAGTTGCGGGACATATGATTTCAAAACGCGGTGTTGAGATTGACGCTGTAAATTTTTTCTCATTCCCTTATACAAGTGAAAGAGCAAAGGAAAAGGTTATTGAGCTTGCAAGTATTCTTGCACAATATACCTCCAAAATAAACCTTTACATTGTGCCGTTCACGGAAATACAATTGCAGATACGCGATAAGTGTCCCGAGGAGCATATGACGCTTGTTATGCGCCGTTTTATGATGCGTATTGCGGAAAAACTGGCAAGACAGCATAAGTCGCATGCGCTTATAACGGGCGAAAGCGTAGGACAGGTTGCAAGCCAGACGCTTGCGGCGCTTGACGTGACGAATGCGGCGGTGGATATGCCTATATTACAGCCTCTTATCGGAATGGACAAGATTGAGATAATCGACCGTGCCCATGAAATAGGTACATTTGAAACCTCCATCCTGCCGTATGAGGACTGCTGCACTGTGTTCACGCCGAAACACCCGACAACGAATCCGAAGCGAGAGAATATAGAAAAGTCGGAGAGAAGGCTTGACGGCGAAACGCTTATTGAGTCAGCATTAGCGGGCGTGGAAAAAATAGAGGTTTATCCCAAATAAGGAGAAAATTATGAAAGCGGAAGTAAACGGACTCAATGAAGAGGTAGTAAAGCTGCTTGTAGAAAGAAAAATGACGATTTCCTCGGCGGAAAGCTGTACAGGCGGACTTTTTTCTGCGCTTATAACGAATGTTCCCGGCGCATCTGATATTCTCAATGAAGCATTTGTAACGTATGCAAATTCAGCGAAAATGAAGTATCTTGGTGTAAAGGCAGAAACGCTTGAAAAGCACGGCGCGGTAAGCCGCGAAACGGCATTTGAAATGGCGCAGGGACTGCAAAAAAGGACAGGAGCAGACATTGCAGTGGGCATAACGGGTATTGCAGGTCCGGACGGAGGAACAGCGGAAAAGCCTGTGGGGCTTGTTTACGCGGGAATATGCGTTAAAGGAAACACGGAGGTAATAGAAATGCACCATGACGGCACAAGAGAGCAGATACGCGAAAAAACCTGCATAGAGGTGCTGAAAAACGTAAAATACCGTGCTATTGTCCTATAAATCGGACTAAACCTGACAGACGTGTGAAAAGTTCTTGCAAAAGACAAGTATATAATATATAATTAAACCATAGAAATTATATATAAGCATAAAGGAGAAAAAACGATGGCAAAAACAGAAAAGGAAAAGCCGCAGGTTGTGAAAATGACCGACGCGGAGGAAAAGAAAAAAGCGCTTGAATCTGTCTTTCACGTTATTGAAAAGGAATATGGTGCGGGCAGCATTATGAAGCTTGGTGATGTGAACACTTCTGACGTAGACGCTATTTCCACAGGCTCGCTTACGCTTGATATGGCTCTTGGTGTGGGCGGACTTCCGCGCGGAAGAGTTATAGAAATTTATGGTCCTGAATCGTCCGGTAAGACTACTGTTGCGCTGCATGTTGTCGCAGAGGCGCAGAAGATGGGCGGAGAAGCTGCGTTTATCGATGCGGAGCACGCGCTTGATCCTGTATATGCAAAGGCGCTCGGCGTGGATATAGACAACCTTATCATTGCCCAGCCTGATACAGGCGAGCAGGCGCTTGATATTGCTGAGGCGCTTGTACGAAGCGGCGCGCTTGACGTTATTGTAATCGACTCTGTTGCCGCGCTTGTTCCGAAGGCTGAAATTGAGGGTGAAATGGGTGACACTCATGTCGGACTGCTTGCAAGACTTATGTCACAGGCGCTGAGAAAGCTTACGGCTATTATTTCTCGTTCGGGTACTGTAGTAATATTTATTAACCAGCTCCGTGAAAAGGTGGGCGTTATGTATGGAAACCCCGAAACTACTCCTGGCGGACGCGCTCTTAAATTCTTCTCATCAGTAAGACTGGACGTAAGACGCGCGGACGTTATCAAGAATGGTACGGAAATTATAGGCAACAAGACGAGGGTCAAGGTTGTCAAGAATAAGGTGGCGCCTCCGTTCAAGACGGCTGAATTTGATATCATGTACGGCGAGGGCATATCAAAGGAGGGCAATATCCTTGACTATGCCGTTGAGAATGACATAATAAAGAAGTCAGGCGCATGGTTCAGCTATAACGGTGAAAAGATTGGACAGGGACGTGACAATGTAAGAAAGTACATGGTCGAGAACAAGGAGTTTACAGCGGAAATTGACAGACAGGTTCGTGAGCTGCTTATGAAGAAAAAGAATGAGACCGCTGCGGATACAGCGGAAGAAGTGCAGGCAGACGAAGGAACTCCCGAAAAGGACACAATAGAAGAATAGTGTTGAATATTAAATGTATAAATAAACAAAAAAAGCTTTGAATGGATAATGGTATAGGTTAATATTGACTAAAATTTATTACAAAATAAAAAAAAATATTGACGCGGGGCTAAATTTTTAGTATTCTTATATTATCATAATAATTCATTTAGTTTAAGAAAGATGTAAATAAAAGACAGGGGGCACAATTCATGGTTTCAAGTGAAGTGGCAGTTCAAAATTCAGTAGGTTTGCATGCAAGACCGGCAACATTTTTTATTCAAAGAGCAAACGAGTTCAAGTCAAGTATTTGGGTTGAAAAGGACGAGAGACGCGTTAACGCAAAGAGTCTTTTAGGCGTGCTATCTTTGGGCATTGTAAAGGGAACAAAGATTTCCATAATCGCTGACGGAAGCGATGAGGAAGAAGCAGTTAAAACTTTGGTTGAGCTTATTGAATCTAATTTCTCTGAATAATTTTAAATAATCTGATGAATAAATAACTCTGCATTTGTATGTAGAGTTATTTTTGTCATATATGAAATATAAGGAGGTGAGCAACCTGCTTGTAGGTTGCAGCGAGCAAAGCTTTAGCTTTGTGTTAGCGTAGGAGGTGAGCAACCTGCTTGCAGGTTGCAGCGAGCAAAGCTTTAGCTTTGTGTTAGCGTAGGAGATGATAATATGTTTGATTTGGAGGAGGAACTGAAAAATCTTCCCGATGACCCGGGTGTATATATAATGCATGACAGCGAAGGCACAATTATATATGTGGGTAAGGCGAAGGTGCTGAAAAACCGTGTAAGGCAGTATTTTCAGAAAAATTCAAACCACACGCCAAAGGTAATTGCAATGGTATCGAACATTGCTTATTTTGAATATATTGTAACCGACTCCGAAACGGAGGCGCTTGCGCTTGAATGTAACCTTATAAAAAAACACCGTCCCAAGTATAATATACTGCTTAAGGACGACAAGCATTACCCCTATATCAAGGTTACGATAAATGAGCCGTACCCAAAGGTTTTAAAGGTAAGGAAATTGCAAAAGGACGGCGCCAGGTATTACGGACCATATGTATCGGGAATAACACTTAAAAACACCATGGAGCTTGTGCAAAAGCTTTTCAAACCACCCACGTGCCACAGAAAATTTCCTGACGATATAAGAAAGGGCAGACCGTGCCTTAACTACCACATAAACAACTGTTTTGCGCCCTGTACGGGAAAGGTTACAAAAGAGGAATACAGACAGGTATTTTTCAATATATGCCGTTTCCTTGACGGCAATCACAAGGAGCTTATAGCGGAGCTTACAGAGCAGATGATGGCTGCGTCCAGGGAAATGAAGTACGAAAAGGCTGCTGATTTAAGGGATAAAATACGCGCCATACAGGATATTGAGGAGCAGCAGAAGGTTATTAATACTGACAAGCAGGACAACAGGGACGTTATAGCACTTGCTCGAGAGGAAAATGTGGCATTCTGCGAGGTATTTTTTATCAGAAACGGCAAGGTTATAG
>JBJEIU010000044.1:0-16794 GCA_051877355.1 Hominilimicola sp.
ACTTTATTAAATTTTTTCATTTTGCCTATTGACTTTATTTAGCAGGTTTCTGTATTTGACTTTTCGCGGCGGATATGATATAATAAGCATATACCGCCTTTATTGATTCGGTGGGTATGCGCCCCTGCCGGAGTTGCCGCTCTGGCAAGGGCATTTTCTTTAGCTGATTGTCAACCGCTTGTAAGATGTCTGCTTTGTGAACTGCTTGTATAAATCGCCGTAAGTCTTTTTAAATGTTGTGCTGTCGAATCGGTTAGAAATTACATCGCGGTATGTAATTTTGAAATCATCTACTATAATTTCATCAGTTGCCGCCGTTGTCATTTCTTCCTTAATTAAGTCTTTGATAGCGTCCGCCTCGTCCTGAAGCTCTTTAATCTGAGCTTCAATAGCCTTTAATGTTGTAAGAAATTCTCTAAATGTATTTGTTGTACTCATGATTGGTACCTCCTTAAAATTTTTATTTTGGTTTGTTCAACGTTGACTATGGTTATAGTATACACTATCGTCAGTACAATGTCAATATGTAGTTTTGCACAAATATACACTGTCGTATATGTACATTTTGTATATTGACGTAATGATATATTTATGATATAATTTTTGTGCAATTAAGAAATTAATTGTAGGTGATAAAGAAATTTATGTGACCTTGATATATAGGAATGGTGGCGGCTGTTCCGACACTCTCATAAAGGGGGTGTTAGTATGGACTACATAATTGAAATAATTATACTTATTATAATTTTAGAGATTATTAAGAACATAAAAAAATAGTCGCCCCTTATCCGTCAATAAGAGGCGACAGTGTTAGTTTTTAACTAACAAAAACCTTGATTTGCGGAACGGTCAAAACCATTCCTTTATTATCTAAAGTATACCACATAATAATATTATTGTCAAGAGGTGATTTTTTATGGCACTATCAGAAGCACGAAAAAGGGCTAACGCAAAATATAACGCTAAAGCATACGATAGATTAGAATTAAAAGTCTTAAAAGGAAATAAGGAAATTATACAAAATTACTGTAGAGAAAAAAATACATCTGTCAATAAATTCATCAACGAATTAATTAACATGCGCCTATCTTCTGAAGGTATACAGCTAATAAATAAGACAGAACAATAATAAATACAGATACTATCCTTAAATATAGCATTAAAAAAGCAAGTCATTGATTCTATCGAGCTTGCTTTTTTATATGAGTTATATTGTGGCTTGTAGCTCTGCTGTAAGCTCTTTTTTATATTTATAGTATGTGTTGCGGCTCAACCCTGTTAGCTTCATGCACTCAATATCGTTCAGACTACCGCCGTATGTTTTGCTGTGTTGCTTAATTTGTGCCTTTGCAGCTATACTCTTTTTAGTCTGCCATGTATCGCCCTTTTGCGTGCCTACCCTTTTACCCTTATTTTTGGCTCTCTCTAACCCTTCAGAAGTACGCTGATGTAAGTAGTCAACCTCGCGCTGTGCTGTGCAAAATGCAAGCTTTATTTGCTTAGTAGCAAGCTTTGTAATGTAAGTATTGATACCTTGCAATATGACATCAATATCAGTGTTAGTTAATGGTACACCGCTGTTTAAAGCCTGTTTATATGTGGCTGTGTTGATATGAGGCTCTTTCAAAAAAATAAGGTTTATACCATCGTCAAATAATTTTAAATATAATTCTATGCCTTCATCTGCATTTCTTGACATTCTGCTAACTTCATCAAATATGATTGTATCGCCCGGCTTGATACATTTTAACAGTTTATCAAGTTCTTGCCGCCCCTGGAACTTTGTACCGGTGTAAACCTCTTGAATTATTTTTGCTTTTGGCTCAAATTCTAAGATATTCTTAATCTGCCTGTCAATTTTTTGTTTAGATGTTGATATTCTGCAATAACCATAGATACACATTGTTATATCCCTCCTGATTTGTATACTTTTTATCGTTCGTTATTTTTAATACTGTAATTATAACACGAAAAAGTATAATTGTCAAGCATTTTTAATACATTTCATTATATGGTTAAATTTAATACTATATAAAGTAACTTATACATAAGGGGGTATTTTACATTTTCAATATCTGTGTATTTATTTTTCTGCTCCATATGTGATGTTCTTCACTCTAAACGATTAAAATTATTGCTGTTTTTATATAACTTCCAATTTCTAAATTATTTGGTATTTTTATTTATTCTTTCAATTCTGCGATTTCATAACCAGCCAATTCATTTTGAATGTCATAAATGATTTTTATTTCATATCCGGCATTATGTTTATTATCTGTTATAAATACGTTATTATTCTTTTTGTATAAAAATATATGGAAATCCTCAAATCCATCAATGTAAGCTGACGGATATTTATTTGAAATATCTTCTTTAACAGTAAAACGATTTGTGCCATCTGACAATTCAAATCTATTATCATATCCATCTTCTATTTTGCCGAGATAATAATGGATGTCAATGCTGCTTATTATATTATTGTCATATATTATTGTTAAAACATTGCCGTACTCATAGTGAGGCGTATCAAATTCGATATACTCCTTAGTTTGATAGTTATTGTAATAACCTTTTACTTCTGTACCATATCCCAATATTTTATTTACCTTATCTTTGCTATCTCCTATGTCTATATATTGCCGCGTTACGGTATCATATATTCCAATATGTTCGGATGAATATAGTACATCTGAGCTTTCGCCGCAAGAACACAGCGAACCACAAAACGCTAATATGGCAAATATATATATTGCTCTAATAACTTTCATATGTTTTCACTCCCTGTTTCGCTATAATGTTTGTAATTACATTGTATCATAAAGAAACTGCAACGGTCAACTATATTGGTTCTAAAAATCAACCATATTTATACTAAAATAATGTAAACTATTATTGGAATAGAGGTGCTAAGATGGTTGACTTCGGAAGTAAATTAAAAAAGCTACGCATACAAGCGGGCTTAACTCAAAAAAAATTGGATGAAAAAATACAAGTAACAAAATCTGTCATATCATACTATGAATTACAAGAGCGTACTCCCTCGCCGGAAATATTGATAAAATTATCTCGTATTTTCCACGTGACAACTGATTATTTACTTGGCTTAGATGCAAGTCAGACACTGGATATATCTGGGCTTGATGATGAGGATATTCAACTACTACAGCATACAATTAGCGTTTTGAGGAATAAAAAATCCCTTAAAAGGAAGTAAAGTATAGCAAGCGGTGTAACATATGTGTAACTGTTTGTAATTTGATATGGATTTTTTTTAACACTCCTACTTGGAGTGTCTATATTTAAAAATAGCATAATAATGGCATTTTAAAGCGATACTATAATAGAACATAATATCTATAAATGCGGATTAAAACATAAATCCTGCCATTGGTAATGAAGAGGTCGGCGGTTCGACTCCGCTCGTTAGCTCCATGGTAACGGTTCATTTTACGCAAACGTGCGAAACTTTTTGCCTCAGGCAAAAAGTCCGGAAAAAGAACGGTTACGAACCATATAAAGCGTCCACCAGCGCTTGCTAAAAATTACGCTCCGGCTTGGGAAATCGCCCTTGTCGGAGTGTTTTTTTGTGTTAATTCACTGCTTTTAAGTAGGATATAAATTTGAGTTTTGGGGTTTATTTGGGGTTTATTGCTTTTAAAATTATTCAATTTATTACTTTTTTCAAAAGTAATGCAAAGACGCTTTTGACAGTTGAAACTATCAAAAGCGCCGTTATTGCTTAATTCAAATATTCACATAGAGTTATAATTTTTTTTAGAATTTAATATGTTCTGTAATTGTTCTGCTGCCATTACGTCAGCAGATTTTATAGCATGGGAATAAATATTTAATGTAGTGGTCTTGCTTGCGTGACCGAGCCGCCCCGAAACGGTTGCAATATTTACACCGCTTGCGATTAACAGCGTTGCCGAAGTATGCCGTAAGGTGTGCAAATGAATATCAGGTAAGTTGTTTTGTCGAATAAACTGCTTGAACCATGCTGAAAACGTATCAGGGCGCATTACTGAGCCGTCATTTGATGTAAATACCTTTCCGCATTCTTTCCATTGGTCGCCTATTGATAACTTTTGCTTGCATTGTTCTATTTTCCATTCTTTCAGAAGCAACACCATTTCTTTAGGAATATATATCGCCCGTTTAGATTGTTTTGTCTTTGTAGTGTCCTCATATATACCCTTAGCAGTATTGAAGCCAATAGAAAACATACGCGGGTATTTCATTCTTTTGATTAAAAAAGTATTCTAAAAGATTATCATTATGGGTAATTGGTTTTATGCCTATATCAGAATTATTATGAGAAACACGGTACAAAGTATCAAATATTTCTCCGCAAGCTCTGTTAAAATCATTATTACAGGCATATTCGCATTCGTGCAATACTGCCGCACAAAAGAAATGCGTAACATTTTTGACAAACTCCGTCTTTAATATGTTTGTATTCCATAATTCTATTGTTTCCTTATCCATTTAAAAATTCCTCCTAAAAAATATTGACTTTATGGAGGCGGCTATGTTACAATAATGTTGTGAAGATTATGTATGCCGCCTCGGTGGTGTACCGCCTTGTAGAAGTTCGCAGCTTATACAAGGCTTTTTCTTTTAAACTAATTGCAGAGTGATTACCGCCCCATAATTCATATACGACGTGTAATGTCCTCTAACCTCTTTAAATGCCGCTGTAAGTCTGATACCCTTATCCATTAAGGCAGATACCAAATAAGCAAGATTACCCGGAATACAGCCTAAATTATATCTTGTCGAACCATTTACCGATATAATGACATTTACGGCATTATTATCGCATAAATTCGCTCTGTCGCGTTCCAATGATACGCATACCTGTTCAGGGCGGTAAGCGGTTGCTATACGGCGCAAGGCTTTTTGTCTGTTGCCTTTAGTAACTCCGGCAACTCTTGTATTGATAGCATTACCTTTGACAAGCTCCCATGCCTTTTTAAATGCGGCGGATAAAGTTAAGCCTATTTTCTTGAGGCGGTTTGCCATTGTTGCCACCATTCGGCGGATAACGTGAATATTTTTCATTGCATTTTAACTCCTTTCGTTCATTTGTTGATTTTATTATAACATATCGAATGCAATATATCAATATGCAGAATATACAATATTGAATGCGATATATTGTATAAAATGTATATTGAATGCGATATGATAAAATGTTATAATATACTTGCAGTTGAGAAATCGGCTGTAGGTGATAATGAAAATTATGTGACCTTGATATATTGGAACGGTGGCGGCTGTTCTGCCCTTTATACTGATTTTAGGAGGTGAAAACTGCACTAAAAGAAGATAGGGGGTATCAAAAATGAACGATTTGATAAAAGCAATCTTAGATATTACATCTATGATTGTTGGAATAATCTACATAGATAGGTTAATCGAATTAATAAAATTGATGAAAAGAACAAAAAAATAAGCCGCCCTGTCTACCAAACTGTGCGGCTTATTTAGCTAAATAGAGCGGAACAGCTAAAACCGTTCCTTTACTATCTAAAGTATAACATAATCAATAACACTTGTCAAGAGGTGATTATATGGCAGTTTCAAAGGCTCAACAAAAAGCGGTAGCAAAATATATGAAAAGCAACTATGATGTTTACCAAATAAGAATGAAAAAGGGCGCAAAACAGCTTATAGAAGCCGCCGCAAAAGCAGATAATGAAAGTATAAACGGATATGTTAAAAAAGCTGTCAAGGCTAAATATGAGGCAGATACAGGCGAAAAAATAGAATTATGAGGTTTATATATGGAGTTTAAAGAACATTATCATTGTATGTTATGCGGTAAAGCATATCCGGATAAAGCCGCCGCCGATGATTGTTTTAATAATCGAGGATAAAGCATAAAGGAGCGTTATATATGTCAAAAACAGATAGAGAATTAAAAGTATACAGCAATGCCGATGATGTTGATGTTTCAAAAATTCCGCAATCAGTAATAAATGATTTAGCCAATATATTTTATGATATATTTACCCGCATGGAAGCTGAAAAGCAGGTCAAAGACACTGCGGAAAATAATAATGAAGAAACAGCGGCGGAATAAATCACTTTCCGCCGCATAAAGATATTTTTTTGGGGGTTTATTTGTGGTTTATTTTTACAAAAACTAAGAAAAAGATATAAAACGATACGGAAAGCAACAGAGCAAAAATGGCTTATTTATGCGTATTTGCCGTAAGACGTCAAATACTGCTATAAATATCTTTAAGAATTGGTAATGAAGAGGTCGGCGGTTCGACTCCGCTCGTTAGCTCCATGGTAACGGTTCATTTTACGCAAACGTGCGAAACTTTTTGCCTCAGGCAAAAAGTCCGGAAAAAGAACGGTTACGAACCATATAAAGCGTCCACCAGCGCTTCTAAAAATTGCACTCCGGCTTGGGAAACCGCCCTTGTCGGAGTGTTTTTTTGTTTCACAAAAAAGGCGCTGTATTAAACAGTGCCTTTGTCGTCTACTTCAATTTTACCGTTTTCAGCTTCATACTTTTTTACATATTGAGTTAAAGCATATTCTATTTCTTTATTTGCGGAACGTTTGTTTTCTTCGGCAATAATTTTTATTTTATCTAACAAATTTTCAGAAACTCTTAATGAAAATGGGGTGTAATAATTTCCAGACATGAATAAACCTCCTAAAGTCTTGTTAAATATAATTATATCCAAATAGTGAAATAAATAAGAATTTATATTGACATCAAAATGATATCATAATATAATAAGAAGAAAAAGGAGTGTAAAAAATGAGAATTATAGAAGAATTACTGTGTGAGGATATAGGAAGAAATGTTCTTGAAATGCTTGAATTCTGTAAGGGGGACTTTATAGAAACCGCTGACGCAAAGGCGGTGGAGGTGCTGGAAAAGATAAAAATTGTCCTGTACAGGCATGAGGAATTATCGGATTTTGAAATTGTCGAGGAAATTGTAAATATTTTCGGAAAGTATAATATACATACGGGCGGCTGCCATGATTTCGGGTAACAAAAAAGGAACCTTTCGGTTCCTTTTAAAATGCGAAATTATTTAACAATCAGACTTTCGCCTGTCATCTGTTCGGGCTTTTCAAGTCCCATCAAATCAAGCATTGTCGGGCAAAGGTCACAAAGTCTGCCCGTCTTTAGCTTAACATCGCCCGCGCCGATAAGAATCATCGGAACAGGGTTTGTTGTGTGCGCTGTAAATACAGCTTTTGTTTCGGGGTCAACCAGACAATCCGCGTTGCCGTGGTCGGCTGTTATAATAGCCTGTCCGCCCTTTTCAAGTATTGCGTTAACCATTTTACCAACGCACTCGTCAACTGCCTCAACAGCCTTTACAGCCGCGTCCATAACGCCTGTGTGACCTACCATGTCGCAGTTTGCGTAGTTAAGGATTATAACGTCAAACTTGTCCGAATTGATTGCGTCAACAACCGCGTCAGTTACCTCGTAAGCGCTCATTTCGGGTTTCATGTCAAAGGTTTCAACATCGGGTGACTTTATAAGTATTCTTTCCTCGCCCTCAAACTGCTTTTCCTCGCCGCCGTTGAAGAAGAATGTAACGTGCGCATACTTCTGCGTTTCAGCAATTCTTAGCTGTGTAAGACCCTTTTTGCTGATGTATTCGCCAAATGTCATTTCAAGGGATTCGGGCGGATATGCAACCGTTACGTTCGGCATTGTTTCGTCATACTGCGTCATGCAGACGAAGTTTAGAGGGAAATACTTTCTCTCAAAGCCGTTGAAGTCGGGGTCAACAAATGTTCTTGTAATCTGTCTTGCGCGGTCGGGGCGGAAGTTGAAGAATATAACGCTGTCGCCCTCTTTTATCATACCGTTTTTGTCAACAACTGTCGGGATAACGAACTCGTCTGTTACGTCGTTTGCGTATGAGTTCTTAACGGCTGTAACGGCGTCTGTTTCCTGTATGCCCTCGCCGTCAACCATTGCCTTGTATGCCTTTTCAACTCTGTCCCATGCGTTATCTCTGTCCATAGCGTAAAATCTGCCCATAATTGTGGCGATTGAACCTACGCCGGTTTCCTTGATTTCCTTTTCAAGCTCTGCCATAAATTCAACGCCTGATGTGGGAGGCACGTCACGTCCGTCAAGGAATGTGTGAACGTATACCTTTTCAAGACCCTTTTTCTTTGCCATACGCAAAAGTCCGTAAAGATGCTCGTTGTGGCTGTGTACGCCGCCGTTTGAAAGAAGTCCCATAAGATGAAGTGACTTTCCACTTTCCTTTGCGGCGTCCATTGCGTCTGAAAGAGCCTTAACATCGTTAATTTTACCCTCGTTTATGTCCTTTGTAATCTTTACAAGCATCTGATAAACAACGCGTCCCGCACCGATATTTGTATGTCCTACCTCACTGTTGCCCATCTGACCGTCGGGAAGTCCAACGTCAAGTCCGCTTGCGCTGAGCTGCGTGTTCGGGTACGTTGCAAAATATTTGTCAAGGTTCGGCTTTTTTGCGGCAGCAATTGCGTTGCCCTCAAGTGTTTTATTGATGCCGTAGCCGTCCATTATGATTAATGCGATTGGTTTCTTTGCCATTTGTGTTTCTCCTTTATAGAAAATTAAGGACAGGCAATTCTGCCTGCCCTTTTGCGGTTTCAAAGTTATTTAGCTGCGCCTGTGATAACAGCGAAATCTGCGCTCTTAAGTGATGCGCCGCCGATAAGTCCGCCGTCAATGTTCGGCTTTGCAAGAAGTCCTGCGCAGTTGCCTGCGTTCATGCTGCCGCCATACTGAATTGTGATAGCCTGAGCTGTAGCGTCATCATAAAGGTCAGCAAGAATCTTTCTGATACCGCCACAAACCTCTTCTGCCTGATCGTCAGTAGCAGTCTTGCCTGTACCGATTGCCCAGATTGGCTCGTATGCAACGACAACCTTCTTTGCGTCGTCTGCGCTGATTCCTGCGAATGCTTTCTTAATCTGAATAGCAATCCAATCCATTGTGATGCCTGCTTCTCTCTGTTCAAGAGATTCTCCGCAGCAAACGATAGGAATAAGACCCTTTTCAAGTGCCTTCTTAGCCTTTAAATTAACAGTTTCGTCTGTTTCGTTGTTGTATTCACGTCTTTCACTGTGACCCATGATTACATACTGAACGCCAAGGTCAACAAGCATGTCCGCGCTTACTTCGCCTGTGAATGCGCCCTTGTCCTCGAAGTGAAGATTTTCAGCGCCGATTTTTACGTGTGTGCCCTTTGCAGCCTCAATTGCCGGAGCAAGGCATACATACGGTGTGCAGCAAACTACTTCACATTCTGCGCCCTTTGTAGCTTCAACAACTTCCTTAACGAAGTCATATGTTTCTGACGGAAGCTTGTTCATCTTCCAGTTACCTGCGATAATATATTTTCCCATGATTTTATCTCCTTTTGTTTCAAATAATAAATCCAGACAAATTAAATTGAATGATTTTATTTATCTGTAAGTGCAGCAATACCAGGTAGTTCCTTACCCTCCAGGAATTCCATACTTGCGCCGCCGCCTGTTGAGATGTGGCTCATCTTGTCGCCGAGACCTGCCTGATTAACAGCAGCAACACTGTCGCCGCCGCCGATAATTGTTGTAGCGTCAAGGTCAGCAAGCATAGCCGCGATTTCGTTTGTACCCTTTGCGAAGTTAGGCATTTCAAATACGCCCATAGGACCGTTCCATACAACCGTCTTAGCGTCAGCAAGCACGCTCTTGAACAATTCGATTGACTTAGGACCAATGTCAAGACCCATCCAGCCCTCAGGAATGTCGCCCTCAACAACCTTTGACGGAGCATCGTTATCAAACTTTTCTGTGATAACTGTATCTACAGGAAGAACAATCTTGTCGCCTGCCTCGTCAAGCATCTTCTTAGCGTAGTCGATATAATCAGGCTCAAGAAGAGATGTGCCTGTTGTTTTACCCTGTGCAGCGAAGAATGTGTATGCCATACCGCCGCCGATAATAAGCTTGTCTACCTTCTTCAAAAGATTTTCGATAACTGAAATCTTTGAAGAAACCTTACTGCCGCCAAGAATAGCAACAAGCGGTCTTACAGGATTGTTTACAGCGTTGCCAAGGAAGTTGATTTCCTTTTCAATAAGGTAGCCTGCAACTGCCGGCTTAAGGATTGATGATACGCCCACGTTTGAGCAGTGAGCTCTGTGCGCTGTACCGAATGCGTCGTTTACAAACAAATCAGCAAGTGAAGCAAGCTCCTGTGAGAAAGCCTCCTCGTTCTTTGTTTCTTCCTTTCTGTAACGTGTGTTCTCAAGAAGAACAACATCGCCGTCTTTCATAGCGGCAACTGCGGCTTTAGCGTTTTCGCCTACAACGTTGTCGTCAGCGGCGAACACAACCTCTTTACCAAGCTTTTCTGAAAGGCTCTTTGCAACAGGTGCAAGAGAAAGCTCCGGCTTCGGCTCGCCCTTTGGCTTACCCATGTGTGAGCAAAGGATAACCTTTGCGCCGTTGTCTATAAGATACTTGATTGTAGGAAGCGCGCCTACAATACGGTTTTCGTCTGTGATATTGCCCTCGCCGTCAAGCGGAACATTAAAGTCACAGCGTACTAAAACCTTCTTGCCTTTTACGTCAACATCTTCAACTGTTAATTTGTTGTACATAGCTAATTTCTCCTTTTTTTAACGGGCTTTGAAAAACCCGATTTTTCTTAATTATATTATATATAAAAATTATCTGTTTTTCAAGTACATAATGAAATTTCGTTAAATTTTTACCAACTTAATCAGAATTACCGCCATTAATATACCCACAATGTCGCCAGCGGCGGCAAAAGGCACAGCCTTCAAATTATGTTTTACCCTTGTTTTGGCAAAATATACGCAAAGACAGTAGAAAGTTGTTTCTGTTGAACCCATTATAACGGACGCAATTCTGCCGATTTCACTGTCGGCGCCGTGGGTGTTTAATATTTCGGATAAAATTCCAATCGCGCCGCTGCCGGATATGGGGCGGATAAGCGCAAGCGGCATTACTTCGGCGGGGATAAAACCGGTAATCGGTGACAAAAATGATATGATAAGGTCAAGCGTTCCCGACGCGCGCAGCATATATGCGGCGGTAAGCACCGCCACCAACGGCGGAAAAATTCCGGCGACTATTTTCATGCCCTCCTCTGCCCCGTCAATAAATAATTCATATGAGGGCAGCTTTTTTGCCAGTGCTACTATAAGAACGATTGCGATTATGGCAGGGATTATATAAATCATAGCTTTTTTCTCCCGAAATATAGTTTTGCGAGGAATACTGCGGCAAATACTGCCGTCAATGATGAAATCCATATAGGCAGGATTATTGAAAATGGGTCTGCGGAATGTGCCGCGACGCGCAGCGCGATTATTGTGGTGGGTATGAGCTGTATTGAGGTTGTGTTCAGCACAACGAGCATACACATGTTGTCCGAGGCGTAAAGGGGATTGCTGTTTTCCCTGTCAAGACAGGACATGGCTTTTATTCCCATAGGCGTGGCGGCGTTACCCATGCCCAAAAGGTTCGCGCTCATGTTCATGGCTATATACTTTTTCGCCTCATTGCCGGAATTAGGGAAAAGGAAGTTTATTATCGGTCTTAACAGCTTTTCGATTTTCTGTGATAACCCCGATTTTTCGGCGATTTTCAGTATTCCCGTCCAGAAGCACATCACTCCAGCAAAGGATAATACAGTAAATACCGCGCTCTTCGCTCCCTCAAAAGCGGCGTTGATCGTCTCGCTGACCGTGCCGTTGAAAACGGATACTATAATGGATACGACTATCATTCCGCACCAAATGTAATTCATGGAAAATCCCCCCTTTGTCATATTAATTTATTATTCCGTTAATTTGGGATATATGATAGATTTTGAGATATAAAAAGACCCGGATTTCTGAAATCCGGGCCGACAATTAATGTTTTTCTTCCTCTTCGGCTTCCTTTTTTGTTCTGTGAACCGTTCCGAAAGGATGATGCGGCGGCGCGTAAATTGAATACAGCTTCAGCGGCGTATTACCGATATTTATAATATTATGCCACGTGCCCGCTGGAACGATTACGGCGTAATTGCTGTTTATTCTCTGTCTGTAATTCAGGTCGTCTTTGCTTTTTCCCATCACGGCAAGAGCGTATCCGTTTTCAATGCGTATGAACTGGTCAGTATTCGGATGTACCTCAAGTCCTATATCGCCGCCCGCAGGTATGCTCATTAATGTTACCTGGAGATGTTTGCCCGTCCATAACGCAGTCCTGTAGTTTGTATTCATGTTGGCAAACCGGTCAATGTTCACAATCAGCGGTTCTTTTCCGTAATCCTTTATCTCAATATTACGGTTAGTATATCTGTTTCTGTTCATTTATTCCACCTCCAATTTTATTATATGAGGTTTATAAAGAAACAGTGCCGGTTTTATGAACCGTATTTATTCAAGCTCAAACGCTCCGGTGTATAGCTGATAATATTGTCCTTTCTGAGCGATAAGCTCCTCGTGGCTTCCGCGCTCAATAATATTGCCGTGATCAAGCACAATGATTACGTCTGAATTTTTAACGGTTGAAAGCCTGTGGGCAATTACAAATACCGTTCTGCCTTTCATCAGCGCGTCCATACCGCGCTGAACTATCGCCTCTGTTCTCGTGTCTATTGAGGAGGTGGCTTCGTCCAGTATCATAACGGGCGGGTCGGCAACAGCCGCGCGCGCTATTGATAAAAGCTGACGCTGTCCCTGTGAAAGGTTTGCTCCGTTTCCTGAAATGTTGGTCTGATAGCCGTTGGGAAGTCGTTTTATAAAACTGTCTGCGCCAGCCAGTTTTGCCGCGGCAATACATTCCTCGTCCGTTGCGTCAAGCTTTCCGTAACGTATATTTTCCATAACAGTGCCCGTGAACAGGTTTGTGTCCTGCAAAACAATGCCTAATGAGCGGCGCAAATCGCTTTTTTTGATTTTATTTATGTTTATGCCGTCATAACGGATTTTGCCGTCAGCAATATCATAGAAACGGTTAAGCAAATTTGTAATTGTTGTTTTTCCAGCACCTGTTGCTCCTACAAATGCAACCTTTTGACCGGGCTTTGCATAAAGAGATATATTGTGCAGAACAGTTTTTTCCTCATCATATCCGAAATCAACCTCGGACAGGCATACATCTCCCGTAAGCTTTGTGTAGGTCACTGTTCCGTCTGCTTCGTGGGGATGCTTCCACGCCCAGACATTTGTCCGTTCATCACATTCTGTCAGTATTCCGTTCTTTTCGCAGGCGTTTACCAATGTAACATATCCCTCATCCTGTTCGGGACACTCGTCAATCAGTTCAAAAATACGCTCTGTGCCTGCAATTCCCATAACTACTGCATTTACCTGATGGGAAACCTGATTAATGTTTCCGACAAACTGCTTTGTCATATTCAAAAACGGTACAACTATACTGATACCTATTGCAAGTCCGGAAACGCTTACATTGGGCGCACCCGAAATAAGTAGTACACCGCCTGCAATCGCTACAATTACGTACAGTACATTTCCTATATTGTTGAGAATAGGACCGAGTATGTTGGCATATTTATTGGCGCGTTCCGATTCTTCAAAGAGTTTGTCGTTAACGGCATCGAAGTCCTGTTTGCTTTCCTCCTCATGACAGAACACCTTAATAACCTTCTGACCGTTCATCATTTCCTCAATAAAGCCCTCGACCTTGCCGAGCGCAGTCTGCTGGCGGAAGAAATATTTTGCCGAACCGCCGCCAAGCTTTTTGATAAGGACAAGCATAACGATTACGCCAGCAACGACAACAAGCGTTAGCCATAGGCAATAGTATACCATTATGCTGAAAATCGTGATAACGGTAACTGCCGAAATTAAAAGCTGTGGAAAACTTTGCGAAATCATCTGACGCAGCGTATCAATATCATTTGTGTAGTAGCTCATAATATCGCCATGGTTATGTGTGTCAAAATATTTGACAGGCAGACGCTGCATACCGTTAAACATTTTTTCACGCATTTTTTTCAGCGTACCCTGCGTAATAATTGCCATAAGCTGATTGAAGGTAAAATTTGCGGCAAGCGACAAAATATAGAAGATTACAAGCAGTCCCACAAAGGATAAAATCCTGACGCCCACAGCGTTCCAGTCACCGCTCTTCCAGCTTTCCTCGACTATTGCAATGATGTTCTGCATAAATACCGCCGGGAACGAGCTGACAATTGCGCTGAAAATAATGCACACAATTGCAACGGGCAGAATGACAGGATAAAATACGAGCATAGTTTTTAATAATCTTCCGATTGTGTTCTTTTTGATTTTCTTCTTACTCAAGATCGTTCCCCTCCTTGTTTTGAGAAGTGTAAATTTCTCTATAAATTTTATTTTTCGCCAAAAGCTCACTATGCGTTCCTACCGCATCCACAGCGCCGTTGTCCATGACGATAATCCTGTCGGCGTCCTCCACGGAGGCGGTTCTCTGCGCGATAATTATTTTTGTGGTTTCGGGAATGTATTCCCTCATTGCCTTGCGTATGCTTGCGTCGGTCTTTGTGTCAACGGCGCTTGTGGAGTCATCAAGAATAAGAATTTTTGGCTTTTTTAAAAGCGCTCTTGCAATACACAGCCTTTGCTTCTGTCCGCCTGACACATTTGCTCCGCCCTGCTCGATGTATGTATCGTATTCGTCGGGAAATTGTGATATAAATTCATCGGCGCATGCAAGACGGCACGCTTGTATTATTTCTTCATCAGTTGCATCTTTGTTTCCCCAGCGCAGGTTATCCTTGATTGTGCCTGAAAACAGAATGTTTTTCTGCAATACTACCGCCACCTGATTTCGCAGTGTTTTTAGGTCATATTTTTTTACGTCTGTTCCGCCGACCTTCACAACGCCTTCCGTTGAGTCATACAGTCTTGAGATAAGCTGTATAAGCGAGGATTTTGAGGAGCCTGTTCCGCCGATAATGCCTATTGTTTCACCCGATTTGATATGAAGATTAACATTGGAGAGAGCCATTTGCTCCGCCTTTTCTGAATATTTAAAGCTTACATTCTCAAAATCAACCGAGCCATCCGTAACATTATAAATCGGATTTTCAGGATTTGAAATCGTGCTTTTTTCGGTTAATACCTCGACAATTCTCTTGCCTGATTCGACAGCCATTGTAATCATGACAAAAACCATCGACAGCATCATCAGACTGTTAAGCATCATGAAGCTGTAGGTAAGAAGTGCCGAAAACTGTCCCACGTCAAGATCTGCGCCGTGTGTAGTTATAATTGTGTACGAGCCGAAAGACAGTACAAATACCATTACCGCATATATACAAAATTGCATGAGCGGGTTGTTTATTGCCAGAATACGTTCTGCCTTTGTAAAATCGCTGCATACGTCCGATGCGGCGGAGTCAAATTTCTGCTGTTCATAATCCTCACGCACAAATGATTTAACCACGCGCATTGCCTTTACATTTTCCTGAATTGAGCTGTTTAGATTGTCGTACTTTTTAAAGACCTTGCGGAACAGCGGCATTGTTATATAAATGACCGCCGCTAGTCCGACTGCCAGTATAGGAACAACAAAAAGGAAAATCCATGCCATTTTGCCGCCCATAATAAACGCCATAGCAAAGGCGAATATAAGCATAAGCGGAGATCTGATTGCCGTTCTTATAATCATCATGTATGCGTTCTGAACATTTGTAACGTCGGTAGTCATTCGCGTTACAAGCGATGAGGTTAGAAATTTGTCGATATTTTGAAATGAGTAATTCTGAATACTGTAGAACATATCCTTGCGCAGATTTCTTGCCAGACCGCAGGAAGCGGTTGCACAGGTCAGTCCTGCCAATGCGCCGAACGTCAGCGAAAGCGCCGCCATGATGATAAGCGCTATTCCGTAGCCGATAATTGTTTTCAGCTCACACCCGTTTTTAATCTGATTGACAAGTATTGCGATAATAAAGGGGATTATACATTCCATCACAACCTCCAGCGACACCAAAAGCGGCGTTGCGACAGAGGCTTTTTTATATTCGCGTATGCTTTTTGAAAGCTCTTTAATCATATTTTCTATCATCCTTTCCGTTTAAAATAAAAAAAGCAGTGTTTATCAACTGGACTTACGTGAAAACACTACTCGTTATTTTTTTCTTTATTTTATTGTTTGCGGTGGTCATTTCCTCAGAAAAATCATCGTCATGTTCAAGCTCATGCAGATGATTTGTTATAATCTTAAGCAGCTTGCTTAGCTCATATTTTTGCTCATCTGAAAGACAGCGTGTAATTTTTTCCACCTGCTCCTCATATTTTTTGTGTGAAATTTCAGCCTGTCTGACGCCTTCGTCCGTCAGGCTTAATACAAACTGCCGTCCGTCCTTTTCGCTTTTTGTCTTTTTTATAAGACCGTCGGATTCCATGTTAATGATAACCTCGCTTAATGAACCTGATTTGACATCTAATATATCCTGCAATTCCCGCTGTAAAAGATTATTGTGTCTTGATAATGCCAGTAGAATACGGCGTCTGCCTGTTTTTCCGCCTGTGCGGTAATGCAGAAAGTGACCGCAGCTTCGCAGTTCCTTTATTATTTCAAAGGAAACAGAATTGTTATTTTGCTCCATGTCTTCACCCCCCCTCGCAAGCTTCTCTATTATATCACCCATATATAAAAAAGTCAAGGTACCTTGATATTTTTGTCGGCGGCGGAATAATACTGTAAATTTATTGTTTCATTATATAAAAATATATGTTATAATGATACTACGGTATTGTCGAATGTCTGTTTACACATTCATTCGATA
>JBJEIU010000044.1:16894-20550 GCA_051877355.1 Hominilimicola sp.
GTATCATTTGAACAGACGATATACGCCACGATGCGGCGTTATCATGATGTTATAATGATACTACGGTATTGTCGAATGTCTGTTTACACATTCATTCGATACCTGTGTATCATTTGAACAGACGATATACGCCACGATGCGGCGTTATCATGATGTTATAACGATACTAAACAAAAAATTTGAAAGGAATGTTAATATGCTTACAGGAAAAACTGTGGTGCTTGGAGTTACGGGAAGTATTGCGGCGTACAAAATCGCCAATTTGGCGCGTATGCTTGTAAAGCTGCACTGTGATGTGCATGTGCTTATGACACGCAACGCCACTAATTTTATAAATCCGATAACCTTTGAAACGCTCACAAAGCATAAGTGCCTTATAGATACATTTGACAGAAATTTTGAATACAGCGTGGAGCATGTGGCGCTGGCGAAAGCGGCGGACGTTGTTATGATAGCTCCCGCGAGTGCGAACGTGATAGGCAAAATCGCAAACGGTATTGCGGACGATATGCTGACCACAACAGTTATGGCTTGCCCGTGTAAAAAGATTGTTTCGCCAGCAATGAACCATAATATGTTTCATAATCCTGTTGTACAGGATAATATTGAAAAACTTAGGAAATATGATTATGAGATAGTCGAGCCTGCCCATGGTATGCTTGCCAATGGCGACATGGGCGACGGCAGAATGCCTGATGAGGAGTTGTTGCTTGAATATATACTTAAGGAGATAGCATTTGATAAGGATATGGCGGGCAAAAAGGTGCTTGTAACAGCCGGAGCGACAATGGAGGCAGTAGACCCCGTCCGCTATATTACGAACCATTCAAGCGGCAAAATGGGATTCTCACTGGCAAAGAACGCAATGCTTCGCGGAGCGGATGTAACGCTTGTCATGGGTAAGTGCGACAGCGAACCGCCCGAATTTGTTAATGTGGTAAGGGTAAAGAGCGCAAAGGAAATGTTTGACGCGGTAATGTCAGTTGCGGATGATATGGATATAATCGTAAAGGCGGCGGCAGTTGCCGATTACCGCCCGAAAAATGTCAGTACGGAAAAGGTCAAGAAAAAGGACGGCGATATGTCTATTGAAATGGAACGTACGGACGATATTCTAAAAACGCTTGGTGAAAATAAAAAATACGATCAGTTTATATGCGGTTTTTCAATGGAAACGGAAAACATGCTTGAAAATTCACGCGAAAAATTAAGGAAAAAGAACGTGGATATGATTGTTGCCAATAATCTGAAACAGAATGGCGCAGGTTTTGGCGGCGATACGAATATTGTGACGCTTATTACGGCAACAGATGAGGTACAGCTTGAAAAAATGAGCAAGGATAAGGTTGCAGAAAAGATTTTTGATTTTATCTTGGAAAAGTAATAATAAAATCTGTCGGTTTTTAATTCCGACAGATTTTTTCTTTGTAACTATGTAAAAAGAGGATGTCAATGACATCCTCTTTTAATATTCCGAAATTTTAATTATTCAGCGATTTCTGAAACGACACCTGAACCAACTGTTCTGCCGCCTTCACGAATAGCGAAACGAAGTCCCTTTTCGATAGCGATCGGTGTGATTAGTTCAACAGCCATCTTTACGTTATCGCCAGGCATACACATCTCTGTGCCTTCCGGAAGAGTGATAACGCCTGTAACGTCAGTTGTTCTGAAGTAGAACTGAGGTCTGTAGTTGTTGAAGAACGGTGTATGACGACCGCCTTCTTCCTTAGTCAGGACATAAACCTCACCTGTGAACTTTGTATGAGGATGAATTGAACCTGGCTTAGCAAGAACCTGACCTCTTTCAATTTCGTTTCTCTGAACACCACGAAGAAGTGCACCGATGTTATCACCAGCTTCAGCATAGTCAAGAAGCTTTCTGAACATCTCGATACCTGTAACGACAACCTTTCTCTTTTCGTCTGTAAGACCAACGATTTCAACTTCGTCGTTAAGGTTTAGCTGACCTCTCTCAACTCTACCTGTAGCAACTGTACCACGGCCTGTTATTGAGAAGATATCTTCGATTGGCATTAGGAAGTCAAGATCAGCCTTTCTTTCCGGTGTAGGAATGTAGCTGTCAACAGCATCCATAAGGTCAAGTATGCACTTGTACTCAGGAGCGTTAACGTCTGTTGATGATGACTCAAGTACGCCAAGAGCTGTACCTGTAATGATTGGAATATCATCACCAGGGAATTCATACTCTGAAAGAAGCTCTCTGATTTCCATTTCAACAAGCTCAAGAAGCTCAGGATCGTCTACCTGGTCTGACTTGTTCATAAATACTACGATGTAAGGAACGCCAACCTGTCTTGAAAGAAGGATGTGCTCTCTTGTCTGAGGCATAGGACCATCAGCAGCTGATACAACAAGGATAGCGCCGTCCATCTGAGCAGCACCTGTAATCATGTTCTTAACATAGTCAGCATGTCCCGGGCAGTCAACGTGAGCATAGTGACGGTTATCTGTCTCGTACTCAACGTGAGCTGTTGAAATTGTGATACCTCTTTCTCTTTCTTCAGGAGCCTTATCAATCATGTCATAAGCCTCGAACTGAGCCTGACCCTTTAGAGCCAATACCTTTGTGATAGCCGCTGTAAGAGTTGTCTTACCATGGTCAACGTGACCGATAGTACCAATGTTTACGTGCGGCTTATTTCTTTCGAATTTCTCTTTTGCCATTGTAAAAATTCCTCCTTAAAATAATATAGTTGCACTAATAAGGTTATTGTACAATTTTTTTCTGAAAAAATCAAGTATTTTTTCAAATATTTCATAAAATATTTTATAATATAGGCAATTGCTCACAAGGTGAGCAATTTTGCTTATTCAAAAAAGTGTTCAATGTATTTTGACACTTTTTATAATTTAAGCGGCGCAGAGCAGGAAACTAATCCTGCCGCCGCAAAAAAGCTTTATTATCAATCCTTTGAGCGGTCGTTCATAATCTTTTCCTGGATTGATCTCGGAACCTCGCTGTAGTGTGAAGGCTCCATTGAATACTGACCGCGTCCCTGTGTACCTGAGCGAAGAACTGTAGCATAGCCGAACATTTCTGCAAGAGGCACGTCAGCTGTTACCTGAGTAACACCGCCGCTGCGTGATTCCTGCTGCTTAACCATACCACGTCTTGAACTAAGGTCACCGATAACGAAACCAAGATAATCATCAGGAACGATAACGTTTACAAGCATGATAGGCTCCTTGATAACAGGGTCAGCCTTCTTCATACCTTCCTTAAACGCCATAGAAGCGGCAATCTTAAATGCCATTTCTGATGAGTCGACTTCGTGGTAAGAACCATCGTAAAGAGTAGCCTTAACGTCAACAACGTTGTAGCCTGCAAGTACACCAGACTGCATAGCGCCCTGGATACCTGCGTCAACAGCGGGGATATATTCCTTAGGAATAGCACCGCCGACAATAGCATTAACGAACTCGTAGCCGCCGCCCTCTTCAAGAGGCTCAAGCTTAAGCAATACGTGACCGTACTGACCCTTACCGCCTGACTGACGTGCATACTTGTGTTCGATATTAACTTCTTTTCTGATTGCCTCTCTATAAGAAACCTGAGGCTCGCCGACATTAGCTTCTACCTTAAATTCACGAAGAAGTCTGTCAACGATAATTTCAAGGTGAAGCTCACCCAT
>JBJEIU010000045.1:0-4524 GCA_051877355.1 Hominilimicola sp.
CATCATAACCCATATACTTAGCCGCCTTGTAAAGAAGCATTGCCGCTTCCTCACGGGTTATTGAATTTTTCGGTCTGAAGCTTCCGTCATCATAGCCGCTTATAATTCCCTCGCTTCCCAGTCGGATTATATTTTCATTTGCTGTGTCCGTAAATCTTGCCGTTTCCTTTTCAGGCATCATATCCTTTAGTTCAAGCATGCTTGCAAGCACGTCACAGAACTTCTCACGTGTCATGTTGTCCGTGTAAACAAGCTTATCCTTAAACTGATAAGGCGCCACGTCAATTTCATATGCGCGCTTTACCTCCTTTTCCGCCCATGTTGACGGCTTTGAATTATTGAATTTTATCTCCGTAAGCGGCAGACGGTGATTATAGCTTTCCCACTTCTGACCGTCCTCCGACTTAAAGCGATTTCCGTCAGCGTCCTCAACGTAATAACAACCGTCATAGTACAGTCCAAGTCTTATAAGCTTATCAAAGGTGTATCTGTCAACAATATTATATTTTTCATCAAGGAAATAAATTGTCTTTACTCTTTCCCAGTGCTTTGTATAGTAATACGGGCAGCCGTCCCAGTCAATCCAGCGCAACATATACCCCGTATCTGTCTTTACAAGTTCAAAGCAATTATAGTTGCCGCGGATTATGTCCTTTACCTCCTGCGGCAACTTATCCTTAACCTCACTTGCGATAACTCCCGTTGTGATAGGTCCCTGCTCTGCGCGCGGCTCCTTTATATAATCCTCATATGTCTTGCCTACATGACTTTCGTCACAAATCTGGAATGAATTTCTTATTCCGCCCACATAGTTGATAGGCAGAACCATGTTTATTGAAAATTCCTTTTCGCTGTTTGCCGGAATAAGCACGCTTGCTAAAGTGTCCTTTTTCGCATTGCCGCCCTCACCCTTCAAAAGTCCACTGTGCTTTCCGTTTTCGTCCTCAACGTAAACGGCGATGCTTGATATGGTTTCCGCCACATATTCAAAATATCTGTCCTTGTTCGTGGTATTTTTAACCTTAAGATTATAGCTTTCAATAACGCCGTAATTTCCCATACTGCACGCAAAGCCCTCGTTGCTTCTTGTTACAGCAAGTTCATAATTCGGCACATACTCATCTGCTGAATACCATGTTCCCGTACCGGGATATTCACCTGTGTCACTGTGATACGGGTCCCATATCCACACATTATTCTTGTTTTTATCCTTTACCTTCTTTCCGTACAGCGTCAGCTTATTATCGTCCTTATATGTAAGCGTCAGCAAGTCTGACTGCACAGATATGGTTTTTGACCATAAATCGTCCTGCGGATTGAGATTGCTGCACCATGTAGTTGTAACGTATCCGTCAGGCTCATACTGATTATATACCTTGTTCGGTATGTAGTCCCCGTCCTTTACGCCGTAATCTATGGTGTATTCAAGATCGACATTCACTTTAGGAAGCGAGTCCGCAATACCTTTTTGTGTTCTGCAATAGGCATAGCTGCCGAACTTCGCCTTTGGGTCAAAGCCGCTTCTGTCGCCAATCACCTCACCTGACTTAAAGCCTGCCACATTGAAATTCATCTTACCTGATTTAATTTCAATCTGACCCATTATCTGCATAGGCTTTCCGTAAGTTACATAGCTGTAGTCGTCCATATACTCGCTCAGCCATACTGTTTCGCCTTTTTTGATTTCGAGTGTCACCGGCTCATAGGGCTGAGCTTCATAAAGCCATGCGCCGTTAAGCTCCGCAAGATTTACGCCGAGATATGACGCTAAACCATGCAGACAGCTGAATTTGTTTGTTTCCTTTGCCCATGTTCCGTCTCCGTATATAAACGCCTCGTCTGTGGGTGTGTCAAAAAACGCTTTATTGATTGTGATTTCACTGTCCTCCACAGCGGTAAGCTCCATATCAAGCTCAATATTGTATCCCATACCGTAGCCGTCGTCTGTGTCCGTGCTGTTTATGTGACAGATAAGAAAGTCATACAAATCCGGTCCAAGTTTTTCATTATTCATTATGTATGAGGGGGGATTATCATCGCTGTTCATAAGGTCGCGGTTTCTTAGCGCTTCGGGATTATTGCAGAATATCCACTTTCCGCCGCCCTCGGGCGTAAAGTTCATATCCGCCGCGCTTGCGCTTATTCCTATAGCGCAGAGCGCTATCAAAACTGCCAGAAATTTCTTCAAATTCTTCTCCTCCTTTTATTCATATACAATCAGATGCAAATTACATCTAAAAAGCTCCTGTTTTACCATGAAAAGCCGTCAGTTGATAAATTGACGGCTTTTGTAATTCTTAATTATTCCTCTGTTTCTTCCTCGCTCACATAGGGGTACAGCTCGCCTGCGCGCATCATTTCTATCATGTCCCATACGGAGCATTTACCCTCGTCGTCCTGAGTTGAAAACGGCACAAGCAAATCGTCCTCGTCCATTTCAAGCGTTTCCCATATACGTTCAAGGTTCGGTTCTATTTCTTTTTTCTTCAGCTTATCCATTTTTGTGGCGATAACTATAAGGTTATCATGGTAATGGCGTATCCATTCAGCCATCTGAATATCGTCCTTTGTGGGCTTATGGCGGCTGTCAACAAGCAGAATTGTCTGCACAAGCTGCTCACGGTTCGCAAGATAATCCTCCATCATCTTGCCCCACTTTTCGGTTTCCTGTTTGCTCCTCTGCGCGTAGCCGTACCCCGGAAGGTCAACAAGGTAAATTGTATCGTCTATATTATAGAAATTTATAGTTGCCGTCTTTCCCGGTGTTCCGGAAACGCGGGCAAGCGATTTTCTGTTTAAAAGCTTGTTTATCATTGATGATTTACCCACGTTTGAACGTCCTGCAAAGGCAAACTCCATCAGTCCGTTTGTCGGGTACTGGTTCGGGCGCACCGCCGAAACCGTAAGGCTTGCGTTGTGTATATTCATATTACTTTCTCCTTATCTTAAAGCGTTTTCAAGTACCGTATCCATACTGCTCACAGGTATGAAGTTCAGCTTTTTCCTTACCTCCTGCGGCACGTCGTCTATATCGGGCTTGTTTTCCTCGGGTATGATTATGTCCTTTATTCCCGCGCGGAATGCCGCAAGTGATTTTTCCTTTAGTCCGCCTATTGGCATCACGCGTCCGCGCAGCGTTATTTCACCCGTCATAGCAATATCGTTTCTTACAGGATTTTTCGTAAGCGCCGACACAACTGCCGTCGCCATTGTAATGCCTGCCGATGGACCGTCCTTCGGTACTGCTCCCTCGGGCACGTGAATATGTATATCCTTTGTCTTATGGAAATTCTCGCTTATTCCGAGTGTTTTTGAATTGGCGCGTATGTAGCTTATAGCCGCCATTGCGCTTTCCTTCATAACGTCGCCCAGCTTGCCCGTAAGCTCTACTTTACCGCTGCCCGGCATTACGTTTACCTCGATTGACAGTGTTTCGCCGCCTACCGATGTCCACGCAAGTCCGCGCGCTATGCCGATTTCATCCTGCTCGTTCATCATATCAAAATGATAACGCTCCTTGCCAAGATATTCAGCAAGGTTCTTTTCGGTTATCTTAACTGATTTTTTTCGCGTTTCAAGAAGCTGCTTCACCGATTTTCTGCAAATTTTTCCTATCTGCTGCTCAAGCTTTCTTACTCCCGCTTCCCTTGTGTAATGCTCTATAATTGATTTTATGGCATTATCAGCAATGCTTATCTGATTTTCTTCAACACCGTTGTTCTTCATAGCCTTTTTTACAAGATAATCCTTTGCGATATGGAATTTCTCATTGCTTGTATAGCCCGAAAGCTCGATTATCTCCATTCTGTCAAGAAGCGGTTGCGAAACGGTGTCAAGCGTATTCGCCGTTGTAATAAACAGTACTTGCGACAAATCAAACGGTACTTCTATGTAGTGGTCGCGGAAAGTTGCGTTTTGCTCATAATCCAGAACCTCCAAAAGCGCCGCAGACGGGTCGCCCTTGTAGTCCGCGCCCATTTTGTCTATCTCGTCAAGCAGGATAAGCGGATTTTTTGTCTTTGCCTCTTTCATTGCCGCCATTATTCTGCCTTCCATTGCACCAATATACGTTTTCCTGTGACCTCTTATGTCCGACTCATCGTGTATGCCGCCCAGGGAAATACGCACATACTTTCTGCCCAGAGAACGCGCGATTGACTTTGCAACTGACGTTTTACCCACTCCCGGAGGTCCGACAAAGCACAGTATAGTGCCGTTTTTGCCCTTTGTCATCTGTCTTACGGCAAGGTATTCAAGCACTCTTTCCTTGACCTTTTCAAGTCCGTAATGGTCCTCATCAAGAATTTCCTCCGCCCGTTCTATATCAAAGCTTTCCTTGGACTGCTTGTTCCACGGCATTGCAAGCACTGTGTCAAGATAGTTACGCACAACAGAGCTTTCCGATGAGGACGGCGGCATTTTTGAGAAACGGTCTACCTCTTTTAGAAGCTTTTCCTTTGTTTCCTTTGTAGTTTTCAGTTTCTTTATCTTTTCGGTGTATTCCTCAACCTCCGCCTTAATACC
>JBJEIU010000046.1:0-4504 GCA_051877355.1 Hominilimicola sp.
GGCTTAAGTGACGTCCCGCATTCGCAAGCGAATGCTCAATCCCCGAATGAAATACCAATCTCCTTTGCCGCCTCTATTATATCACTGTCAACAGGCACTTTTTTCAGCTTGCCCGCAACCTCGCCAAGCGGTACAGGAACAATCTTTTCATTCTGCAAGGCTACCATGAAGCCGTACTGCTCATTCTTTATCAGTCTTGCGGCAGCCGCGCCGAAACGTGTGCAAAGCACTCTGTC
Source organism: Hominilimicola sp. (assembly GCA_051877355.1). GTDB lineage: Bacteria > Bacillota > Clostridia > UBA1381 > UBA1381 > Hominilimicola. Next base: position 237 of record JBJEIU010000046.1, read on the forward strand.
ATAGGCGCAGGGACTTCCGCCGCGCTGGAAATGTCCCGGAACAGTTACTCGTATCTCGTGTCCCGTCAAATCGCCAAGCTCCTTGGCAATCTTATATGATATTGACGGATACGGCATTGCAGCGCGCTGCGCCTTGAATTCTTTCTTTTTAAGCTGCGCTTCTTCCTTTGAAAGCGCGCCCTCGGCAACGGCAAGGATTGAAAATCTCTTGCCTGCCTTTTCTCTCTTGTCGATTACCTTTGCAATCTCATTTATATCATACGGAATTTCAGGCAGCAAAATTATATCCGCGCCGCCGGCAATACCCGCGTAAAGGTTAAGCCAGCCTACCTTATGTCCCATTACCTCAACAACGAAAATACGTCCGTGAGAGGTTGCCGTTGTGTGAATACAGTCGATTACCTGTGTCGCTATATCAACCGCGCTCTGGAATCCGAATGTCATTTCCGTTCCCCATACGTCATTGTCAATTGTTTTCGGCATTGACACCACATTAAGTCCCTCCTCATGAAGAAGATTTGCCGTCTTGTGCGTGCCGTTGCCGCCGAGGATTACAAGGCAGTCAAGACCCATTTTCTTATAGTTCTCCTTCATTGCCTTAACCTTATCTATGCTGTTTTCGTCATCTATTACACGCATCATCTTAAACGGCTGACGCGATGTGCCCAGTATCGTGCCGCCGACTGTAAGTATGCCTGAAAAATCGGATTTGTCCATTTTCTTGTAATCGCCGTGGATAAGTCCCGCGTAACCATTCTGGATACCGTATATTTCCACATCGTCAATTTCCTCATAAAGACCTTTTGCTACGCCTCTGATTGCGGCGTTAAGTCCCTGACAATCTCCTCCGCTTGTTAAAATACCTACCTTTTTCATTTATTTCATCCTTTCACTTTAAAATTCCCATTACAACCCTATCATTTTTGCTAAGGTCCTGTATTACATTTATATCTCTGAATTTTCTTTCCATAAGAGCTCGGACGGCATTTCCCTGATTATACCCTATCTCAAATGCAATAATTCCGCCCTTTTTAAGAATTTCAGGTGCAATTTCCGTTATGCGACGGTAAAATATCAGTCCGTCCGTACCTCCGTCAAGTGCAAGGCGCGGTTCATGCTCCCTTACCTCCGTTTGCAGAGTGTCTATAACCTCCGTTTCTATATACGGCGGATTGGACACGATTAAATCGTACTTTTCCTGCGGATATTCATTAAGTATATCCATTTTCTGTACTTTTACTCTGTTATACACATTATTACGGACAATATTTTTCTCCGCAATTTCTGTTGCCTTATCGCTTATATCCACTAAATCAATATATGCCTTTGGTCTGAAATGCGCTATACTTATTCCTATACAGCCGCTGCCCGCGCATATATCGAGAATTTTCACCTGTTTATTTTCATCTGTTTTTTCAAGCACCGCTTCCGCAAGCGTTTCCGTATCGCTGCGCGGAATAAGCACTCCGCTTTCAACATAGAAATCAAGCGACATAAACTCACACTCGCCGAGTATGTATTGCAGCGGTTCACCGCTTTGGCGGCGTTTTACCATTTCCGATACCTTTTCGCATTGCTGAGCCGTCACATTACGTTTGCTGTCTAATACAAGCTGTGTTCTGCTTATGCCAAGAACGTTCATCACCATAAGTTCTGCTTCAAAGCGCGCATTGTCGGTGAGACTTTTTGCGGTTTCCCTTACAAGCTCGGAAATTACCATCTGTCGTCCTCTTTATTCTCAGGTATACACGGCTCCATTGACGCGATTGCAACCTCAATCATTGACTCGTCAGGCTCGCGCGTTGTCAGCTTCTGAAGCCACAAGCCCGGCTTTGAAAGCAACGTTACACATTTATTCTTGCTTCTGCCTGCCCACTTTATAATTTCATAGGAAATTCCTGCGACAACGGGAAGCAGCGCAAGACGCATAAGCACTCTTAATATTACCATATCCACCCTCGGCAGCAGTGCGAACAGCAGTATGCTGACTATCATTACAAACAGCAGAAAGCTTGTACCGCATCTGGGGTGGAAACGCTTGTATTTCTTTATATTTTCCACGGTTAATTCCTCGCCCGCTTCGTAACAGGCTATTGTCTTATGCTCCGCGCCGTGGTACTGGAATACTCTTTTTATATCACTCATCTGCGATACTATCGCAAGATAGCCGATAAATATCGCCATTCTTATTATACCCTCAAAAAGGCTCGTGAACAGGTGTGTGCCTGTTACCGCGGACACATACGGAATAAGAGAACCGAGCTTTTCCGCTCCTTTTGTCACGAACGTGGGAAGTATCATAAACAGCGCAATACTGAATACAAGTGATATTGCTATTGACACATAAATCACAATATCCTTTATCTTATCGCCGAATTTTTCGTCAAGCCACTTGTCGAACTTGCTCTCGGTTTCCTCCTCGTCGCCCTCTATATCCACAAATTCGGCGCTGTACATAAGCGCCTTCATGCCGATAACAAGGCTGTCTATAAAATTAACACATCCTCTTACTATGGGCAGACGAAAAAATTTGCTTCTTGTTTTTGTTCCGTTTTCCTCAACCTTACGCTCTATATCTCCGTCAGGCTTTCTTACGGCAACGGCAGTCTTATATGGGCCTCTCATCATAACGCCCTCCATTACCGCCTGTCCGCCTATTGAGGTTATATGCTGTTCTTTACTCATAAACTTTCTCCATTCTGATTTATTTTAAAAACAGGGGCATATGCAGTCAGCGCACATGCACGCTGTGCAGCAGTCGCACGGACTACAGCAGCCTGTCGTATTTGTCGTTGTCGTCGTGGTGGTATACGTCCTGTTTCTGCTGCGCACATTTTCAAGCGCACTTCTGTATTCCACGTTATCAGGCTCCATGTTAACCGCCGTCTGCAAAAAACTTATTGCCTGATCATACCAGCCTACCTGCATTCTGACACGTCCCGAAAGATAATACCATTCGGCTGTTCTTGGAAGCGTTTCAAGCATGGCAAGCGCCTCGCGTATGCGCGACTGCGATATAAGTATACGCACATTCTCAAAGCTTGCCTGTCCGCTGTAGCTTTGCTGTCCGTAGGAGTGACCTGCACCGCCTGACGCGCCCGTATTCTGCTGCGTCTGCTTGTTCATTATCATATCATACGCCTTGTTGATTTCCTTGATTTTCTCACTTGCAAGGTCTGCAAGCGGATTATTCACGTACTTGTCAGGATGATATTTCTTTACAAGCGCTCTGTATGCTTTTTTTATTGTTTCTTCGTCTGCGTCCTCACTGACGCCAAGCACTTCATAGGGATTCATTATTCTCTCCTAAAATAAGATTTTGTTTTCTCTTCAGAGAATTATATATAATATTATCCAGTACCTCACTGTTCTTATGCACCGTCAGCAAGTCATATGCCGAAGCGGCGTTCTCAAGCGTAAAAGTCATGGATATATCAAGTTTTTCCTTGAGTTCCGTCTTTATTTCACTAAGCGGCTTGCCTCTGTATTTTTCGAGGAAAGTATTATAGCTGTTTTTCTTCATATCCTTCTCAATGTCATTATAAGCGTCGATTATATAAATCCATCTGCCTATGTTATACCCCAGCCATGAAAGAATACGTTTTTCATTTTCATCCGCTATAAAATCAGGCGTGAACAATATTTCAAGAATTTTTGCAAAACAGTCTGCCGTTTCGTCTATTTCGGCGCATCTTTCCTTTTCAAGCCGACTTAAACGGTCAAGGCAGACGCGTATACTGTCGTAAGCCTCGGGATAACGCCTTTTTGCCTTTCTCACTCCCCTGCGGAAAAGCAGCATTGACATAAGCGCCTTTATACTTCTGTCATCATTCCAGTCGTCCAAAAGCTTTAGGAAGCTGAGCATAACACCCATATCCGCCGCATATTCAACCGCTCTGTCATTTTCAACACAGATATTTTCACGCGTCGGGTGCAGCAGGCATTTCCTGTCATTCATTTCCGTTTCACTGCTGCATAGAGCGGACAGCACCATTGCAAGAAATGTCATATCATAGCTAAGTCCCATACGCGCGCTCTGCGAGCAACGTTTTCCTATCGCCTTGCACAGACCGCAGTAATATGCCTTAAACATTTTATATCCCTGTTCACTTAATGTGTCTTTGCATATTGTAACGTATCCAAACATATGAACTCCTTCCGCAAAAATAACTGCACAAATTAAGTATATATCAAAATAACGCAAAATTCAACCTATACATTCCATTTTTTTTATAAAATTAATTTTTTGTTCATAAAAACAGCATATT